>LDXP01000022.1 GCA_001443385.1 Candidatus Rokubacteria bacterium CSP1-6
TGCATGACCCGCCAGGGCAGGACGTCGTCCTTTCGGCTCACGCCCTCGCGCACGTTGAACAGCCGCTCCTGGTTCACCACCCGCTCGCCGATCCGCTCCAGCTCCTCCACCGAGACGTCCCAGCCGGTGACCGCCGACACCATCCGGGCGTAGGGCTCGCCCAGGAAGAGGCCGAAGCCGCGCTCGGAGGTGAAGCGGCAGACGACGAGGGAGTCGTCCACGGCGGTGAAGTGCTGGCTCCGCACGGCGAACTCGGGCTTCCCTTCGACGCCGCGCCGGTCAAACCCCTGGGCGTACTGGGGTGTCGGGCGCGTGTCGTGGTGGCTCCCGCCGCGCGTGGCGGTGGCGTAGCCGATTGACATGCCCTTGAGCGCTCGCGCCGAATGGGCGGGGAGTTCGAGCCGCTTCACAGCGTACACGGCCTTGAGGGCCTCCGGTCCGAGGGCCTCGGCCAGTCGCCAGGAGCCCTCCGCCAGCCGATCACCGAAGCCCCGGCGGTAGGCGGTCTGCTCGACGAGCGCCAGCATCCCCCGCCAGTCGCCCCAGCCGAAGGGAACGCCGACCTCCTTCGGGTCAAGCCAGCCGCGCTCGAGGGCCTCGGCCACGAAGGCGAGCGTCACGCCGAGGCTGATCGTGTCCATGCCCAGGAGGTCGCAGAGGTCGTTGGCCTTGACGAGCGAGGGCGCGTGGGAGTTCCCGAGCATGGATCCCAGCGCGAAGATCGTCTCGTACTCGGGCATCTTGGCCTTGAGCCCGGCGAACTCGCCCTCCCCGATGGCGTACTGCTTGCCACAGGCCACGGGGCACTTGAGGCAGGTGGTGTCCCTGTCGTGGTAGTGGGCCTTCATCTCCTCGCCGGAGATGGCCCGCGCCTCCGCGTACACCTCGCTCTTGATGTTGTAGGCGCCGAGCCCGCCGAGGGTGTTGATCGGCTGGACGAGAAACGGCGTGCCGAAGGTGGAGAGGGCCTGGGTGCCCTTCTTGAGCGGCTCGCGCGTCTCGTCCACGAGGGCCTTGAGCTGCGCGGGATCGGCGACCTCCGTCTTTCGTGTCCCCGCGACCACGACGGCCTTGAGGTTCTTCGAGCCCAGGACGGCGCCGATGCCGCCGCGCCCGGAGATCCCCTCGCGGTTCTTCCAGTAGTGCGCCATGGAGGCGAAGCGCACGCGGTGCTCGCCGGCGGGGCCGATGGCCATCACGTCGGCGTCCCCGCCCTCGGCAGCCTGGATGGCCTCCACGGTCTCGCGCGTCGTCTTGCCCCAGAGGGCGCGCGCGGGCTCCAGGCGGGCCCCGGCCTCCGTGACTTTGAGATAGACCGGCTCCCTCGCCCGCCCCGTGATGCAGATGGCGTCGAAGCCGGTGCGCTTCTGCGTGGCGGGGAAGCGGCCGCCGAAGGTCGAGTCGAAGAAGAGCCCGGTCAGGGGCGACTTGGACGCCACGCAGGCCCGGCTGTTCCCCGGCACCGTCGTGTCGGTGATCGGTCCCACGGCGAAGACAACAGAGTTGGCCGGGTCGAACGGATCCACCCCGCGCCCCACGTGACGGTAGAGGAGCCGGGCGGCGAAACCGTTTCCCCCAAGGTAGCCGCGAGCCATGTCCTCGGAGACGGACTCGACGCGCGTCCCTCCGTCGCCGAGATCCACGAAAAGGATCTTCCCCCCGTAGCCCTTCATCGCGCCCTCCTCAGCGGGCCAGGAGCATCCAGAGGCCGATGGCGATGAAGCCGAACCCGGCCAGGATCTTCAGACGCTCCGGCGGCACCCAGGCGCCGAGCTGGGTCCCCACGACGACCGCCAGGAGGCTCGAGATCACCAGGGCCCCGGCGGCGGCGGCGAAGACGCCGACCTTGCTGAGGGCCGGGTTCGTGGCGAAGAACAGGGTGGCCAGCTGGGTCTTGTCGCCCAGCTCCGCCAGAAACACGCTCAGGAACACCACCGCGTAGGTCTTCATGGGAACCCCCTGGCCGCCGCAGCTACTTGATGGCGCCGACGGTGAAACCGGCGATGAAGCGATCGACGAAGAAGTTGTAAAGGATCGCGATCGGCACGCTGGCGATGAAGGAGCCGGCCATCAGCGAGCCCCAGAAGTACACGTCCCCGTGGACCAGGAAGGTGGGCACCCCGACGCTCACCGTCATCTGCCGGACGGAGGAGATGAAGGTCAGGGCGTAGACGAACTCCTGCATGACCAGCGTGAAAGAGAAGATGACCACCGTGAGGACCCCCGCCACCGAGATCGGGATCACGACCTTGACGAACGCGCCGAAGCGGCTCAGCCCGTCGATCATGGCGGCCTCCTCCAGGTCACGCGGGATGGCCTTGAAGAACCCCATCAGGAGCCACGTGCAGAACGGGATCGTGAACGAGGGGTAGACGAGCACCAGGGACCAGAGGGAGTCCTGGAGGCCCAGGTCGCCGATCACGCGCGACATGGGGATGAAGAGGAGCGTCGGCGGCACGAGATAGGTGAGAAAGATCCCGATCCCGAGCTGCTCCCCCCACCGCCCCGTGAGCCGGGCCAGCGCGTACCCCGCCGGGATCGCGAGGATCAGCGTGATGACCACCACCGCCACCCCGACCAGGGCGGTGTTCACCAGCCACCTCACGTAGAGCGTCTCCTGGAAGAGGACGCGGAGGTTCTCCAGCGTCGGCGCCTCGTTGTAGACGAACGGGTTGTTCCCCCGCTTCAGCAGGTCGCTGGTCCGCTTGAACGTGGTGACGAGCATCCAGTAGAAGGGGAAGGCCGTGAAGAGCGTGAACAGTCCCACCACGCCGAAGTGGCCCACCCGGAGTCCCCAGCGCCGCCCGGTCCCGGCGGCCATCTCAGGTCACCTCGCTCCGCCGGGCGATCCGGAGGAAGACGAAGGCCACGGCCAGGAGCAGCGGGAAGAGGAAGATCGCGATGGCCGCGCCCTCGGCCAGGTCGCCGCCCTGGATGCCGGTGAAGAACGCCAGGCTCGCCAGGACCTGGGTCGTGTCGTAGGGGCCCCCCCGCGTCAGGACGAAGATCACGACCATGTCGGTGAAGGCGAAGACGAGGCCGAAGAGGAGCGCCACCAGGAGGATCGGGCGGATCAGCGGCACCGTGATCTGGAAGTGGTGCCGCCAGAAGCTGGCCCCGTCCACCTGGGCGGCGTCGTGGATGTCCTTGGGGATGGAGGTGAGGCCGGCCAGGATGATCACCGTGGCGAGCGGCAGGAGCCGCCAGACGTGGACCGTGATGACGGATCCCATGGCCAGGTAGGGCTTGCCGAGGTACATGGGCCAGCCGTCCGCGGTGATGAGCCCGAAGGCCTCCAGGGTCCAGTTGATCACGCTGTAGATGGAGTCCAGGATCCAGAGCCAGCCGATCGTGCCGAGCGAGATCGGCGCCACCCACGGCAGGAGGAGCAGGAGCCGCACCACCCACTTCCCGCGGAACTCTTTGAGCAGCGCCAGAGCCAGGATGTTGGCCAGGATGATCACCAGCACCTGGGAGACGATGGCGAAGACGAACGTGTTTTGGAGCGACGTCTGGAACTTCGACGTCGGGATTACGCTGATGAAGTTCTTCAGCCCCACGAAGCCCAGCGTCCGCCTCCCCATGCTGATGTCGCTGACGCTGTAGTAGAGGGCCAGGAGGAACGGCAGCCCGACGATCGCCACGATGTACAGGACGGCGGGGGCGATCATGAGCGGCCCGAGCCACTCCGGCCGGTCCAGGACGAACCCGAACCGGCGGCCCGCGGCCGGCGCGCGGAGGTCGCGCTCGAGGGTCGCCATCGTCCGCCTCAGACCGGCCGCGGCCGGGTCCGGAGGCCGGTCTCCCGGTCGAAGAACCGGAAGTCTTTCTCCCGGACCGCGAAGTCCTGGGTCTTCCCGGGCTGGACCGGGGTGGACACCGTGGAGGCGAGCTTGGAGATGACCTTCGTGTCGGGGAACTTCCCCTCGAGCGCGCCGTAAAGCAGACGGTCGGCGCCGAGGTACTCGATGCGGCTGATGTGGAACTTGAGGGCCAGGAGACCATCGCGGCTCTCGTGGGCCTCCTTCGGCAGGAAGTGCTCAGGGCGGAACCCCACGAGGCAGTCGGGGATCTCCAGCAGGTTCATCGGGGGGGAGCCGAGGAAGCCGGCCACGAACGTGTCGGCCGGCTCGTCGTAGACCTCCTGCGGCGTCCCGATCTGCCGCACCTTGCCACCCTGCATCACCGCGATCCGGTCGCCGAGCCCCATCGCCTCCACCTGGTCGTGGGTGACGTAGATTGTGGTGGTCCCGATCCGGCGCTGGAACTGCTGGAGCTCGTCGCGCGCCGAGGTGCGGAGCTTGGCGTCGAGGTTCGACAGCGGCTCGTCGAGGAGGAAGACGGCCGGCTCGCGCACCACGGCCCGGGCCAGGGCGACGCGCTGGCGCTCGCCGCCCGACAACTCCCGGGGCTTCCGATGCAGAAGCTTCTCGATCCCGAAGAGTCCCGCGGCCCACTCCACCTTGTGGGGGATCTCGGCCCTCGGCACACCCTGGGCTCGGAGGGGGAATGCGATGTTGTCGAACACCCGCATGTGTGGGTAGAGGGCGTAGCTCTGGAAGACCATCGCGATCTTCCGGGCCCGGGGCGGCAAGTCGTTGACCACCTGGCCGCCGATCAGGATCTCGCCCCCCGTCGGATCCTCGAGCCCGGCGACCATCCGGAGGAGCGTGGTCTTGCCGCACCCCGACGGGCCGAGCAAGACGAGAAATTCGCCCTCCTTGGTCGTGAGGTTGACACCGTCCACAGCGTGAACGTCGCCGAAGTGCTTCCGCACATCTCTGGTTTCGACTATGGCCATCGTCGGTCCAACATAGCAGGAGGCTCCGTCATCGGGAGCCTCCTGCCGTCGAACGCGCCGCTACGCGGAGCGGCTTACACCAAGCCTTTCTCCTTCCACTTGCCGAAGATGCGCCGGCAGGCGGCGTCCGCCTCGTCCAGCGCCGCTTCGGGCGTGGCCTTGCCGGCGGCCACCTTCGCGAACATGACGTTCAGCACCCAGGTGCCGTAGATCTCGTCGATGGCCGCGGTGGCGTAGCCGGGATAGCCCACGTTGGTCGCCCACTTGAGGACGTCGTCGAGCACCTTGTACTTGTCGGGCGGGTGGGCCTTGGGGTCGTTGGCGATGAGCTTCTGCAGGTCCGGCACGGTCTTCTCGAAGCACGGGAAGTCGTAGAACTCACCGGCCACGAAGGCCTGGCGGAAGTTCGTCACGTAGTCCACGAGGAACTTCTTGGCGCCGTCGATGTTCTCGGCGAACTTCCAGATCACGTAGCACTGCATCACGTGCTCCAGCCCGATCGCCCGCACCGGCCCACGCAGCGCCTTCGCGAGCTGGATCTCCTTCGACATGGCCGGGTCGTCCTGTTTCTCGGCCGTCCGCGTCGTGGAGATGGCGTTCAGGACCAGGGAGACCTTGCCGGAGACGACGGCCCGGTTGTTGGAGGAGGCATCCCACGTGAACACCTCGTCCGTCATGGTCTCCTGGAAGAGCGCCTTGACGAACTTGATCGCGTCCAGGGTCTGCTTCGACTTGAGCGTGAGGTTGCCGGCCTCGTCCTGCTCGTGGGAGCCCCACGAGTACATGATCGTCCGCATGGCCATCGCGGTGTCGATCTCGTTGGCGAGGCCGATCCCGACCGGGTTGCCCCGCTTCTTCTTGATCTCGGCGCCCTTGACCCGGACCTCGTCCCAGGTCCTGGGCCCGTTGGGCAGGCCGACCTCCGTGAACAGGTCCTTCCGGTAGTTCACCGGGTCCGGCGTGAACGACGGCGACAAGGCGTAGAACTTCTTCGTCTTCGGATTGTAGGTGCTCTTGATCGCCAGGTCGATGGGCTTGCCGACCTTCTTCTCGATCTCGGCGTAGACGTCCTTCATGTCCACCGTCTGCTCCTCGAAGGAGGGCGGCGGCCAGTTGAACAGGAACAGGTCGTGCCCCTTCTGGGCCGACACCTCGGCGGCGGCGCGGGCGTTGACGCCGGCGATGCCGATGTTGTCCACGGTCACCTCGGTGTCGTTCTTCTGGCCCCACTCCACGACGTATTTCTTGTTGAACCACTCGTCGTACGCCGGGACGAAGTGGACCCAGTTGAGGATGCGGAGCGTCTTCTTCGCCGCGTGGGACCGGCCCGGGATGATGATGTTGGCCCCGAGCCCGGTCGCCAGAGCCCCCGCTCCAGTGGCTTTGATGAACTCGCGCCGGTTGACGGTTTCCCCAGCCATCTGCGTCTCCTCCTTTGAGGACCTGCCCCTCACTCTAGGGCGTCCCCGGTTGAACCCCCACAAGCAGTGGGCGGAACGAACGGCAAGAGCCGGAACGCCAGGTATGTAATCACACGCCGAAGGAGGGTGTCAAGGCCACCCGCGGCCGCGAGGCCGGGCCGCTCAGGGGCTCTGGCCGAGCTGCTGCAGCGCCTGCTTCGCTTGCTGGGCGAGCTCGGGGGCGAGCTCCGGCTGGGCAAGCAGCTTGCGTAACACGATGACGGCCGACTCGGTCTGCTTGAGGGCGGCGAAGCTCTGGCCGGCGCCGAGGAGGGCGCGGCGACCCCAGGCCGAGGCCGGCGCCAGGTAGGCGGCGGTCAGGTAGGCCTCGACGGCGTCCTCCTGCGCCCCGCGGGCGCGGAACCCTTCGCCGAGCGTGAACGCGGCCTCGACGGCGACGGCCTCATCGGGGCCGGCAAGGGCGCGTTCGAGGGCCTGGCGCCCCTCGTCCCACCGCCCCGCCTCCAGGAGGAGTCGCCCCTGCGCCATCCGGACGGTCGGGATCCCCTCGCTCCGCGGGTAGTCGGTGACCAGCCGGGTGTACGCCTCCAGCGCCCCAGCGCGATCCGCCGTCGCCTCCCGCGCCTGCGCGAGGAGGAGAAGCGCCCGCGGCAGTTGCGGGTCTCCCGACCCCGAAACGACGAACGCCTCTAGCCTTCCGCGGGCCTCGGCGGCGGTGCCGCTCCGGAGCAGCGCCTCGGCGAGCCCGAGGCGGACATCCTCGGCGAGCGGGCTCTTGGGATAGCGATCCTCGAGCAGCTGGAACGCCTCGCGGGCCAGCGCCCACTGCCCGCCCGCGGAGGCCCCGGTCCCCAGGCGAAAGAGCGCGTCGTCGGCCGCGTCGCTCCCCGGGTAGTCGTTGGGGAGGCGCAGGGTCAGCGCCCGCGCCTCGCTCCATTTCCCGTCCTCCAGGGCGAGGGCCGCCAGCACGTAGAGGAGCGGCGGCATGAGCGAGGGGGACGGTGGCGACTGGAGCAGCGACGCCGCGGCCTTCCGGAATTCGTCGCGCTTTCCCTCGTTGAAGGCCAGGGCGACCAGCCCGTACTCGGCGGCGCGGCTGAGGGAAGCGGTCCCGGCGTCGCGCGCCTCGGTGAGCTCGCGCGCGGCCGCGTCCCACCGGCGGCGGGCGAGGGCGGCACTCCCCACGGCGAGATGAGCCAGGGCGCCTTCACCCTGCTGGAGCGCCTCCTTGAACTCCCGCTCCGCCTCTTCCACGCTGCCGCGGGCGAGGAGCGCGACCCCGAGCGCCAGCCGGGTGCGCCCGAGAAAGGGCGAGAGCGGCGACTGCTTCACAAGGGCGGTCAGCTCCTCGCGCGCTTCGCGGATCCGATCGGACCGGAGATTGAGGATCGCGCGGTTCAGGCGGGCGACGTCCGCCTGAGCGTAGGCGGGATACCGGGCGAGCAGCTGGTCCAGCAGATCCTTCGCGCCGGAATCTCCCGCTTCACCGGCCAGCTCGGCAGCCAGGAGCAGCGCCTCCGGCGCGCGCGGGTCGGCTGGGAAGAAACGGGCGAAGGCCACCCAGCGCTCGCGGGCGGCCGCGCCGTTGCCGCGCCTCAGCTCCGCCCATCCGAGCGAGAGGGCGGCCGCGCCGGCCTGGGGGTGACCGGGGAATTCCGACAGGAAGCGCCTGAAGCCGGCTGCGCACGCATCCCAATCACGCGCCCGGTACGCGGCCTCGGCGTGCAGGAGCAGCGCCAGCGCCCGCACGTCGTAGGGAAGCGGTTGCTTGAGGATCTCGGCGCTCTCCCCCGCGGCCCGGGAGAATTCCCGCGCCTCCACGTCCATCTGGGCCAGGCGGAGCGCCGCGGTCCAACCGAGAGGCGTCCCTCGCTGAGTGTCTCTGACGAGCTCGAACTGCCCTCGCGCCTCGCTGCCCTGGCCTTCGCGGCGATAGGCCTCGCCGTTCAGCAGGAGCGCGTACGCGCGATCCTGCGGGGCGAGGTCCAGGGCCAGGATCTCCTGGGCCGCGGCGTGGGCGGGCTCGAAGGCATTGTGCTCCACGGCCCAGCGCCCGAGGATGAGGAGCCCGGGAAGCACGAGCGGGTGGCCCGGCCCCGCGGCCTGGAGCTGGCGAATCTCCTCGCGGGCTCCCGGCCAGTCGCCGAGCGCCAGGAGCGCCCGGGCAAGGCCGACGCGGGCCCAGGCCCATTCGGTGGTCCGCGGATAGGCCGACTGCAGCCAGCGAAACGCCTTCGCCGCCTCGAGCGCGTCCCCCGCGGCCAGAGTCCACCAGCCGAGCCGGAGGATCCCCGTCTCGATGAGCGGATGCGGCCCCGCTCCGGTGAAGCGCTGGAGATTCTCCACGGCCCCCTTGTACGCGCCCACCCGGCCCAGCGTGTCGCCGAGCCAGAAGGCCGCCTCGATCGCCAGCGGGCGCGGAATCGAGAGCTTGAGGAGCCCCTGCCAGGCCTCGCGCCCTTCCTCGAAGCGGCCCAGCCCGTAGAGCGCGACGGCACGCCCATGCGTCACGAACGGCGCGAGGCCCGGAACGGGAGCCCCACGCCGGAGCTGGTCGAAGCGCCCCAGCGCCCGGGCGGGGTCGTTGAGCCTGAGGGCCACCCACCCGAGCGCGTAGGTCGCGTAGGCGGTGAGCTCGTCGGCCGCTCCTTCCTGGGCGACCAGGAGGAGGTTCCGCTCGGCGGGCTCGTAACGGCCGAGGCGCAGGAGCGTCTCTGCGAGCCAGTACCGCGCTTCCCGGATCACGGCCCTGTCGCCACCGCCGCGCACGGCTCCTTCCAGGGCGGCCCGCGCCTCCTCCAGCTCGTCGCGCTGGAAGCGCGCCCGTCCGCACTCGAGAAGCTCCGAGGCCACGCCGAAGACCGTGCCGAGCGGATTGCACGCGAGGAGCCGCGGCGGCGACAGCGGAGCCACCGGCTTCCCCGAAGGATCCGCAGCCAGCGGCGGCGCCGGCAGCACCGGCAGCGCGCGGGGCGGGTCGGGCACCGAGACCTCGGGGAGCGGCACCGGCGGCTTGTCGAGCGGGGGCGCCGCGAGAGGAATGAGCGGGGCGAGATCCGGCGGCGGCAGCTCCAGCGGAAGCGGGGTCGCGGCGCCGGCCAGAGCCGGCCAGAGCCAGATCGCCGTCAAGAGCCACGCGACCCTGCGCTTCATGACTTGGGCTTCTCCGCCTTCGGCTGGGCAGGCGGCTTGGACTTCGCGCGCACCGCCGCCAGCCGGTCCTTGGCCCACTGCTTCAGCGCTTTATCGGGGCTGTCGGCGGCGACCTGGGCGTAGAGCCGGGCCGCCTCCTGAACCTGCCCCAATTCTTCATGCGCGAGCCCGCTCCCGGCCAGGGCGCGATACCTGAGCGCGGCGTCAATACCCTCGGTCGCAGCGGCAGCCTGGAACGCCTTGAGCGCGGGCTGGAAACGCCGCTGCTTGAGCTCGCTCTCACCCACGACCAGGAGCGCCTCGAGCCGCACCGCCTCGTCGTCGCTCTCGCTGGCGGGCTTGGCCAGCGCCGCCGCGTCCTTGAACTGGCTCCGCTTGAACGCCGCCTGGGCCAGCTCCAGCGAGGCACGCGTCGCGAGGGCGTGCTTCGGGAACTCCGTCCGCAGCCGGCGCCACGCCGCCTCGGCGTCCTTCTGGCGTCCCAGCTGCTGGGCGATCAGCCCCGCGTCGTAGAGCCCCTCGGCGGTGGGCGGCGCCTGGGCGATCAGGGACTGGTACTCCTGACCCAGCTCGGATTTCTTGCCCCCTTTGAGGAGGGCGTCGGCGATGGCCCGGCGGGCGGCCACGGTGAGCTCGTGGCGCGGATGAGCGGCGACGAAGTCCCTCAGGTCCTGGAGCCCCTCCGAGGATTTCCCGGCAGCCAGCCGGCTCCACCCCAGCAGGTACTGGGCGTCCGGCGCCAGGGCGTGATTCGGGTAGCGGCGCGCGAAGGGCGCGAGGAGGGCGATCGCATCGGCGGGCTTCTTCAGCTCCACGAGGGTGCGCGCCAGATAGAACGTGGCTGACGGCGCCTGGGGGGAGTCCGGCCAGGCCGCGAGGAACTGGTGGAAGGAGCCCGCCGCCGCCTCGGGGCGCTTCAGCTCCAGGTCGGCCCAGGCGAGCCCGTACATCGCATCCGGAGCCACGGGGGCGGCGGCATTGGACGCGAGGAGCGCATCGTACACCGCGCGCGCCTCGGCGTAGCGCTTCAGCCGGAAGAGCGTCTCCGCTTCCCAGAAGCGCGCCTCCTCGGGGCGCCCCGGGGGCGGCGTCAGGCGCTGGGCTTTCCTGAAGTTCTCCAGAGCGGCCTGGAACTCGCGGAGGCCGAACTGGCTCTTGCCGAGGAGCAGCGTGGCCTCGCCCACCCGGGCTTCGGTCGGATAGCTCTTGACGAAGCGCTCGAGAGCCCGGCGGGAGACGGCGTAGAGACGGTCGGCGAAGGCGTGCTCGCCGACCAGCCAGAGCCGGTCGGCCTCAGCGATCGCCCATACTGGCGGCGGGCCCCCACTATAGATGAGGGAGGCCACCCCCAGGGCCATGACCCCCGTCGCGAGCCGGCGTGCCAGCATCCTTCCCCAGCCTATCACAGACGCGCCCCACCCGACCCGGACCGCTGCCCGTATAACCTCCTGAGAGATCCAAGCTTTCTTCCTTGACAGGCCACGAGGTAGCGTACTAACGTACTAGTACACTATACGGAAGGAGAGGATCAGTCATGAACCTGTACGAATTGGAGTGGTTGGCGAGATATCGGCTGGATCAAGCCCGGCAGTATGCCGCCCGGCACGCCATGATCCGCTTGGCCCTGGCCGACCGCCCCACCCTGAAGCTCCGGCTCGGCGCCCTTTTCATCCGCGTCGGCACCTGGCTCCAGGCCCGGGCGGCCGAACCCGACGTAGAGGCCAAGTGTGCCGCCGCGTGAGGGCCTGCGGCTCGTACCGCCCTCCGGCCTCAGGGTGAACCGGGAGAGCTCGGTCCCGGTGCACGTCCAGCTCAAGACCCAGATCCGCCACCTCATCATGACCGGTGCCCTCAAGCCGGGAAGCCAGGTGCCGACGGTCCGCCAGCTGGCCGGGTTCCTCCGGATCAACCCGAACACGGCCGCCAAGGCGCTGGCCGAGCTCCAGCAGGAGGGCTATCTGGAGAGCCGGCCGGGGCGCGGGACGTTCGTCGCCGACCGCCCCCCGACGGGAGAAGGAAAGATGGCCCGGGGGCTCGATCGCCTCGTGGACGAAACGCTCGAGCGGGCCCGGCGCCTCGGCTACTCCGCGGAGGAATTCCTGGCCACCGCGGCGACCCGGGCCCCGGTCGCGCAAGCCAGGAAAGCGAAGCGGACCCGGGCGCTCGTGATCGAGTGCAACTGGCCTGAGGTCTCGCGCTTCCGCGAGGAACTGGAAGCGGAGCTGCCGCTCGCGGTGGACCGCATGCTGGTGGAGGACCTGACCGAGCGGGCGCGGCGCGATCCCTCCTTCGTCCGCGAGATGGTGGGGTATGGCGTCGTCATCACGACGTTCTTCCACATCCACGAGGTCAAGGCGGCCCTGGCGGGCGAATCGGTCCCCGTGGTGGCGCTCCTGACGGAGGCGAACATCTCCACCCTGCTCCGCCTCAGCGAGCTTCCTGAAGGGACCACGGTGGGCCTGGTCTGCGGGACGCCGAAGGGGACCCAGAACCTGCTCCGCTCGGTCCAGTCGGCAGGCCTCACCCATCTGAAGACGGTCCTGGCCAGCGCCGACGATCCCTGGAGCGTCGAGCGGATGCTCGAGGCCACCTCCGTTGTGGTCTGCTCGGAGCAGGCGGCCGAGAAGCTGCGCGGGACCCTGCCGCCGACCGTGGAGGTCATCATGTCGAACCGGACCATCGACCGCGCGGGAATCGATCTCCTGCGGGATGTGCTCGCGCGGCTCGACGAGCCGCCGCGGGCGGCTGCGAGGTAACGCCATGACGCCGATCTCCTCCGGGCCCTCCTCGCCGAGCTGAGTGTTGCCTGAGCCGCTATAATAGCGGCGTGGATCTCTTCGAGTCTCCCGAGTCCGCTCCCGCGCCGGCGCCGCTCGCCGACCGCATACGCCCGCGGAGCCTAGAGGAATTTCTCGGCCAGGGACACCTCTTGGGCCCGGGAAAGATCCTCCGGAAGGCCATCGAAGCGGGAGAGCTCCACTCCATGATCCTCTGGGGGCCGCCGGGGTCGGGAAAGACCACGCTGGCGCTGCTCCTGGCGCGGGTCAGCGGCGCCCACTTCGTCACCTTCTCCGCCGTCCTCTCCGGCGTGAAGGAGATCCGCCAGGTCATCGCCGAGGCCGAGGCCGTGCGCGCGCGCACGGGCACGCGGACGATCCTCTTCGTGGACGAGATCCACCGCTTCAACAAGGCCCAGCAGGATGCCTTCCTCCCCCACGTGGAGAAGGGGACGATCACGCTGATCGGAGCGACGACCGAGAACCCCTCCTTCGAGGTGATCTCACCGCTCCTCTCCCGCTGCCGCGTGTATGTGTTGGAACCACTCGGGGAGGACGATCTGCTCACGCTCCTCGGCCGAGCGCTCACCAATGCCGAGAGCGGTCTGGGCGCCTTCAAGGCCGAGGTCGGCGGGGACGCGCTCCGTTCGATCGCCCGATCGGCGAACGGGGACGCCCGGAGCGCGCTGAACATCCTGGAACTGGCCGTGATGCTGACCCCCGCGGGGCCCGACGGCGTCCGCCACGTGATCGAGGGCGCGATACGCGAAGCCTCGCAGCGGAAGGCGCTCCTCTACGACAAGGCGGGGGAGGAGCACTACAGCCTGATCTCGGCTCTCCACAAGTCGCTCCGCGACTCGGACCCCGACGCCTCGCTCTACTGGCTGGCGCGGATGCTCGAGTCCGGCGAGGACCCGCTCTACGTCGCGCGGCGGCTGGTCCGCTTCGCCTCCGAGGACGTGGGCAACGCCGATCCGCTGGCCCTCCAGCTGACGCTGGCCGCCAAGGACGCCTACCACTTCCTCGGCTCTCCCGAGGGCGAGCTGGCGCTGGCCCAGGCCACGCTCTACCTGGCCTGCGCCCCCAAGTCAAACGCGGTGTACGTCGCCTTCGGCGAAGCCCAGCAGGACGTCCACGACAAGCCCACCGAGCCCGTGCCTCTCCACCTCCGCAACGCGCCGACGGGCCTGATGGCCCATCTCGGCTACGGCAAGGGCTACCAGTATGCCCACGACGCGCCCGAGGCCCTGGTGGACCAGGAGCACCTCCCCGACGCGCTCAAGGGGCGGATCTACTACCGGCCCACGGACCGCGGCCTCGAGGCGGAGATCGCCCAGCGCCTCGCGCGCTGGCGGAACTGGCGTCAAGCCCACCGGGGCGCCCGGTGACGCCGGCCCCGGCGGACCTCCGCTGGCTCGGCGCCCTCTGCCTCGCCGAGCTGGGCACGATGCTCGTCTGGAGCAACTTCGCCGCCGTCCTCCCGCTCCTCCAGACCGAGTGGCGCCTCTCCAACACCGAGGCGGGGGTGATCTTCGCCGCCTATCAGGTGGGCTACATCCTGGCCGTCGCCATCCTCTCCACGCTGACCGATTGGGTCGAGCCCCGGCGGATCTACCTGGCCGGCGCGCTCTGGGCCGGCCTCAGCGGACTGGCATTCCCGCTCTGGGCCCAGGGCGGAGCCTCGGCGCTCCTCCTGCGCACCCTCGCCGGAATCGGCCTGGCCGGCACGTACATGCCCGGCATGCGCCTCGTGGCCGAGCGCTTCGACGCCTCACGCCGGGGCTTCGCCATGGGCTGCTACATCGCCACCTTCACCCTGGGAACGTCGGTCTCGCTCCTCCTGACCTCCTGGGCCAACGCGCGCTGGGGGTGGCGCGCCGCCTTCGCCCTCACGGCCGTCGGCCCATTCCTGGCCACCGCCGTCGCGTCGGTGACCCTCAAGCCGGGTGGCGTCTCCCGCGTCGCCAGGCCCGAGCGTGGGGTGGGACTCGCTCCAGTCCTGAGGAACGGATCGGCGCTTCGCCTCATCGTGGCCTACGGCGCCCACACGTGGGAGCTGATGGGGATGCGGGGATGGATCGTGCCGTTCTTCGCGGCGAGCCTCACCGCGAGCGGGGCCAGCCTCGCGCTGGCCACGCAGAAGGCCGGATTGGCCGGGTCGGCGGTGCTGGCGATCGGCGCGGTCTCGCACCCCATCGCGGGGCTGTTCTCCGACCGCTGGGGGCGAGCCCGCCTCATCAGTGTCATCATGCTGGTGTCGGGAGCCTGCTCCCTTACTCTGGGCTGGGCGCTTCAGTGGCCGTTCGGCGCCTTGGTCACCCTGGCCCTTTTCTACGGGATCATGGTGACGGCCGACTCGGCGATTCTTTCCACGAGCATCACCGAGAGCGCCGAGCCGGCATACCTCGGGCGGACGATGGCGCTCCAGTCCACCGTGGGGTTTTCCTCCGGGGCCCTCGCCCCCGCCGTCTTCGGAGCGGTGCTCGACTTGGCGGCCAAGCTGGGCCGACCGGCGGCGGAGACCTGGGGGTGGGCCTTCACGCTCCTCGCCGCCGGCGTCCTGGTCGGCCCGCTGGTGGTCGGCTTCAAAGAACGGGGGAGTGTGGTACACAGATAGATATGGGTTGCCTCGTCGCCATTGTTCAGTCCGCATCCCGAAGGATCACGGTGGTTCGAGCGCGGGCTTTGCCACGACCCGCGCCACTTGAAGTGGCGCGGGTGCCCGTAGAGGTGGCTCGCCTTCGCTCGCGCTTGCGTCAAGGGGGAAGGGGGGCGGAGCCCCCCTCCGAGTAGAGATATGGCGCGACGGATCCGCGTGGGGGTGATCTTCGGCGGGCGCTCGGGCGAGCATGAGGTCTCCCTCGCGTCGGCGGCCTTCGTCCTCCGGGCGATCGACCGGAGCCGCTTCGAGCCCATTCCCATCGGCATCGCCAAGGACGGCCGCTGGCTCGTGGGGGGTGATCCTCTCAAAGCCCTGGCCGAGAACGTCAAGGGCGAACTGTCGCCGGGCGACGCCACCAGCCCGGTGAAACAGGAACTGGTGGCTCGCGCTGAGAAGGTAGACCCCGGGGCCACCGGCCTCGTCAGCGTGGAGCCCTCCGAGAGTTTCCCCGCTGGCCTCAGGCGGGAGCTGGACGTGGTCATGATCATGCTCCACGGCCCCTACGGCGAGGATGGGACGGTTCAGGGGCTCCTGGAGCTGGCCGGCATCCCGTACGTCGGCGCCGGCGTCCTGGCCTCGGCCGCGGGAATGGACAAGGCCGTCATGAAGGCGCTCTTCGGGGCAGCCGGGCTGCCTGTGGTCGAGCACCTGGTCGTCCTGGCCCGCGAGTGGGAGCGGGAGCCCGGCCCCGTCGCGGCCCAGGTGGCGGAGCGGATCGGCTACCCGTGCTTCGTGAAGCCCTCGAACCTCGGCTCCAGCGTGGGGATCAGCAAGGTCAAATCCCCCGACGCTCTGCCTGCGGCGATGGCGGAGGCGGCGCGCCATGGCCGGAAGCTCCTCGTGGAGCGCGCCGCCCAGGGACGCGAGATCGAGGTGAGCGTCCTCGGCAACGATGAGCCCAGGGCCTCCCTACCCGGCGAGATCCTCTACGACAAGGAGTGGTACGACTACGAGGCCAAGTACGGCGAGGGCCACACGACGCTGAAGGTCCCGGCGCCGGTGTCCCCTGAACAAACCCGGCAGTTCCAGCAGCTGGCGGTGACGGCCTTTCGCGCCATCGACTGCCGCGGCATGGCGCGCGTGGACTTCTTCCTCGAAGGGGACCGGATCCTCGTCAACGAGATCAACACCATCCCGGGCTTCACGGCCACCTCCGCCTACCCGCAGCTCTGGGAAGCCTCGGGCCTGCCCTACCCCGACCTGATCGCCCGCCTTATCGAGTTAGCCCTGGAACGCCCGCACCCCCTCACCCCACCCTCTCCCCCTGGAGGGGGAGAGGACAAAGGTGAGGGGGGAAGTCGCTGAGGGCGGCTCACCCATGCGGGTAGTGATCGCGGGGGGCGGGACGGGCGGCCACACGAGCGCCGGCCTCGCGGTGGCGGCCGCGCTCCAGCAGCGCGAGATCGAGTGCCACTGGATTGGAAGCCGCGCGGGTATCGAGGCCCGCCGCGTTCCCGAGGCCGGCCTCCCCTACCACGCGATCCCGACGGGAAAGCTCCGCCGCTACTGGGACTGGCAGAACTTCCCCGACCTCCTCCTCCGGGCACCGGCGGGCGTCGTCCAGGCGCGGCGCCTCCTCGCGCGGCTTGCTCCCGACCTCGTCTTCGCCACCGGCGGCTTCGTCGCGCTGCCGACCGTCTTCGCGGCCAAGTCGCGCAGGATCCCCATCGTGGTCCACGAGCAGACCTCCGTCCCAGGCCTGGCCAACCGCATTGCCGGCCGCATGGCGCAGAAGATCGCCCTCACGTTCCCCCAGATGGGAACCGAGTTCCCTCCGGAGAAAGTCGTCGTGACCGGCAACCCCCTCCGCCCCGAGCTCCAGGGTGGATCCCGGGAGGCCGGCCTGGCCCGCCTCGGCCTCGACCCCGCGCTCCCCGTCATCTACTTGACGGGGGGAGCTCAGGGCTCCCACCCGATCAACCGCGCTGTGGGGGAGACCCTGGCGCCGCTCCTCGAAACCTGCCAGGTGATCCACCAGTGCGGCGACAACCCCGAGACGGGCGACCGGCCCTGGCTCGAGAACCAGGCCCGAGACCTGCCCGCCGGCCTCAGGATGCGCTATCACCTGATTCCCTATGTGGGCGCCGAGCTCCGCGACGTCTATGCCGTCGCGAGCCTGGTCGTGGGCCGGGCGGGGGCGGGGACCGTGAGCGAGTGCTGCCACCTGGGCCTGCCGGCGCTCTACATCCCGCTGCCGGGGACCAGCGGTGACGAGCAGACGGCCAACGCGCGGCTGGTTCAGGCGGCCGGAGGGGCCGTGCTCTTCCCCCAGATCGCCCTCACGCCCCGGAGCCTGCTGGAGAGCGTCCGCGGCCTCCTGGCGGACGCGTCGCGCCTCAAGGCGATGGGCGAGCGGGCCCGGAGCCTGGCGGTGCCGGACGCCGCCGACCGGATCGTCCGCCTCATCCTCGAGGCGGCCTCCCCCTGAGGTCAAAGCGGAGGGGGCACTCGCCGCAGTGGGGACGGCTCCGGCAGTACGCCTTGCCCACCGCCACCAGGAGCGCATGGTATTCGTTGAAGAGGCGGGGATCGCTCGGCAGGTGACGCTCGAAGAAGGCGCGGACTTCCTGGTAGCCCGCGTCATGCGGAAGGAGGCGGTGGCGGGAGAGGACGCGCCGCGTGTAGGCGTCCACGACGAAGGCCGGGCGGCCGAGGGCGTAGAGCAAAATGCTGTCGGCGGTTTCGGGGCCGATGCCGGGCACCGCCAGCAGCTCACGCCTGAGCGCCTCGAGGGGCGCGCGGCTCATGCGGTCGAGGCTGCCCTGGTAGCGCCCGTTGAGGTAGGCGAGAAAGGCGCGGAGGCGTCGCGCCTTCACCCTGAACGTCCCCGACGATCGGATGAGGCCGGCCAGGCGGCCAGGCGGAAGCTCGGAGAGCCGCGCGGCAGTGAGGAGTCGCCGGCCCCTGAGGGCGGCCAGAGCGCGCTCCACGTTGCTCCAGGCCGTGTTCTGGGTGAGGATGGCCCCCACCACGACCTCGAAGCGGGTTCTGGCCGGCCACCAGTGCTGAGGCCCGAACCGCATTAGCAGCGCCTCATAGCGGCGAAGCAGGCAGCGTCTAACTGAGCGGGAGGTCCGATCCGTGATCGCGCTCGTCGTCTTCCTCCAGGTGAGCCTCTCCGTGGCCGTGAGCGGCCCCTACACCTCTCCCGAGTATCTGCCCCTCCGCGTGGCCGAGGCGGAGGGATACTTCAGCCAGGAGGGGCTCCAGGTCTCTCTCAGGACCACCCGGGCCGAGCCCGGCGCTGCCGAAGCCCTGGCCAAGGGACAGGCCGACCTGGCGGCGACCTCCTTGGAGGCCGCCCTGCGCCACGGCGCCGTCGGCGGCAGGCCTCCCCGGCTCGTCTTCGGCCTCACCGCCGCGCCGCCCGTCGCTCTCCTCGTTCCTACCGCCCATCGGGGCACGGTCAAGCGCATTGAAGACCTGGTTGGGAAGCGCGTGGCCGTCACGAGCCCCGGCGCTCCCGAGCATCCGCTCCTGTTTGCGCTGCTCGACCGTCACCAGATCAAAGCCACCCAGCTCTCCCTGCTGAGCCTCGGCGAGCGCGGTCTGGTGGCGGCGCTCGAAGCCGGCGAGCTCCACGGAGGGCTCCTTTCCGACCCCTGGGCCAGCCGCCTCGTGGAGGACGGCAACGCAACGATCCTGGCCGACTTCCGCCGCCGCGACGAGGCCGCCCGCTGGCTCGGCGGACCGACGATCCACGCCGCCCTCTTCGTCAGGGCCGATCGGCCGCCCAAGGCATCCGATCTCGCGGCGCTGTCGCGAGCGCTGCTCCGGGCGGTGAAACGGGTCGAGACGGCGCCCACCGAGGAACTCCTGGCGCGCCTCCCCGCCCGCGTCGTCGGCCTCAAGGAGGACTTCATCGCCCGGCTCGAGGGCGCCCGGGAGATCTACGTTCCCGGCGGCTGGGTCCGCCACGAGACGCTCCAGCTGAGCGTGGCCCAGATGCGGAGCCGGGCGCCATTTCCCAAGGGCGTCACCATCCCCCGCCGCCCGGCCGATCTCCTCCTCCTCGACCCCCTCAAGCCCCTCCTCGACGCGAAATAATCCGCCTCAGAGACGCTTTAGTCGAGTAGGGGTCAGGCATGCGTATTTGCGTAGGCCTATATCTGCTCATCACTAGCCAGTGGTCTCCTCACCCCTACGCAAATACGCATGCCTGACCCCATCGAGGAATTGGCATTCTATGCCCCAGGACACCAGGAGGCGGCGGGTGGTGGTGAGGGGGAGGCCGACGACGTTGGTGTAGCAGCCGTCCACCGTCGCCACGAGCGCCCCGCCGGCGGCCTGGACAGCGTAGGCGCCGGCCTTGTCGAAGGGCTCGCCCGAGCCGACGTATGCCTCGATCTCAGCCTCGCTGTACTCCCGCATCAGAACCCGGCTCACCACCGCCGCCGTCTCTTCCCGCCCCGATGGCGCCTCGACCAGGGCCACCCCCGTGATCACCTCGTGCTCGCGGCCACGGAGGGCTCGGAGCATCCGGCGGGCGTCGTCCGGACGCTCCGGCTTGCCGAAGACCTCGCCGGCCAGGACCACGGCCGTGTCAGCCCCCAGGACGACAGCCGGCCCCACTCGACGGGCGACGGCGCGGGCCTTAGCCAGGGCGAGCGCCGTGACGGCATCCTTGACGGGGCCGGGCGGCAAGACCTCAGGGATCTCGCTGGGCACCACCTCGAAGGGGACGTCGAGCTGGCGCAGGAGGTCGGCGCGCCGGGGTGAGGCGGAGGCGAGGACAAGACGTCCCCTCACCCTGCCCCCCTGAAATGCCCCTCACCTGTTCTCCTCTCCCCACTGGGGAGAGGTAGGGTGAGGGGGAGAGGAGGAACGTCAGGGGAACCCGGCGTCATGAGAGGAGAAGAAGAGAGTCGGGTGGCCGGAGGCGACGGCGGCGCCGCTCCGGAGTCAGGCGACGATCAGCGGGTGCTTGTCCGTGATGACTCGGTCCTGCTTCTCCAGCGCCCGGCGGATGTGCTTGGGCAGGCTGAAGGCATGGGCGTGGGTCTGGCTGTCCCAGTAGCCAAGCTCGCCCTTGATCCGGGACGCGATCAGCTGGTCCACCTCCTGGGCCGTCTGCTTCCGGGGGTCGGAGCCCTTGGAGGCCACGAGGAACCCCCAGGGAACCGCGAAGCACGAGATGTAGGTCTGGTAGGGCGCCACCACCGGGAAGACTTCGCGCACCGTCCGGCAGATGGAGGTGAAGAAGTCAAGCTCCCCCACCTTGGTCATCCCCGCCTGCATGGTCATGATCCCGACGGGGGTCAGGCGATCGCGGATCAGGGTGTAGAACTCCTTGGTGAACAGGAGGCAGGCCGGCCCCTCCTCCAGGGGCTCGGTGAGATCCACGACGATCAGGTCGAAGCGCTCGGACGTTTGCTCGAGAAAGGCCCGGGCGTCGTCGTGGAGCACCTCGGTCCGGGGGTCGTCGAAGGCGCCCTGGTGCATCTCGGGGAGGTGGCGCTTGCACTGCTCCACCACCTCCTGGTCGATGTCCACCATGAGGGCGCGGCGGATCGACGGGTGTCGCAGGATCTCCCGGAGGGTGGCCCCCTCCCCGCCGCCGATCACCATGGCCCGCTCGGGCCGGGGGTGGGCGAGGAGGCCGGGGTGGACGAGGCCCTCGTGGTAGATGAACTCGTCGTGCTGGCTGGACTGGATCCGCCCGTCAAGCACCAGGGCCTTGCCGTAGGCGGCCAGCTCCAGGATCTCCATCTGCTGGTACTTGGTCTGGGCGGAGGCGATGGTGCGGACGATGGCGTGCATGTGCCCTTCGACGGCCGTCGTGGTCTCGAAGAACCACTTGTAGCTCTGGGGATTGATCATCCGGGGAACCCTACCGGCTTGTGCGGCATCGGGAACGCGCTCTGAACGAAGACCCCGCGCTGGAGCTCGACGATGGAGGCCCGCTCGGCCCCGAACTGCTCGACCAGGTAGTCGGCCGCGACGTCGGGCTTGAGGACGTCTCCGCAGGAGAAGATGTCAACCGCTGCGTACCGATATTCGGGCCAGGTGTGGATGGACAGGTGCGACTCGGCGATGACCACGACCCCGCTGATACCGAACGGGTTGAACTCGTGAAAGACAACGTCGACGATGGTGGCCTGGGCGCGCTTCGCAGCCTCCACCAGCGCCCCCTTCACGGTCTCCAGGCTGTTGATGACCTGCGCGTCGCAGTCAAACAACTCGAGAAGCATGTGCCGTCCCAGAGCTTGCAATCCTATCAGCCTCCTTTCTCTCCTCCCTCCGAAAAATCTTTTTCTAGTCGAATTTTTTTCACTGTAGGGCGCTTTTTTTCAAATGCAAGAAAAAAATGAGGCTCCGGAGCCCCGCCGGGCCAAAATTTTGCTTGCATTCCGGGGTCGAGCCGCTAAGATGAGCGAAAATTTATATCCGGAAGGAGGGTCGGATGCTCTGGAAAAAGGTGACGAAGGTGGCGGCGACCGCCGGGGCCGCGGAAGGCTCCACGCCCCTCAACGCCTTCGACAACGCGCTCCTGGCGGCGGGTATCGGCAACATCAACCTCATCAAGGTTTCCAGCATCGTCCCCCCCGACGTGGACATCGTGGATCTCCCCAGGATCAAGCCGGGCGCCCTCATCCCCACCGCCTACGCCGAGGCGACGGGGGACGTCCCCGGCCAGGTGGTCTCGGCCGCGGTCGGCTACGCTCTGCCCGAGGACCGGACCCGGCCAGGGGTGATCATGGAGTACCACGATGGGGCCTCCCGGGCCGAGGCCGAGCGGACGATCCGCCAGATGCTGGAGGAGGCCTTCCGGGTCCGAGGGGAGACCATTCGGGAGTGGAAGGTGTTCGCCGCCGAGCACCGGGTGGAGCGCATCGGCTGCGCGGTGGCGGCGGTCGTGCTCCTGTCAGAAGAGGACATCCTCTAGCCGGTCGAGCGGCCTGGCCGCAGGGACCGCCAGCGGGCCGGGACCCATGAGACCCGTTTCTCCTCGCTTCATCGCCTGCACCCGTTCCCCCGACGAAGCCCAGGTCGTCTTCTTCGGCATCCCCTTCGAAGGCACGGTGAACCTCAGGAAAGGCGCCGACCGCGGCCCCCTGGACCTCCGCCTGGCCTCCGACTCCATCGAGACCTACTCGCCGGCCCTTGGCAGGGACCTGGAGGATCTGGCCATGGCCGACCTCGGCGACTGCGAGCTGCCCGATGCCCCGCCGCGCGTCCAACTGGAGGCGGCCCGGGAGGAGATTCGCCGCTTCTGGCGGCCGGGGCTCCGCTCGGTGATGCTGGGTGGCGACCACACGGCCACGCTTCCCGTCATCGAGGTCCTGGCCGCTGCCGTCCCGGGCCTCAGGATCCTCCACTTCGACGCCCACCCCGACACGCGGGAGGAGTTCCTCGGGGAGCGCTTCTGCTACGCCTCCGCCATGGCCCGCGTGATGGAGGTGGTGCCGCCGGAGCGGGTCTTCCAGGTCGGCATGCGGACGGGCTCCCGGGAGGAGTTCGAGCGCCGGCTGCCGAACTTCTTTCCGGTGACCGCCATCTCCCCCGGCGACGCCGTCAGGGGGATCCTGCCAGAGCTGCGCCGTCACCCCCTCTACGTGACGATCGACATTGACGTCCTGGACCCGTCCGAGGCTCCCGGCACCGGCTCGCCCGAGCCCGGCGGCCTCCGGGTGCCAGAGGTCGTCGAGCTCATCCGGCTCCTCCAGGGCTGCGACGTGGTGGGGACGGACCTGGTGGAGGTGGCCCACGCCCACGATCCTTCCGGGCGAACCGGGATTGCCGGCTCCTGGATCCTCCGGGAAGCCATCCTGACGTGGTGGGGAAAATGACCACGCACCACGATCCTGGCCGACCGCCGAGGCCGCGGCAGGAGTACTCGGCGCCCCGCTACTACGAGGTCGCCTTCGACCTCAACCGAAAAGCCGAGGTTGACTTCCTCGTCCACTGCTTCAAGCGCTACAGCCGGCGTCCGGCGCGGCGTGTCCTGGACATCGCCTGCGGCACCGGCCCTCACCTCTTCCGCCTGGCCCGGCGGGGCTGCCGGATGGTCGGGCTCGACCTTTCCCGCGACAACATCGCCTACGTCCGCGACCGGGCGGCGGCCCTAGGCCTCCCCGTTTCCCTCCACGTGGCCGACATGAGCCGCTTCACGCTGCCCGAGCCCGTGGACGCGGCCATCTGCATGCAGGACTCCCAGGGCCACCTCCTGACCAACGAGCAGATCCTGAGCCACTTCGAGGCCGTCGCCCGCGCCGTCAGGCCCGGCGGGCTCTATATCTTCGACCGCTTCATCCCCTCCTCGTGGACGAATCCGGCCCGGCGCTGGTCCTGGACTCAGCGACGGGGAAAGCTCACCGTGCGCGCTACCTTCTCGGCGCTGGAAGCGGTCAATCCCGTCACGCAGGTCTTCAGGGAGGACATGGACTTCGAGGTGGTGGAGAACGGGGCCATGCGGCGCTACCACCAGCAGCACCTCTCCCGGATGGTCTTCCCCCAAGAACTGAAGGCGCTGGTGGCGCTGGCGGGCGGATTCGAGTTCGTGCAGTGGTTCTACGGCTTCAAGCCCCACCAGGTGCTCGACCGCGCCAAGCACCCCCTGATGATGATCGTTGTCCTCCGCCGGCGCTAAGCGCTCCGCCCTCGACGGGGCCAAGCTGATTCTGAAGCGCGGCCGGGACGGCCGGGTCAGGGCCGGCCACCCGTGGATTTACCGCGGCGAGGTGGCCGAGGTCGTCGGCGCCTGGAAGGCCGGCGAGGCCGTGGACGTCCTCGACAGCCAGGGCCGCTTCCTCGGCCGCGGCTTCTACAACCCCCGCCCCTCCCTGGTCTGCCGCCTCCTCACCCGCCGTGACGAGCCCGTGGACGGCGCCTTCTTCCGGCGACGGGTCGAGGCGGCCCTCGCCCTCCGGCGGGAAGCCGGGCTCGCCTCCGACGCCTTCAGGGTCGTCTGGAGCGAGGCCGACGGGCTCCCGGGCCTCGTCGTTGACCGCTACGCCACCGTCGCCGTGATCCGCTGCCTCACCCTGGGGATGACCCGTTGCCGGCCGTGGATCGTCGAGGCCCTCCGGAGCCTCGAAGGAATCACCCACTACTACGGTCACGACGAGGAGGTGGCCGGCAGGCTGGAAGGGTTGGAGCCGCTCCAGGGGTGGATCGGCGAGGCGGGGCCGGCGGAAGTGGAGATCCGGGAAGAGCCGTGCCGGTTCGTGGTGGCGATCGAGGGGGGCCAGAAGACGGGCTTCTACCTGGACCAGCGCGAAAACCGGGCGCTCGTGGCCGGCCTGGCGCGCGCGAAGACGTTCCTCGACGTCTTCTGCTATACGGGAGCCTTCGCCTGCCAGGGGCTCGTCGCCGGCGCCACGCGCGCCGTGGCCATCGAATCGTCGCCGGAAGCCTTGGCACTCGCCCGGAGGAACCTAGAACTGAACGCCGTGGCGGACCGGGCGGAACTCAGGGAGGGGAACGCCTTCGATCTCCTCCGGGCGACGGAGCGCAGGGGTGAGCGCTTCGACCTGATCGTGCTGGACCCCCCGCCCTTCACGCGGACCAAGACGGCGCTCGAGGCGGCGGCGCGGGGCTACAAGGAGATCAACCTGCGGGCGCTCCGTCTCTTGAACCCCGGCGGGATTCTCGCCACCTTCTCCTGCTCCCACCACGTCTCGCCGGCCCAGTTCGAGGAGATCGTCCGGGCGGCGGCCGCCGACGCGGGCGTGACCGTGCGAGTGCACGCTGCCCTCACCCAGAGCCGCGATCACCCAGTCCTGCTGAATGTCCCCGAGACCCGCTACCTGAAGGGACTGTTGCTGGAAGCGGTGTGAACGCCCCTCACCCTGCCTCTCCCCAGAGGGGAGAGGGGAAGAGGTGAGAAACATTTAAGTGGGGCGGGAGGCGGCGTGGCGGAGGAGGGCGGAGACGTCGTCCAAGGTGAAGGGCTTGGGGAGCGTCAGCGCCCCGGCCTCTTTGACTAGCTCGAGAAGCTCCGGCGACCGCGCGTTGCCGCTCATGAATGCCATGCGGTGAGCCAGGGGCGACCGGCACTCTCTCAGGGCCTCCCACAGCTGCCGGCCGCTCATCCCGGGCATCTTGAGGTCCACGATCAGGAGATCGAAGCTCGCCTTCTCCACGCGGGCGAGGGCGGCCCGGCCGTCCCTCGCCACCTCGGCCTCGTGGCCGAGCCGGCGGAGCAGGCCCCTCAGAACTCCCGCCACGCCCGCTTCGTCCTCGACCACCAGCACCTTGAGCGCCTTGTGTGGGAGGGTCGGAGCCGCCCCGGGCTCGGCAGGAGGGACGCCGACGGGGAGCTCGAGGATGAACGCCGCCCCGCCCTCGGGGCGGTTCTCGGCCCAGAGGCGGCCGCCGTGCTCGGTCACGATCCGGTAGGAGACGCTGAGCCCGAGCCCGGTGCCCACGCCCGGCGGCTTGGTGGTGAAGAACGGGTCGAAAAGCCGCGGCAGGTGCTCCGGGGAAATCCCGGGGCCGTCGTCGAGGACCTCCACCCTCACGCCGGCCTCGAGGGGGCGCACGCGGGCGATGAGGGTGCCCCGGTCCTGGGTTTCCTTCATGGCCTGGTGGGCGTTCTGGACCAGGTTGAGAAAGACCTGCTGGAGCTGGTTCTCGTCGGCCCAGACCTGCGATGCCGGCTCGAACTCCGTCACCACCCGGATGTCGTCGGTGCGCAGCTGGTAACCCTTGAGGTCGAGGACGCGCTGGAGCTGGTCGGTGACCGCGCAGAGGGTGCGCTGGGGCGGGTAGCGACCGGCGAAGAGGAGCAGGCTCTGGACGATCCGGGCCGCGCGCACCGTCTCATCCGAGATGGCCTGAAAGTGCTCCTTCAGCTCCTTGCCCAGGTTGCTCAGGAGGAGGAGCTGGATCTCACCCAGGATCGTCGTCAGGGGGTTGTTGATCTCGTGGGCCACGCCCGCGGCCAGCTCGCCGACGGCCGAAAGCTTCTCGGCGTGGATCAGCTCGGCCTGGGTGCGGCGAAGCTCCTCCAGCTGGCGCCGGAGCTCGGAGTAGAGGCGCGCGTTGTCGAGCGCCAGGCCGATCTGGTCGGCCGCTGCCTCCAGGAGGGTCACCTCCTCGTCGGAGAACGGGTCCGGCGTCTGCCGGCCGAGCGAGAGCGTCCCGAGGATCCGGTCCCGCGCCCGGATGGGAACGCAGACGAAGCCCCTGATCCCCTCGGCCTCCACCACGGGGCGCGCGGCCGGCAGGAGGTCTGGCGAGACCTGCACATTCTCCACCACCAGGGTGCGCCCTTGGGCCGCCGCGTGGCCGATCAACCCCTCGCCGAAGGGAAGCGTCAGGTTCACGTCGCGGAGCCGGGGGGAGAGGCCCCGGTGACCCCGGAGGATGAGCGAGTGGCCGTCGGGGGTGAGGAGGTGGAAGGAGGCGAGCTCGTGCCCCGTCACCTCTGTGAGGGCCGCGAGGGATTTCTCCAGGACCTCCTCGAAATCAAGGGAGCGGCTGACCGCGGCGGCGACGGTGCGGAGGATGGCCAGATGGCGGCCGACCGGGCCTTCAGTGGAACGGCTGGTCATGTAGACGTAGACCGGACGACCCAGTCGTGGACGAGGCCGAGCGCCGCGTCCAGCTTGGAGGGATCCTTGCCGCCGGCCTGGGCCAGGTCCGGCCGGCCGCCGCCGCCGCCGCCCACGGCGCGGGCGACTTCCTGGATCAACTTTCCCGCGTTGAAGCGTGGGGTGAGATCCTTTGAGACCGCGGCCACCAGATTCACCTTGTCGTCCTTCACGCTCCCGAGACAGATCACCCCGGAGCCGAGCCGGTCGCGGACCGAGTCAACGACGGCGCGGAGCCCGTCCTGGTCGAGCCCGTCCACGCGCGCCGCCACCACCGCGACGCCGCCGATCTGGCGGGCCGCGGCCACCAGGTCCTGGGCCCGGCTCTTGGCCAGGCGGCCTTCCATGGACTCGAGCTGCTTTTCCAGCAATCGCTGCCCGTCGAGCAGCTTCTGGAGGCGCTGGGGCAGTTCGAGCGGGGGGATCTTGAGTAGCCCGGCCGCTTCCCGGAGTGCCGACTCCTCCCGCCCCACGTAGTGGAGGGCCGCGTCCCCGGTCACCGCGGTCAGCCGGCGGACCCCGGCGGCCACGGCCCCCTCGGAGACCACCTTGAAGAGGCCGATCTGGCCCGTCTGCTCCAGGTGGGTGCCGCCGCAGAGCTCGGTAGAGAAATCGCCGATCTTGATCACCCGGACGCGCTGCCCGTACTTCTCGCCGAAGAGCGCGAGGGCGCCCATCTTGAGCGCCTGCTCCAGGTCGGTCTGGATCGGGTCCACACGGAGGTTGTCCCGCACCTTCTCGTTGACCATTTCCTCGACCTGCTCCAGCTCCCGGTCCCTGATCTGGCTCGGGTGCGTGACGTCGAAGCGCAGATGATCGGGAGCCACCAGCGAGCCCGCCTGGGTGACGTGGGTCCCGAGCACCCTTCTGAGCGCGGCGTGGAGGAGGTGGGTCCCCGTGTGGTGGAGGCGGAGCCCCTGGCGGCGGGGCGACTCCACCGAGACGGCCACGTCCTCGCCTTCCCTGAGGCCGCCCTGCTCCACGTGGACGCGGTGGACGATGAGGCCGCTCCCGCGGTAGTACGTGTCGAGGATCCTGCCACGGCCCTGGCGGCCGACCAGCTGGCCCGTGTCGCCGATCTGGCCGCCCGATTCGGCGTAGCAGGGCGTCCGGTCCAGCATCACCTCGACGTCGTCCCCGGCGGCGGCCTCGCGAAGCCTGTGGCCAGCGCGCACCATGACAAGAATCCGCGCGGGGGTGGCCAGCGACTCGTAGCCCAGGAACTCGGGCGGCCGGATCTGGGTCGAGAGCTCGCCGTAGAGCTTCGCCGACTCCTCCGCCTCGGCCCCGAACGCGGCGCTGGCCCGGGCGCGCTCCCGCTGCCGCTCCATCTCGGCCTCGTAGGCGTCCAGGCTCGCCTGGGGCACAGACCAGCCGGCCTCCTGGAAGACCTCCTGCGCGAGGTCGAGCGGGAAGCCGTGGGTGTCGTAGAGCGTGAAGAGGAACCGGCCGTCCGCCACCCGCTCCTTCGCCCCCCGGTTGGCCTCCAGGTATTCGCGGATCTTGGCGACACCCGTGTCCAGGGTCTCGGCGAAGCGCTCCTCCTCGGTCTTCACGACTTCCTGGATCCGGGGCTGCTCCCGCGCGAGCTCGGGATAGGCCCCGGCCATCACGGTCACGACCCACTCCACCGCCTTCCAGAGGAACGGCTCGTAGAGGCCCAGGATGCGCCCGTGGCGCATGGCGCGGCGCATGATCCGGCGCAGCACGTAGCCGCGCCACTCGTTGGACGGGTACACCCCATCGGCGATCAGGAAGGTCGTCGCCCGCGCGTGGTCGGCGATCACGCGCAGGGAGATGTCGTCGGCCTCGGAGGCCCCGTAGGTCTTCCGAGCGAGCTTGGCGGCTCCTTCGAGGATGGGCCAGAGGAGGTCCGTCTCGAAGTTGGAGGTCTTGCCCTGCATGATCGCCGCGATCCGCTCGAGGCCCATCCCCGTGTCGATGGAGGGCTTGGGGAGCGGCGTCATGGTCCCGGCGGCGTCCCGGTTGAACTGCATGAACACCAGGTTCCAGACCTCGAGCCACCGGTCGCACTCGCAGGCCGGGCCGAGGCAGCGCCGCCCCGCTTTCACCTCGACGCACGGGAGGTGATCGCCCTGGTGGTAGTGGATCTCCGAGCAAGGGCCGCAGGGCCCTGTCTCCCCCATGGCCCAGAAGTTATCGGCCTCGCCCAGGCGGAGGATCCGGTCGGGCTTGAGGCCCGCCACCTTCTGCCAGAGGCCCAAGGCCTCGTCGTCGTCGGTGAAGACGGTGGCCCAGAGCCTGTCCCGGGGCAGGCCCATCTCCTTCGTCAGGAACTCCCAGGCGAACGCGACGGCCTCGGCCTTGAAGTAGTCGCCGAAGGAGAAGTTGCCCAGCATCTCGAAGAAGGTGTGGTGGCGGACCGTCCGCCCGACGTTCTCAAGGTCGTTGTGCTTGCCGCCGGCCCGCACGCACTTCTGGCAGGTGGTCGCGCGCGCGTACTCGCGCCGCTCCTCGCCGAGGAAGACGCCCTTGAACTGGACCATCCCGGCGTTCGTGAAGAGGAGCGTCGGATCCTGGGCGGGAACGAGCGGCGAAGACGAAACGATCCTATGGCCGTTCGTGGCGAAGTAGTCCAGAAAGCGCTGCCGGATCTGGTTGCCCGTCATTCCTCGATGTCCACGCGCAAAAGGCGGCGGAGGACGCGCCCCACCACGTCGGCCGGGTATCCCCGGCGCAGCAGGTAATCCCTGAGCCGCGCGGGCGCCCGCTCCGCCTTCTTCCGCCGGAGCCCCGGCAGCCGGCGCCGGGCCGCCTCCAGGGCGCGCTCGTCCTCGCCCGCGTCCCGGAAGGCGTCGCGGATCGCGGCGTCGGCGAGCGGGCGCGGCACGCCCTTCTGCCCGAGCTCGCTCTTGAGTCTCAGGCTCCCCAGGTTGCGGCGGCTCGCGCGCCCCTCCGCCCACTGCCGGGCGAAGGCCCGATCGTCCACATACCCCTGAGCCTCCAGATCCGCCACGACGGCCTGAGCCACCTCGAGGGGAGCGCCCCGCCGGCGAAGCCGCGCGGTCAGATCGCGGCGGCTCCAGGGCTTTCGGGAGAGGAGATCGTAGGCGACCCGCTTGGCCGCCCGCGCGTCGAGACTCTTACGACGGGGCGGCACGGAAGGCCGGCTACTTGTCCTTCTTGAAGAAGGTGGGCCCGCCGGCCGCCGGAGCCCCGGGGGCCGGGCGGGCCCCGGGCTTGCCGGGCTCCCCCGAGCCGACCTCCCAGGTCATCTCGGCCGCAGAGAAGATGCCGCGGATCTTGAGCGCGAAGTCGTCCGGGTTGGTCGCCGCTTCCATCGCCGTCTCGAGGCTGATCATGTCGTCCCGGTAGAGGGCCAGAAGCGACTGGTCGAAGGTCTGCATCCCGTACTGCGACTGGCCGGCGGCGATGGTCGCGGGAATCTGGGGCGTCTTCTCCCTGTCGCGGATGGAGTCCCGGATGACGCCGGTGGCCACCATCACCTCCACAGCAGGCACCCGGCCCTTGCCGCCCGCCTTGATCACGAGCCGCTGGGAAATGATGCCCTGCATGACCCCGGAGAGCTGGGAGCGGATCTGATCCTCCTGGTGCGGCGGGAAGGTCCCGATGAGACGGTTCACGGTCTCGGTGGCGTTCAGCGTGTGGAGGGTGGACAGGACGAGGTGGCCGGTCTCGGCCGCGTGCAGGGCCACCGCCATGGTCTCGGCGTCGCGCATCTCGCCCACCAGGATCACGTCCGGGTCCTCGCGGAGGGCGGCGCGGAGCGCCTGGGCGAAGCCCGCGGTGTCCTGCCCGACCTCGCGCTGGTCCACCACGCAGGTCTTGTCCTCGTGGACGAACTCAATGGGATCCTCGATGGTGATGATGTGGTCGTTGCGGTAGCGGTTCATGTAGTCGATCATCGCGGCCAGCGTCGTGGATTTGCCCGAGCCTGTCACGCCGGTCACGAGGATCATCCCGCGCCGATCCATCGCGAGCTTCTCGAGCACCTTGGGCAGGTGCAGATCCTCGAAGGCGGGGATCTTGTGGGGGATCGCCCGGAGCGAGGCGTGAACCTCTCCCTTGGCGAGGAAGAGGTTGACGCGGAAGCGGCCGGTGCTCTTCACGGTGTAGGCCAGGTCCTGCTCTTTCCCGTCCTCCAGGAGCCCGGTGAGCCGCTGGGGCTTCAGGAGCCGCTTGGCCAAGTCCAGCATGTAGTCCTGGGTGATGACGTCCCAGTCCTGCTGGAGTTCGAGCGCCCCGTGGATCCGGAGGATCGGGTGGGCGCGGGGTTTCAGGTGGACATCGGAGGCGCTGCGCCCCACGCCCTGCCTCAGGATTTCCTCAAACTCCATCGTGTTCCTCCCGGCTGTTAATGGGGCGCCGCCACCGCTTTCAATCCGAGGGCGGAGCGCACCTTGGCCTCGAGGTCGGCCAGCACCTTTGGGTTCTCCTTCAGGAACTTCTTCGCGTTCTCCCGCCCCTGGCCAATCCGCTCGTTCTTGAAGGTGAACCAGGTGCCGGACTTCTCCACCAACCCCTGCTCCACGGCCAGGTCCAGGACGCTCCCCTCCTTCGAGATCCCCTCGCCGTAGATCATGTCGAACTCGGCCTCGCGGAACGGCGGGGAGAGCTTGTTCTTGACCACCTTCACCTTCGTCCGTGCTCCGATCGAATCCGTGCCGGACTTGATCGCCTCCTGCCGCCGGATGTCCAGCCGGATCGAGGCGTAGAACTTCAGCGCCCTGCCGCCCGGCGTGACCTCAGGGTTTCCAAACATTATCCCTATCTTCTCGCGGATCTGGTTGATGAAGATTACCGAGGTCCCCGAGCGCGAGATGGCGGACGTCAGCTTCCGGAGGGCCTGGGACATGAGCCGGGCCTGGAGGCCCGGGAGCGAGTCGCCCATGTCGCCGTCGAGCTCGGCGCGCGGCACCAGCGCCGCCACCGAATCCACGACGATCACGTCCACCGCGTTGGAGCGGACGAGGGTCTCGGTGATCTCCAGCGCCTGCTCGCCGGTGTCGGGCTGGGAGATCAGGAGCTCGTCGGTGTTGACCCCGAGGTTCTTGGAGTACGCGGGATCGAGCGCGTGCTCGGCGTCCACGAAGGCGGCGATCCCGCCGAGGCGCTGGGCCTCGGCGATGATGTGGAGCCCGAGGGTCGTCTTCCCGGACGATTCCGGGCCGAAGATCTCGGTGACGCGGCCGCGGGGGATGCCGCCGATGCCGAGGGCGAGGTCGAGCGCGATCGAGCCCGTGGGGATGACCGGCACCTCGTCGAACGCACCGCGGGCGCCCAGGCGCATGACGGCGCCCTTGCCGAACTGCCTCTCGATCTGCGAGATCGCCAGCTCAAGCGCCTGACGGCGGTCGCTCTTCACCTCAGCCATGCTTTTTCTCCCTCGCGAGCCGACCCGTGAATAGGGCAAAAAGCCGATGGAACAAGGAGTTACACCATTGTATGGGGGGAGGCCGGGGAAAGTCAATTCTAGGCATCGTGGTGCGCCTGTTATGGCGGGAGCGCGGAGCGATGTCAATGTCCAGAATGCAATACGGCTGAAGATCCGCTAGGGTCCGCCCCTGTGGCGCCAGAAGAAGTACTCCACCGTCACCCGGTAGGTCACTGCGGGAGCGGCGAGGATCACCTCGAAGGGGACGCGCCCGCGGGACGGCACATCCCCGTTAACGTAGCCCCGCGTCCGGCTGACCGACTGGCCGGACGCGTCCAGGCCTTCCACCAGGAGCCGGACGTCTCCGGCCCAGTTGCCGTAGTCGTTGTACACGAAGCCCCGGATCGCTGGCTGGCCAGTCTTGGTTTGCTCGGCCTGCCACTCGACGCGGAAGAACTTCTCGGCCTGGGGCGTGCCGAAGTTCTGGGCCCGTACCGGCCCTGCGCCGAGGATGACCACCGCAGACAGGATAAGCGCGCTCGCTTTGGACACGGGGGGATTCTCTCCTCCGGGTAACGCTCGACGGGGGAGAAATGTTCCCCCGGCGGGAGGGGCGGTCAGGGAGGCGGAAGCTCGTTCAGGTCTCCCACCAGGATCGATTGGGGCGGGACCCCGGCCCAGAGCGCCTCGAGGAGTCTCTGCAGGCGGATCAGCCGCTCGCTCGACGGGGGGTGGTCGGAGATGAACGTGTACGACCGGCCCGTGTGGAGCTCCACCGCGAAGCGCTCCCACAGGGCGGTCACCACTCGGGGATCGTACCCGGCGGCGTGCAGGTACACGAACCCGACGACGTCGGCCTCACGCTCCATGTCCCAGTCCACTTTGGTCAGGGCACCCCGGATGACGTTCGCGACGACCTTTTCGACGACCGTCGAGACGAGCCGCTGACTCCCCGGGACGACGATCGCCGCTATCACGCTCAGGACGGTGGTCGGCAGCGCGAGCCCCAATTTCGCCACCGCGTGGTTCCGCGTGATGTGGGCCAGCTCGTGGCTGAGCACCACGGCGAGCTCGTCGTCCGAGCGGAGGAACCGGAGCATGCCGGTCGTGAGCGTGACCGTCCCGGACGCCGAAGAGGCGTTCACGACGTCATCCTGGACGATCTTGAACGCCACGTTCCACGGCAGGTACTCCGGCTCCAGCACGGCCGCCACCGGCAGTTCACCCCGGCGGATCAGCACGGGGATCGGGCGGTTCACCTCCAGCTCGTCGAGCGCGGCCAGATCCTGGGCGGTCGAGACGGCCAGGGGGCCGATCCGCTCCAGGTAATCTCCGGCCTCGATGCCCCCCCGCTCGGCGGGCCCGCCGGACACCACCCCGAGCACCACCACCCCCTCACGCTTTTCCACCCCGAGGGCATCCGCCAGGGCGTCGGTCGCGTCATCCACGACCAGGCCGAGATACGGAACGCGCTGGTCCGGGTGCGCATCCGGCAAGGTTCGGAGCAGCCGCGCCCCCACCGCTTCCACGCGAAGGCTCTGAGCGATCAGATAGCGCGCGGAGCGGGCGCGAAGGACTTTCTCGAGGACCTCGACCTCGGAAGACGGGACGCGCGGAGCGGTCGTGGCGCAGGCGGACAGCACGACGGCAGCGAGGGCGAGGAGACCCTGAGCGCGGAGGGGCAGGGGCATCACCGCCTCTTCGAGGGTTCGACGCCGGGGCTACTTGTCCTTGATGGCGGCCTGGACTTTGGGGATCATCTCGGGCGGGATCGTCGTCAATCCGTGGTCTTTCTTGGCATGCTCTGCGGCCTTCGCCATCACTTCGGCCACGTCCTTGCCTTCGACGACGGCGTTGCACCCGGGCATCAAATCGCCGCACCTGATCATTTTTGGCATAATTTGCCTCCTGTTTGAAACACTTCTCACGAGGACCAAATCAAGATGTGCAGAGACAATAAGCCCCCATTGGGAACGTGTCAAGCGCGAAAGATCGGCTAGCAGAGCGGAAAATTGGCGAGCTCAGTATAGCGTGAGCCCGAGGGAGAAAGGTCGCTCCGCATCAAGGAAAGCGCGCGCACCTCGAGCCGGCCGAAGTCCATCCGCGCGTCGCGCGCCATGGCCT
>LDXP01000023.1 GCA_001443385.1 Candidatus Rokubacteria bacterium CSP1-6
GTATCCGGACCTGCTCGACATCGTGGGGCGGATCAGCCGGAGGAGCGACGTGCCGGCGTCGGCGCTGGTCACGGCCACGCTGCTCGACGCGGAAAAGCTCGGGCGGATCCGCGACGCGGGAGCGGACATCGTCGGCATCGGGCTCGACGCGGCGAGCGAGGAGGTCTTCTTCCGCACCCGCGGGCGGGGGGCGCGGGGTCCCCACTCCTGGACCCACCACTGGCAGATCGCCCGCGCCGCGCGGCGGATCTTCGGGCCCTGGAAGGTGAACTGCCACGTCATCGTCGGGCTCGGCGAGACTGACCGGGATCTCGTGGACCTCTTCTACCGGCTCAAGGCGGAGGAGATCGCCGCCTATCTCTTTGCCTTTAACCCCGAGCCGGGCACCGCCATGGCGGAAGTCCCCAGGGCGCCGATCACGCGCTGGCGCCGCATCCAGCTGACCAAGCACCTGATCGAGCAGGGGAACCTCCCGCGCGACGCCATCGAGTTCGACGAGGCCGGGATGCTGGCGCGCGTCCGGGCGCCGCGGGCCCTGATCGATGCCTGCGTCCTCGCGGGCGCGGCCTTCATGACGAACGGCTGCCCGGATCGGAACGGCAAGCTGGCGTGCAACCGCCCCTTCGGCAGCTACCGCCCCGGGGAGGAGTTCCGCGACTACCCCTTCCTGCCGGCGGAGGAAGATCAGCCGATCATCCGCCAGCAGCTAGCCGTCGAGGACCTCACCCGATGAGCGGGCCGGTCCGGCTGCTGGACCTCGGGGAAGTCTCGCCCCTCCGTTCCCAGGCGCTCTACCACGGCCTGGCCCAGAGCATGGAGGAGGAGTCTCCGGACACGATCGTGCTCTGCCGTCCGTCTGCCCCCTACTTCTGCGTCGGCTACCACCAGTCCCCCCGGGCCGAGCTCGACCTCGCCTGGTGCCGGGAGAACGGCTACCCCGTCTTCCAGCGGCGCATCGGCGGCGGCACGGTGTTCCTCGATCCCCACCAGCTCTTCTACCAGTGCATCTTCCACCGCTCGCGCGCTCCCTTCGACGTGGCGTCCATCTACCGGCGGTTTCTCACGCCGCCGGTGCGGGTCCTCCAGGCGCTCGGGCTCGCGGCGGCGCTCGAGGGGGTCAACGAGATCGAGGTGGGCGGGCGCCGAATCGCGGGTACCGGCGGCGGCCAGATCCAAGACGCCGTGGTTGTCACCGGGAACATTCTCTTCGACTTCGACTACGACGCCATGGCCCGCGCCTGGCGCGTCCCGTCAGAGGAGTTCCGCCGCCTGGCGTCCGACAGCCTCCATCGCTACGTCACAACCCTGAAGGGTGAGGTATCCCGGCCTCCTTCCATCGAAGGCGTGAAGGAGCGTCTGGTGCAGCAATACGCGGAGACGCTCGGCCGGCCTCTGGTGCCCGGGCCTCTCACCCGGGGAGAGGAAGAGGCCGTCGCGCAGGCCGAAGCGGAGCTCGCCGACCCGGCTTGGACCCCTGAGGGCGTCGGCCGGGGCGAGCGCGGGCTCAAGATCGCCAGAGGGGTCTACATCCGGGAAATGGGTGATTGACGATAGAAAGAATTTTCCCCTTTCTGGGATGGGTCCGTCTCGTGACCCTTCAGAGCCTGCGCGACGACCTCCTCGCCGGCCTCGTGGTGGCCCTGGTGCTCATCCCGCAATCGCTGGCGTACGCGCAGCTGGCGGGAGTTCCCGTCCATCACGGGCTGTACGCCTCCCTGATTCCGGTGGCGGTCGGCGCGCTCTTCGGGTCTTCCCGGCAGCTGGCGACCGGCCCCGTCGCGATGACTTCCCTGCTGATCGCCGCAAGCATCACTCCGCTGGCTGCGCCGGGGACCCCGCAGTTCATCGAATACGCGATCCTGCTCGCGCTGTGGTCAGGACTGATGCAGTTGATCCTGGGATGGATAGGGATGGGCGTATTGGTCAATTTCTTATCGCATCCCGTGCTGGTCGGCTTCACGAGCGCTGCCGCCATCATCATCGCGCTGTCGCAAGCGAGCGCCTTCCTAGCCATCCCCATGGGGAAAACCGGGCATTTTCTTGAGGATCTGTGGCACCTGATCGCGCGCGTCCCCGACCTGCACTGGTTGACGATGGCGATGGGTCTTTCGGCGCTCGCTCTGATGTGGGCATTGAAACGGGTTGCCCCCCGACTTCCCGGCGTCCTGATCGCGGTCGCGTTGACCACGGGAGTCAGCTACTTCATTGGGTTTGCCGGCCTGGGGGGTAAGGTCGTCGGAAGCATTCCCCCGGGGCTCCCGCGGCTGAGAGCGCCGCTGCTCGATTGGCGGGTCAGTGTCCAGCTGTTCCCCGCCGCCCTTGTCATCGCCCTCATCAGCTTCATGGAGGCCATGGCCAGCGCGAAGGTGATCGCCACCCGAACCCGCGTCCCGCTCAACATCAATCAGGAATTGATCGGCCAGGGCCTGGCCAAGATTGCGGGGGCGTTCAGCCAGTCCTTCCCGGTCAGCGGCTCCTTTTCCCGCTCCGCCCTGAATCTGGCGATGGGGGCCAGGACCGGAGTGGCGTCGCTCTTCACCGCGGGCTGCGTGCTGCTCGTGCTGCTCCACTTGACGCCGCTCCTCTACCACCTGCCGCTGTCAGTTCTGGCGGCCATCATCACGCTGGCAGTCTTGCCCCTCGTGACGTTCCGGGGCATGCGAGAGGCGTGGCGCGCCCGGGCCGATGACGGCATTGCGGCGGTGGCGACCTTCGTCGCGACGCTCGCGTTTGCCCCGTACATTCAGAGCGGCGTCATAACGGGGATCGTCCTGTCCCTGGTGTTTTTTCTCTACCGCAGCATGACGCCTCGCGTGGTGGTGCTGGGGCGGTCGGACGACGGCACGTTGCGGGATGCAGTCCGGTTCAACCTCCCCCCGATACATCCGCAGGTCGCGGCCATTCGATTTGACGGGCAGCTGTACTTTGCCAACGTGTCGTATTTCGAGGACTGCATCCTGAAACTCGTGAGCGACAATCGACGGCTTCGGTTTATCCTGGTGATGGCCGACGGCATCAACGGGCTGGATGCCTCGGGCGTCGAGATGCTCGGCCATCTCGTGGACCGGCTGGCCGAAAACGGCATCACGCTGGTGTTCTGCGGCGTGAAGCGGCAGGTGCAGGATGTCATGGAAAAGACCGGACTGGTCACGAAGATCGGCCCGGAGAATATCCTTCGTTTGGTCCTCAGCGATAAGATGGCCCTCGAGGTGATCGGCGAACGGCTCAAGGCTGCGTCGCTGGATCTCGAAGGCCGGGTAGTCGGGTGATGCGCCCTTGGACCGTTGTGGCGCCGTTCGCGCGCTGGTTCCCGCTGAAATCGGAAACCGTACGCGCTGATCTTATCGCCGGGATCACGGTCGCGCTGGTGCTGATCCCCCAGTCGATGGCGTACGCCCAACTGGCCGGGCTGCCGCCGTACTACGGCCTGTATGCGGCGTTCCTGCCCGTGATGGTGGGAGCCCTCTGGGGCTCTTCCAGCCAGCTCGCGACCGGCCCGGTCGCGATGGTCTCTCTGTTGACCGGCTCGGTTCTGGCGTCGCTCGCAGCCGTTGGCTCCGAGCAGTTCGTCGCCTTGGCAATCCTCCTGGCGCTGCTGGTGGGTATTTGCCAACTCGCCCTGGGCATGTTTCGCCTGGGCGCCATCGTCAATTTTCTCTCTCACCCGGTGATCATCGGGTTTACCAACGCGGCGGCGCTGATCATCGTCCTCTCTCAGCTGAGCAAACTGCTCGGGGTGTCGATGCCGCGCAGCGAATACTTCTTTCTGGATGTGTGGGGCGTCCTTGAGCAGGTCCGTGATATGCATCTGCCGACACTGGTCATGGGAGTATCGGCCATCCTCCTGATGTGGGCGTTGAAAAAATACGCGCCGAAAGCACCGGGAGTGCTGATCGCCGTAGCGCTCACCACCCTCGTAAGCTGGAACATCGGGTTCGAGCACAATAGTAGCGGTGGGATCCATCAACTCGTCGATGCGGATGTCAGGATCCTGGCCGCCGAGTTCGATCGCGAGGAACTCCGCATCACCGATCTGAAGAAACAGATCAGCGCGCGATCGGCAGAACTGCGCCGGCGGGAAAGGGGCCAGGTCGATCGCCAGCATGTCCTCGCGCTGAAGTACCAGATGGAGCTCCTCGCGCTCGAGCTGCAGGATGCGGAGAGGGAGAATCGAATTCGCCAGAGGGCCCTGCGCAAATTTATCCTCGTTCGCGTTCCGGGCCCCAACGCGGAAGACAGCAAGTTTTATCTCTCGGGGCGGGCCCCGAAGGAAAGCAAGACCGATGGGCGGAAGTGGCGCATCAGCAAGATCAGCAACGGCCATGTAAATCTCGTCGGTGGGGGCGAGGTGGTCGGCGATATTCCGAGGGGCCTGCCGAGCGTTGCGGTGCCGAAGGTTGATTGGGACACGGTGAGGCTCCTCTTGTCTGCCACGTTCGTGATCACCATGGTGGGCTTCATGGAGGCCATTTCGATCGGGAAGGCCATGGCCGTGAGAACCGGGGAGCGCGTGGAGCCAAATCAGGAATTGATCGGCCAGGGGCTCGCCAACATCGTGGGGAGTCTCAGCCAGTCTTATCCGGTCAGCGGCTCGTTTTCCCGCTCCGCGGTGAACCTGAGCGCCGGCGCCAGGACCGGCATGGCTTCGGTGTTCACCGGTTTGCTTGTGCTGCTCACGCTGATCTTTCTGACGGCGCTGCTCTACCACCTCCCCCAGGCCGTGCTGTCGGCGGTGATCATCATGGCGGTGGTTGGGCTGGTCAATTTCGAGGCGATGAAACACGCCTGGCTGGCGCACAAGCACGACGGCGTAACGGCCGGCGTCACGTTCTTCACCACGCTGGGCGTCGCCCCCCATCTCGATACCGGGATCCTGGTCGGCGCCGGCCTGGGACTGATTCTGTATCTGTATCGCAGGATGAAACCGCGCGTGGCCGTTCTCGGGCGTCACCCGGACGGCACGCTGCGCGACGCGAAGCTCCACAATCTGCCCACCGGCGAGCACGTGGCGGCCGTGCGCTTTGACGGATCGCTGTATTTTGCGAACGTGTCGTACTTCGAGGACGCAATTCTCGAGGCGGTCGCCCATGCGCCGAAGGCGAAATACCTGTTGGTGGTGGGTGACGGCATCAACGAAGTTGACGCCTCGGGCGAAGAGGTCATTCGGCTCCTGTTCCGGCGGCTCGAGGACCGGGGCGTCACGATGATTTTCAGCGGCCTGAAGCACCAAGTGGTGACGGTGCTGGAACGAACGGGGCTCTACGCCGAGATGGGCGAGCGGAACTTTTTCCGTACGGAAGACATGGCGCTCGACTCCGTCTACCGAGACATGACCGACCAATCCGTGGACGCCGCCTTCCGACAGAGAGCGGGACCGTCAGGTAGGTAACAGCTTGACAACAAAAGGGGAAATGACTCCTCTGTCTCCGGCGCAGGGGAGGGGTCATCATAAGTGTTTATCTATGGATTGTGTGGACATTATTTATTTGCAATCTTCCCATCCCGATGCCATTCTCCCAAGCGGTTAGTAATGAAGCGGCGGATGGCCATAAACTTCCGCAGATGAACCTCCATCACCTCCGCATCTTCTACACGGTTGCGCAGCGCCGGAGCATTACGGCCGCGGCGGGCGACCTCCTCCTCAGCCAGCCCGCGGTGAGCCTCCAGCTGAAGGCGCTCGAGAAGGAGCTCGGGGTTTCCCTGTTCGAGCGGGGGGGGCCGAAGCTCAGGCTGACCCAGGCCGGCGAAGTCCTCTACCGGTCCGCGGTGTCGATCCTCCACGCCAAAGATGAGGCGGAGCGCGCGATCACCGAGCTGCGCGACGGGACGAAGGGACGGCTCATCCTGGGCGCGGGGACTACCGGGGGGATGTACGTGCTCCCCCGGATCGTCCAGGCGTACAAACGTCAGTGGCCCGAGACCGAGATCGTCTTCCACATCGGGACCACGGATCAGCTCCTGGAGAAGCTCCTCCAGAACGTCCTCGACATGGGAATGGCGGGCGGGCCCATCGAGGATCGGCGCTTCGTCGTCGAGCCCGTCTGCACGGACGAGCTGGTGCTCATCGCCGCCCCCTCCCACCCCATCGCCTCGCTGGGAAAGGTCACCCTCAAGGAGCTGGGCGGAGTCCCGTTCGTCTTCCCGGAGGCCGGATCGAGGACCCGCCAGTTGGTGGAGCGGAAGCTCCGCGAGGCGGGGGTTCCCCTGAAGATCGCCATGCAGCTGCCGGGGACCGAGGGGGTCAAGAAGGCCGTCGAGGCGGGGCTCGGCATCGGGATGGTGTCGCGGTACGCCGTGGAGACGGAGTGCCAGACCGGCGTGCTGCGGGCCGTGCCGGTGACCGGCTTCCGGCTCAGCAGAACCATGAACCTCGTCTACCGCAGCCAGAAGTACTTCTCGCCGGTCGGCGAGCGGTTCCGCGAGTTCGCGAAGTCTTACGGGGCCGAGCACCTGGAGCAAGGCTCCCACGTAAAGACCATGTCGAAGCACGGGAGGGGGTGAGGGAGGGCCGGGATCCGCGGCGGTTTCAGTGAAGCGAGGGTCGTAGGCTCTCACCGTTCATATCGGGGGAGGGTTGAATGATGGCGCAAAACAAGGGCGGATCGGCGCTGTTGAAAACCGAGGACTGGCTGGCCGTTTGGCTCGGGTTCCTCATTATCATCCTTGTCCTCGTCTTCCCCGGCCTCAGGCCGGAGATGCCGAAGTTCCGGTGGGCGACGGACGCGGGGTTCGCGGCCACGGTGGACGAGAACCGGCCTGCCGTTCAGAAGCTCGCGAAGGACGCCACGGCCAAGGGTGAGGCCGACCTGGCTGCGGCGGCGACGGCCCTCAGCGCCGCCATGGACAAGGGCGACAGGGCGGCGATCGGGGGCGCCGCCAAGAAGGTCGGCGACGCGGCCAAGGCGGCCAAGGACGCCGGGCTCAAGAAGACGAGTGCGGACGTCGGCCGGAAGCTCAGCGGTGACGCCGGAGCCCTGGTGGGCAAGGTGTTCTCGGGCGAAAACATCTGGAACTCGATCAAGCTCGGGATCGCCTTCTGGATCCTCTCGACCATCGGGATCGTCCTGATGGGGGCGAGCGTCGGGAAGTACATCATCGGATTCCCGATCGTCTACGCGCTGGCCTGGCTGTCCCAGTTCATCGCGGGCAACTCGACCCTCAACTACTGGGGGCTGGAGTACGTGATCTTCGCCCTCATCATCGGTCTCTTCATCAGCAACGTCATTGGGATCCCCGATTGGCTCAGAGAGGCCGTGCGCACCGAGTACTACATCAAGACTGGGCTGGTGATCCTGGGGGCGGGGATCCTCTTCTTCGAGATCGTCCAGGCCGGGGCCCTGGGGATCGTTCAGGCGCTCCTGGTCGTGACCGTGATCTGGTACGCGTGCTTCTGGTTGTCGCGGAAGCTCAGGGTGGACGACGAGTTCGCCGTCATACTCTCAACGGCGGTCTCCATCTGCGGCGTCTCCGCGGCCATCGCCGCGTGCGGGGCGATCCAGGGGGACAAGAAGAAGCTCTCCTACGTCACCTCCCTGGTCCTGATCGTGGCCGTCCCCATGATGGTGCTCATGCCGTGGATCGTGAAGGCGTTCGGGATCCCCGACATCGTCGGCGGGGCCTGGCTCGGCGGGACGCTGGACACCAGCGGCTCGGTCGTCGCGGCGGGCGCCCTCATCAGCGAGCCGGCCATGAAGGCGGGAGTCATCGTGAAGTTCTCCCAGAACGTCCTGATCGGCGTGGCGGCGTTCTTCCTGTCGGTCTGGTGGACCGTCAAGGAGGGTGCCAAGACCGGCCAGCGGCCGAGCGCCCGGGTGATCTGGGAGCGGTTCCCGAAGTTCGTCCTGGGCTTCCTGATCGCCTCCTTCGTTTTCTCGTTCCTGCTCGACTCGGCCACAGTCAGCGCCACCAAGGGGATGTTCGGGGGGCTCAGGACGGTCTGGTTCGCGCTGGCCTTCACCTGCATCGGCCTGGAGACGCGCTTCACGGAGCTGGTGTCGATGGAGGGGGGCCGGCCGGCGGCGGCGTTCCTCGGCGCCCAGGCGATCAACGTGATCTGGACGCTGATCCTGGCGTTCCTGCTGTTCGGAGGGATCCTGTTCGCGGCGCCGGTGATCAAGTAGGGTAGCTGGCGATCCGGTCGGGCTCCGCGCGGTCCGTGAGGGTGGCCTGGAGGGTGGCAGGTGATGGACCGCCTGACATTCGCGGCGGCCGTGTGGATCCGCGCGGAGCCGGACCGGGTCTTTGCGCTCGTGAGCGACCTCCGGCGGAAGGCCACCCTGAATCCGAACATCGAGGTGATCCGGGTGGAGCTGGAGAGCGACGAGCCGATCCGAGAGGGGTCGGTGTTTTACCACCGGTTCCAGAAGGGAAGGCAGATCGTCGAGTACCGGAGCCGGTGTGTGCGGTTCGTTCCGCCGCGGCTCTTCGAGAGCCGCGGCGAGACCGATCCCCCGTTTGAGGTCAGAGTGACCGTGGAGCCGGCGCCGGAGGGGTGCCGGCTCACCCAGCAGGAAATGGTGGAGGTGACGCCCGCGCTCCTCGACTTCCTCGCCCCGGTGGGGGCGGGGGAGCGGGCGTTCGGGGACGTGGTGAGCCTCCTGGCCCTCTTCCCGGCTGTCAGACAGCTGGGGGCGGAGCTCCGGCGCCACCAGCTCGACAGGGCGGCGCGGAGGCTCACGGCGGAGTTGCAGGCGTGGCTGGACGCGATCAAGGCCCACTTGGAAGCCCCCTCACCCAACCCTCTCCCCCGCCGGGGGAGAGGATAAAGGTGAGGGGGCAGAGGCTGTAGGGTGAGGGGGGACGGAGCGAAGTGACATGGCGCTGGTGAATCCGCACGGGAAAGAGAAGCGGCTGAAGCCCCTCTTGCTGACTGGCGACGCACTCCGGGAGGAGCGTCGGAAGGCTGAGACGTTGCCTCGCGTTCCGATGACCTCGCGGGAGACCTCCGACCTCATCATGCTTGGGATCGGGGCCTTCACCCCGCTCGAGGGGTTCATGGGGCACGACGACTGGAAGGGCGTCTGCGACGGATACCGGATGGCCGACGGCGTGTTCTGGCCGATCCCGATCACCCTGTCGGTCGCGAAGGAGCAGGCAGACGGCCTCAAGGTGGGGCGGGAGGTCGCCCTGGTCGATGAGGAGACCGGCGAATTGATGGGTAGCCTGACCCTCCGGGAGAAATACGCGATCGACCGGACCCACGAGTGCAAGCAGGTGTTCCGGACCACCGACCCGGCCCATCCCGGGGTGGCCAACGTCATGGGCCAGCGGGAGGTCAACGTGGCCGGGCCCGTGAAGGTCTTCAGCGAGGGGCGCTATCCGGCCGACTACCCCGGGCTCTTTATGCGCCCAGCCCAGACGCGGAAGATCTTCGAAGAGAAGGGGTGGGGCACCGTTGCGGCGCTCCAGCTCCGCAACCCGATGCACCGCTCCCATGAGTACCTGGCGAAGATCGCAATCGAGGTGTGCGACGGGGTGCTGATCCACCAGATCCTGGGCAAGCTGAAGCCCGGGGACATCCCGGCGGAGGTCAGGGTCAAGGCTGTCAACGCCCTGGTCCAGCACTACTTCGTCAAAGATACCTCCATCCAGGCCGGCGTCCCCCTGGAGATGAGGTACGCGGGCCCTCGAGAAGCCTTGCTCCACGCGGTCTTCCGCCAGAACTTCGGGTGCAGCCACCTCATCGTCGGGCGGGATCACGCCGGGGTGGGGGAGTACTACGGCCCCTTCGACGCCCAGAAGATCTTCGACGAGATCCCCGCGGGGGCGCTCGAGCTCCGGCCGCTCAAGATCGATATGACGTTTTATTGTTTCAAGTGCGATGGCATGGCGACGGGGAGGACGTGCTCCCACGGGAAAGAGGACCGGGTGGCGGTCAGCGGGACCATGCTGCGGAAAACCCTCTCCGAAGGCGGGGAGGTGCCGGACCACTTCAGCCGCCCCGAGGTGCTGGCGATCCTGAAGGAGTATTACGCCACGCTCGAGGAAAAGGTCGAGATCAAGCTCCACAAGTACGCCAGAGGGGAAAAGTAATCCAACTCAAGGGGGAGGAACGAATATGCCGACGTATGTGAATCCGGACAAGTGCGACGGCTGCCGGGGGCTGGCCCGGACCGCGTGCATGTACATCTGCCCCAACGACCTGATGAAGTACGACGCCGATCTGGGGAAGGTGTTCAGCAAGGAGCACGGAATGGCCTTCAACCAGGAGCCCGACCTCTGCTGGGAGTGCTTCTCCTGCGTGAAGGCGTGCCCGACGGGCGCCATCGTCATGCGGGGGTACGCGGACGTGGTGCCCCTGGGGGCGACCCTCACCCCCCTGCGCGCCACCGACTCCATCATGTGGACCGCCAAGTACCGGGACGGCCAGACGAAGCGCTTCAAGTTCCCTATCCGGACGACGCCGTGGGGCTCCATCAACCCGTTCAAGGATTTCCCCGAGCCGTCGCCGGCCGACCTGAAGAAGGAGACGCTCTACGGCGAGCCGAAATGGCTCATGGTGGATCAGCTCCCCACGCTGAAAAAGTAATCATTCATCCTTCCGACATTAACGAGGTGACCGACATGGTTCAGCCAGAGATCGAAACCGTCGAAACCGATGTGCTGGTCCTGGGCGGCGGGATGGCCGGGTGCGGGGCCGCGTACGAGGCGGCCTACTGGGCGAAGACGAAAGGCCTCAAGGTCGCCATCGTCGAGAAGGCCGCCATCGAGCGGAGCGGGGCGGTGGCCATGGGGCTCTCGGCCATCAACCTCTACCTCGGCATGCGCTGGAATCAGAACAAGCCCGAGGACTTCGTCCACTACGTCCGCCAGGACCTGATGGGGCTCTCCCGCGAGGACCTGGTGTACGACATCGCCCGCCACGTGGACTCCTCGGTCCACCTCTTCGAGGAGTGGGGGCTCCCCATCTTCAAGAACGCCGACGGGACCTACAAGCGCGAGGGGCGCTGGCAGATCATGATCCACGGGGAGTCGTACAAGCCCATCGTCGCCGAGGCCGCCAAGACCGCCGTGGGGGACGGCAACGTGTACGAGCGGATCTTCGCCGCGCGCCTGCTGCTGGACGCCAAGGATCCGAGCAAGATCGCCGGCGCCGTCGGCTTCAGCGTGCGCGAGAACAAGATCTACGTCTTCAAGGCGAAGGCGGTGATCGTGACGGCCGGCGGCGCCACGGGGGTGTTCCGGCCTCACTCGCATGGCGAAGGACTCGGCAGGATCTGGTACGCGCCGTGGAACACGGGCTCGGCCTACAGCATGATGATCCAGGCCGGGGCCAAGATGACCCAGATGGAGCACCGGCTTGTCGTGGCCCGCTTCAAGGACGGCTACGGGCCGGTCGGGATGTGGTTCCTCCTCTTCAAGGCGGTGCTGAAGAACGCCAAGGGGGAGCTGGTGGAGCAGAAGTGGGCCGACCTCCTGAAGGAGTGGGAGCCCTACGGGAGCGGCAAGCCGATCCCCACGCCGCTGCGCAACCACCAGATGATGGCCGACTTCAGGGCGGGCGGCGCGCCCTTCTACCTCATGACCGACGAGGCGATGCAGCGGATGTTCCAGGAGGCCGGGAACGATCCCAAGAAGATCCGGGAGATCGAGGCCGACGCCTGGGAGGACTTCCTCGACATGACCATGTCCCAGGCGCTGATCTGGGCCTCTGACAACATCGACCCCGCCAAGGCCCCGACGGAGGTGGTGCTGACGGAGCCGTACCTCATGGGCTCCCACGCCTCGGGCACCGGCGCCTGGGTCAGCGGGCCCGAGGACATCGCCCCGAAGGAGTACTTCTGGGGGTACAACCGGATGACCACGATCAAAGGCCTCTTCGCCGCGGGCGACGGGGTCGGCGGCTCGGCCCACAAGTTCTCCTCGGGCTCCCACGTCGAGGGGCGGCTGGCCGGGAAGGCGGCCGTGGCCTATATCCTCGACAACGGCGCGACTCCCACCGTCGACGAGGGCCAGATCCAGGCCATCAAGGCCGAACTGTGGAAGCCGTTCGAGAACTACGAGAAGGGGAAGTCCGGGTCCACCAAGGACGACATCAACCCGAACTATCTCTTCCCCAAGATGGCCCTGCACCGGCTCCAGAAGATCATGGACGAGTACGCCGGCGGGCAAGGATCCCAGTACATCACCACCGAGCACATGCTCCAGAAGGGGCTCGACCGCCTCAAGGTGTTCAAGGAGGACCTCCAGAAGCAGGCCGCCCGCGACCTGCACGACCTGCTCCGCTGCTGGGAGGTGTGGGACCGGACCTGGTGCGCCGAGGCCCACATGCGGCACATGCTCTTCAGGCCGGAGACGCGCTGGCCCGGCTACTACTACCGGGCGGACTACCCGACGCTGGACGACAAGAACTGGAAGGTCTTCGTCAACTCGCGCTACGACGCGTCCAAGGGCGAGTGGCAGCTGGAGAAGGTCCCGTTCCTCACCAACGTCTCGTAACTGTCCTGAGGGAGACACGGACCCCCTCACCTTTTTCCTCTCCCCCTCACCCTACCTCTCCCCAGTGGGGAGAGGAGAAGAGGTGAGGGGCATTTGAGTAGGGCGGGGTGAGGGGGTAAACCTGCGAGGGCATGATGCCATCGAGCGTCGAGAGCCACCGGGGCATCCTGGTGGTCGGCGGCGGGATCGCCGGGATCACCACCGCTGTCGAGGCCGCCGAGGCCGGGTACGAGGTCTACATCGTCGAGAAGAACCCGTACCTCGGCGGCCGGGTGGCCCAGCTCTACAAGTACTTCCCCAAGCTCTGCCCGCCCTACTGCGGGCTCGAGATCAACTTCCAGCGGATCAAGAAGGAGCCCCGGGTCCGGTTCTTCACCCTCGCGGAGGTGGATAAGATCGAGGGCCGCCCCGGCAACTTCGACGTCACCATCACCCAGCGCCCACGCTATGTGAACGACCGGTGCACGGCCTGCAACGCCTGCGTCGCCGTCTGCCCGGTGGATCGCCCCAACGAGTTCAACTTCGGCATGGGGACGACCAAGGCCATCTACCTCCCCCACGAGATGGCCTTTCCCATGAAGTACGTCATCGACGACCGGGCCTGCCGGCTCACCGAGTGCGCCAAGTGCGTCGAGGCCTGCCAGTACAACGCCATCGACCTCACGATGCAGCCCCGGACCTTCAGCCTCAAGGTGGGCGCGGTCGTCCTGGCCACCGGCTGGAAGCCCTACGACGCCGCCCGCATCGACAACCTGGGGTTCGGCAAGTACCCCAACGTCATCACCAACGTGATGATGGAGCGGCTCGCCGCGCCCAACGGCCCGACCAAGGGGAAGATCCTGCGCCCCTCCGACGGCAAGCCCGTGGAGAGCGCCGTCTTCATCCAGTGCGCCGGGTCCCGGGACGTGAACCACCTCGGGTACTGCTCCAGCATCTGCTGCCTGGCCTCCTTGAAGGAAGCCACCTACCTCCGGGATCAGAATCCCAGCGCCAAGGCCTACGTCTTCTACATCGACCTCCGGACCCCCGGAACCTACGAGTATTTCTCTCAGAAGGTCCTGAGCGATCAGAACGTCTCGATCATGAAGGGGAAGGTGGCCAAGATCGTCGAGGACCCGCAGACGAAGCAGCTGACCGTGGAGGCCGAGGACATCCTGGGAGCGGAGAAGACCACCCTGACGGTGGACCTGGTGGTCCTCGCCACTGGGATGGCCTCGAGCCTCGAAGGGTCGAAGCTGGGCGCGGGCGTGACCCTCGACAAGGACTCCTTTGTCGTCGCGGACGCCTCCGGCGAGGGGATCTTTGCGGCCGGGTGCGCGCGCAGCCCCGTGGACGTCGCGACCGCCACCCAGGAAGGGACCGCCGCGGCGCTCAGGGCGATCGAGACGATCCAGATCGCGGCGCGCCGGTAGGACGTTCATGGAAAAAAAGCTTGGGGTGTATGTCTGCGGGGGGTGCGGGATCGGGGAGTGCGTGGACAAGGAGCGGCTGGTCCGGATCGCCGCGGAGGAATACCAGGTCTCCGTGGTGAAGACCTCCCCGGCCTTCTGTCTCGAGGACGTCCGGCTCATCAAGGAAGACATCGAGAAGGAGGGGGTCAATGCCGTCGTCATCGCGGCCTGCTCGCCGCGGGTCAACACCGACGTCTTCGCGTTGCCCTCCGCCACCGTCGAGCGGGTCAACCTCCGCGAGCAGGTGGCCTGGAGCCATCCCCCGGGCCACGAAGAGACGCAGAGCCTGGCGAATGACGCCCTGAGGATAGGGATCGTCAGGGCCCAGAAGACGCGCCCCCCGACCCCCTTCACCGAGGCGAACGAGCGAACGGTGCTGGTGATTGGCGGAGGGGTGGCCGGCATGACGGCGGCCCTGGGGGCGGCGCGGTCCAGCGTCAAGGCGATCCTCGTCGAGAAGACCCCGCGGCTCGGAGGATTCGCCGCGAGGCTGTGGAAGCAGGTGCCGAAGCACCCCCCGTACCGGGACCTGGAGGAGCCCGGGGTGGATGCCCTCATCAGGGAGACCGAAGCCCACCCGGACATCCAGGTCCTCACGGGGGCGGAGGTCCAGACCATCGCGGGCCAGCCGGGGAAGTTCGAGGTCTCCATCCGGCGCGACGGGGAGGTCCGGAGCGTCACCGCCGGCGCCGTGGTTCTGGCCACCGGGTGGCGGCCCTTCGACGCCACCGCGCTGGAGCGGTACGGGTTCGGCAAATCCCCCAACGTGGTGACGAACGTGACGCTGGAGGAAATGGCCCGGACGGGGAAGCTGACGCGCCCGTCGGACGGGAAAGAGGTGAAGACCGTCGCCATCCTCCAGTGCGACGGATCGGGAGACGAGGCGAACGCGCAGTACAGCGCCAGCGTGACCTACCTCGTCTCCCTCAAGCACGCCACGTACATCCGGGAGCGGTGCCCCGACGCCTCCGTGTACGTCATCTACCGCGACATGCAGACGCCCGGGATGTACGAGTACTTCTACAAGAAGGTCCAAGAGGATCCGGGCGTCCTGTTCACGCGGGGAACCGTGAAGGAGGTCCTCCCGGATGCGGCGGGAGGCCTTGTGGTGGAAGTGGAAGGCTCGCCGCTCGGAGGCGGGGTCCGGCTGGCGGTGGATCTCCTGGTCCTGGCGACCGGGATGGTGCCGGTCGCCTCCGAGTCCGAGGGGCTCAACCTCGCGTACCTCCAGGGCAAGGGACTCCCGGTCTCGAAGTACGGCTTCGCCGACTCCAACTTCCTCTGCTTCCCGTACGAGACCCGCCGGACCGGGATCTACTCGGCCGGATGCGTCCGCAAGCCCATGGACCTGACGGCCGCCGCCCTGGACGGGTCCGCCGCCGCCCTCAAAGCCATCCAGGCCGTCGAGAAGTCCTCGGCCGGGGCCGCGGTGCACCCCCGGGTCGGGGACCTCTCCTACCCGAGCTTTTTCCTTCAGCAGTGCACGATGTGCGGGCGGTGCAGCCAGGAGTGTCCCTTCGGGGCCATCGAGTTGGTTCCCGAGAAGAACACGCCGTTCGTCGTCACCAACCGCTGCCGGCGGTGCGGGATATGCATGGGCGCATGCCCCGTCCAGATCATCTCGTTCGACGACTACACGGTGGACATGGTCGCCTCCATGATCAAGGCGGTGGAGATCCCCGAAGGGGACGAGGAGAAGCCCAGGATCCTGGTCCTGGCCTGCGAGAACGACGCCTACCCGGCTCTGGACATGGCCGGGATCAATCGTCTCCAGCTGCCCGCCTCGCTCCGGGTCATTCCGGTGCGGTGCCTCGGGTCCGTCAACGCCATCATGGCTGCCGACGCGTTCTCGCGGGGTTTCGACGGTGTGCTGCTGCTGGGCTGCAAGTCCGGCGACGACTACCAGTGCCACTTCATCAAGGGGAGCGAGCTCCTCGCGACCCGGATGGAGAACGTTCGAGAGACCCTCGGCCGGCTCATGCTGGAGCCGGAGCGGGCCACGGTGATGGACGTGGAGATCTCGGGCTTCGACCGCCTCCCCGACCGTCTCGCGGAGTTCGTCGCTTCGATTAAAGCGGTGGGCCTCAATCCGATGAAAGGTTTTTAGGAGCGGGCCCTGGCCGTCGCCCCACTCCTTCAGCCCGACCTCGCGTTCAAGCGGAAGATCCTCGGCCTCGGCGCGCACGATCTGACCGCCTGCTATCAGTGCGGGACGTGCTCGGTCGTCTGCCCCATCTCCACAGAGGACAACCCCTTCCCCCGCAAGGAGATGGTCTGGGTCCAGTGGGGCCTGAAGGAGCGGGCGCTCGGCAACTCCTCCATCTGGCTCTGCCACCAGTGCGCGACCTGCACGGCCTACTGCCCGCGCGACGCCAAGCCGGCGAGCCTCATGGCGGCGCTCCGGGATTACAGCATTTCCCACTACGCCGTTCCGGGTTTCCTGGGTCAGGCGCTCGGCGACCCGAAGTACCTGCCGCTCCTCTTCGCGCTCCCGACGCTGATCTTCCTGGCGGTCCTCGCGTGGCTCGGCCACCTCACCGCGCTGCCCGAGGGGCGGATCGTCTACTCCAGGTTCCTGCCGATCCTGTACATCGAAGCGATCTTCGTGGCAGCCATGACCCTGTCGGGGCTCGCCGCGCTGGGCGGAGGCGTCCGCTACTGGCAGGCCATGAGCCGTCAGATGGGTCGCAATGGCCACGGCCCCGGGCAGGCGCTCGTCCCGACGCTCCTGGCGATCCTCAGGCACCGGAAATTCAGGGAGTGCGAGGCTCACCCGGTCGGAATCCGCGAGACCTACAAGCGGCACCTCCACACGACCCACCTCGCCGTCTTCTACGGGTTCCTCGGGCTGGTGGTCACGACCACGTCGGTGGGAATCGGGATCTACGCCTTCGGCTATCTGACGCCGTGGCCGCTCTGGCATCCGGTGAAGATCCTCGGCAACGTGAGCGGGCTCGCCGTCATCGGGGCCCTCGTCGTCTTCGGCTACCGCCGGATCGCCGACAAGGAGCAGGCCGGCAAGAGCACGTACTCGGACTGGCTCTTCCTGGACATCCTGCTGCTCACGACCCTCACCGGGTTCCTGTCCGAGCTCTTCCGGCTCGCCGACCTGCCGGGGCTGGCCTATCCCATCTACTTCATCCACCTGGACTTCGTCTTCTTCCTCCTCGTCTACATTCCATATTCAAAGTTCGCGCACGTCGTCTACCGGACCGCGGCCATGCTCCACGCGGCGAGCGAGACATGAACTGGCGATACATTGCAGATGACGGCGTGACGGCCTCGTTCGGGCTCGCCGCCGACGAGGTGATCACGAGGCGTCAGGGGACGGCGGCAAGCCCGCCGACGCTGCGCCTCTACACCTACCGGTCCCACTCGGCGCTGGTTGGGCGCTTCCAGCGGCTCGGCTCGGAGGTCCACCTGGAGTTCTGCCGGGCCAACGGCCTCGCCGTGAACCGCCGCCCGACCGGCGGCGGCGCCATCATCATGGGGGCCGATCAGCTGGGAGTGGCGGTCATGCTCCCCGAGCGGTCCGAGGCGCGCTCCTACGACCGGACGCGGGAGCTCTTCCAGCGTTTTTCGGGGGGGATCGTGGCGGCGCTGGCCGACCTCGGCGTCGCGGCGGAGTACCGTCGGAAGAACGACGTGGAGGTTCGCGGCCGGAAGGTGGCGGGGCTCGGCATTTACTTCGACCCGGCCGGCGGCCTCCTCTTCCACGCCAGCCTCCTCGTGGATCTCGACGTCCCGCTCATGCTCAGGGTCCTTCGGACTCCCTTCGCAAAAATCTCTGACAAAGAAATCGCCACGGTGGCCGAGCGCGTCACCACCCTCAGGCGCGAGTGCGGCCGGCCCCTCCCCGTGGCGGAGGTCCGGGAGCTGCTGCGCGAGGCGTACGCCAGGAACCTGGGAATCTTGCTGGAGCCCGGGAGTTTCTCGGAAGAGGAGCTGGCGGAGATCGCCGTCCTCGAGCGCCAGCGCTACGCCACCCCGGAGTGGCTCGAGCGCGAGCCTGCCACGCCCGATGCCATGGGCTCGGCCACCCTCAAGACCGAGGGGGGCCTTCTCTCGGCCCATCTCACGCTGGCCGGCGAGATCATCAAGGCCGTGTACCTGACCGGGGACTTTTTCTGCGACGAGCAGGTGATCACGGGAATCGAGCGAGCCCTCCGGTGGCATTCGGCCGCCCCCGAGCAGGTTGCCAGGACGCTGGAGGGGCTCCGGGAGCGGGAGGGGCTGTTCCTCCCCGGAGTGCCCACCGAAGCCGTGGCCGGGGTGGTGGGGCTGGCCGTCGAGGCCGCCCGCCGCCAGGAGCAGCTGGCCACGGCCAAGGGCTGTTTCGTCAACCCCTAGAGCGCCCCTTCGCCCGACCTCCCGCCATAAGGCAAATGACCCGGGAAAACGAGCCGACTGTTCTATTGACTAGCCGGGGGCCGGAGATTTCCTCTTGAGTCAATAGACTCGACAGGTCCGCCGGGTCCTTCAGGCGGGGATCAAGCTCCCGCGAGGGAGCGCTTTTAACTTGCTGACACCCTCGGCCCAGAGGTGGAGAAGGAGGAAGGCATGATGAATCGCCGCACGACGGCAGGAATCTGGATCGGTCTGGTGCTGGTCCTTTCCCTGGCAGGCTTGGCCTTCGGGGCCGAGGTGATCGTGGACACGGCCTACGTGGCGAAGGAGAAGGACAGGGCCGGGGTGGTCCTCCTGGATACCCGCCCGGAGCGGGCGTACAAGGAGGGGCACATCCCCGGGGCGATCAACATGGGCGGGAGGGGCGCGGCCGTGGTCCTGAGGGACGTGGACGCTCGGATCCTGCCCGTGAAGACGATGGAAAAGATCCTGGGCGAGGCGGGGATCACCCGTGACCAGGAGATCATCGTCTACGGGTCCAAGGGCGACCCGGCCATGACGGTGCCGTTCTGGATCCTAGAGTACCTAGGGGCGGAGAAGGCTCGGGTGTACTGGGGAGGGATCGACGACTGGAAGGCCGCCAAGCAGCCCGTGACGGCGGAGGAGCGGAAGCTCCCGGCGGCGACCTTCGCGGCCAAGGTGAGGCCAGATCGCTTGGCCACGACGGACTATGTCAAGGCGAACCTGAAAAATGCGAACGTCCAGATCGTGGACGCTCGGACGCCCAAGGAATTCTCGGGGGACGACATCCGCGCCCTCAGGGGCGGGCACATCCCCGGGGCCGTTCCGATCCCCTTCGAGCAGAACTGGGCGGACCCCGAGGCGGCCAAGAAGCTGGCCGAGGGAAAGGCGACGGGGCGGGACGGTATGGCCGTCAAGGATGCCAAGGCCCTGCGCGAGGTCTACAAGGCTCTGGACCCCAAGAAGGAGGTCATCGCGTACTGCCAGACCGGGACCCGTTCCGCGATCACCTATGTGGCCCTGAGGGCGCTGGGCTTCGAGAAGGTCAGGAACTACGACGACTCCTGGATCGTCTGGGGGAGCCGCCTGGATCTCCCGGTCGAGAACGCGAGCTACTACGACTTCGTCAAGGTGAACGCGGCGCTGAGAAGGATCGACGATCTGGAGCGGCAGGTCGACGAGCTGACCCGGAAGCGGTGAAGCCGGGATGGCGGGGCAGCGGCTCCTCATCTTCCAGACGCACGGGGTCGGTGAGCCGCGCCGGACGTACGCGCCCCTCTTCTTCGCGCTGACGGCCGCCGCCATGGACATGCAGGCCGCCATCTGGTTCAGCATGGAGGGCGTCACCCAGCTCCGCAAGGGCGCGGCCGAGCAGGTGGAGCTGGAGCCCGGGAGCGGGGTGACGCTCAAGACGTGGCTCGACCAGGCCCGCGAGGCGGGTGTGGAGCTCCTGGCGTGCGCCCATGCCATGGGCGTGGAGAAGATGACGGAAGCGGACCTGATGGAGGGCGTCCGGATCGTGGGAGTCGCCGGGGCGCTCGATCGCTGTCTGGGGGCTGACCGCGTGATGTACTTCTGAGCGGAGCGCCGGAAGGGTCATGGCAAAAAAGCGGATTGCCGTGCTCGTGAGAGACCGCCAGGCCGAGGCGTTGAGGATGTCGCTCGGGTTGCTGCTCCTGGACGATGCAGTCGATGTGTACGTGCTGGACGGGAAGCTGGACGAGACCGAAGAGAATCTCTCGCATCTGGAGACGCTGAAAGAGTTCGAGGTGAAGATCTGGACGAACAGCGGGCCGGCCGAGGGCATGGAGGATCTGCCGACCGGTGAAATCGCGCAGCGGCTGCTCGGGTACGACCACGTCCTGCCCTACTGAGCGCGCCCCATGAAGCTGGGAATCCTGGTCAACACGGACAGGCACCTGCAGCACATCATCGGCCTGACGAGGGCCGCCGTCTCGAAGGGGCACGAGGTGAGCCTCTTCACCATGGACGCGGGGACGCGGTTGCTCGGGAACCCCGCGTATACCGACCTGTGCAAGCTGGCCGGCGTCGCCATGAGCGTGTGCGAGCACAGCGCGAAGGGGCACGATGCGCAGACCGCGGGGTTGCCCAAGGAGATCGTCTTCGGCAGCCAGTACCACAACGCCGTCATGGTCCACGGCGCCGACCGCGTGATCGTCCTGTAGCCGGATGGGGCGATGAAGCTCCTCTACCTCTTGACGGACGGGCCGGAACCGCTCTGCGACCGGCTCATCGCGCTACAGTCCCGGGAGCATGAGGTGACGGTCATCGACCTGTCCAAGCGGGACGTCCCGTACGACCGGATCATCGATGAGATCTGCGCCCACGATCAGGTCATCTCGTGGTGACATCCGCGCGGGAGGAACCGGCGGACACGCTCGTCATCGGCTTCATTTCCCTGCTGACCCTCTCGGCATTTCTCACGCAGTTCGTCTTCCGTGCGCTGGATGACAACCGGCTGACGAGCTGGCAATGGGTGTTTGCCGAGACGGATCTGGCCGGGATGTCCGGCCTCCTCGTCGCCGGCATCGTGGCCGCGTACGTCCTCTCGAGGGTGTCTCTGCCGGAGCGCCGCGCGGCCGGCGTCCTGGCCCTGTCCGCCTTTCTCGCCGCGGCCGTGTTCTGGAGGGAGCCGGAGGTGATCGTGGACGCGGCGCGGTATTTCACGCAGGCCAAGCACCTCGAGACCTACGGGATCGGGTATTTCATCGCGGAGTGGGGCCGGGAGGTCTCGGCATGGACGGATCTGCCCCTCGTGCCCTTCCTGTACGGGACGATTTTCGGATTGGGGGGGGAGAGAAGGGTTCTAATCCAGCTCTTCACGACGCTCCTCTTTTCCGGGACCGTCGTGCTCACCTACCTCCTGGGGAAAACCCTGTGGGACGAGACCGTCGGTCTGTACGCCGGGGGATTGCTCCTCGGGATGCCCTACCTCCTCACGCAGGTGCCGCTCATGCTGGTGGACGTCCCGACGATGTTTTTCCTCACCCTCGCGGTGTTCAGCGTGACGAAGGCGCTTCGGGCAGGGGGAGCGGGGTGGATCGCGCTGTCGTCGGCCGCGGTGGCGCTCGCGTTCCTGTCGAAATACTCGACCTGGCTGTGGCTCACGGTCCTGCCCCTCGTCTTGGCGGTGCACGTGCGGCGGGCGCCGCGGCTCGTCCTGCGGCGCGGCGCTCTGATCGCGCTGGCTCCGATGGTCCTCGCCGGGGCCGTCCTGGTCCTGAAGCACGACGTCGTCGCGCAGCAGCTCGGGCTGCTGCAGGGCTATCAACTGCCGGGGCTGAGGCGCTGGCGGGAGAGCTTCGTTTCGACGTTCTTCTTCCAGATCCATCCGTTCATCACCGCCGCGGCGCTGTACTCCGGTGTCGCCGCGGTCAGGAAGCGGGACTGGAGGTACTCCATCATCGCGTGGGCGTGGCTCCTCGCCGTCCTGATGCGGGCGGAGCGGATCAGGTATCTCGTCCCGGTGCTGCCGATGCTCGCGCTCATGGCGTCGTACGGGCTGCGGGAGATCGGGAGCCGGGAGGTCAGGCGGTTCGCCGCGTGCTGTATCGTGCTCTCCTCCCTGCTGGTGGCGGGCTTCGCGTACCTGCCCCATCTGATGCGGATGAGCGCCGTGAACCTGAGGGATGCGGGGAACTATGCGGACTCCATCGAGGGCGGGACGGTGGAAGTGGTGGCGCTCCCCCAGGGGCAGGCCGGGATCAATCCGGCCGTCTCCGTGGCGCTGCTCGATCTGTTCACCGGCAAGAGGATCACCCATCAGAACGGCTCCCCGGGGTCCCCGCCGCGCGAAAAAGTCGAAACGTCCCCGTTACGGTTCACCTGGGAGCACCGGGATCCGGCGTACTACACTGCCCCGGCCGGGGGCTCGAAGGGGGAGGCCGCCGTGATCGTCATCTCGGAGCGTGTCGGCCAATCCCTGCCGGAGGCGATCGAGCGAAAGATCGCGGGCTACCACCTGGCGAGGACGTTTCAGGTGTCGGATGAGTGGTTTCAGTACCAGACGGTGGTGAGGATCTACCAGCCGCTGGAGCGGGCGCCGACGGGGAGGCGGCAGTGACATGGACGCGATAGAGAGAAGGAATCAGGCGGGGGTCTTCGTCATCGTCGGGTTCCTCAGCCTGATCAGCGTCGCGACGTACCTGTGGAACGAGTACTACATCTATCTCTCCGCGTATCTGTGGTTCGGCTTCATCTACGGGATGTGCCTCCAGTATGGGCGGTTCTGCTTTTCCTCGGCGTTCAGGGATCTGTTCGCCGTCGGGGTGCCGCGGATGGCCGTGGGGATCATGATCGCCATGGTGCTGTTCGGCTTCGTCTCCGCCTTCGTGACGGCGACGGGGATGAGCACCTTCCATGCCGCCCCGTACGGGTCTCATGCGGTCATTGCCGGGCTGATCTTCGGGGTGGGCATGGTCTTCGCCGGCGGCTGCGCGTCGGGGTCGCTCTACAAGACCGGCGAAGGCAACGGCTCCGCCATGCTGGTGGTGCTGTCCATCAGCGTGACGCAGGCCATCTTCGTGGATATCGGGGGGTGGTTCAACAAGCTGGTGCCGCGCTCCTGGTACGACTCGGCCATGGCCAAGGGCCTTCCGGCGAAGATCAACGTCGCGGACGGATGGATGGACCAGTATCTGGCCGGGTACGTGTGGGACCAGCCCGTGACGACGTTCGGCGAGTTGTCGAAGATCTCCAACCCCTTCCTGGCCGCGTACGTCGGGAACGTGCTGGTCGGGATCGCGCTGCCGGCGGCGTTGATCCTGGCGTGGATCTACGTCGTCTGGGCGAGAAAAGCGTTCCTGAAGAAGCGGACGAAGGAGGGGCGGGCCGCCAAGGGGATCGCCACCGAGTTCGCCGGCTACTGGAACATGATCCGGGCGTCGAAGCGGACGGCGGTGGCGGGATTGTTCCTGGGGATCGCCGCCGGGCTGCACATGCTCGTGATGAAGGGGCTGCAGGTCAAGTTCGGGGTGCAGAACTTCGGCGAGCTGATGACCCGGATGGGCTTCACGTTCGGACTCTCCGCGCAGGGAACGGTGTTCGATCCGGGTTACTGGTACGTGACGACTCAGGAAGCCCAGTGGGTGGGCTGGGTCTTCAACAGGCTGGGCTGGAACAACATGGATAACATCTTCTTCGGGCTCAACAACGGCATCCCCAACCCCCTCATCAACCCGGCGGACTGGATGTCCCTCGCGCTGATCGGCGGCGCGGCCGTGATGGCGCTCCTCCACAACGAATTCAAGTGGAAGGCTCCCACCAGGGAGCTCGCCATGTGGGCGATCCTCGGCGGCGCCTTGATGGGAATCGGCTCCCGGCTCGGTCTCGGCTGCAACATCGGGGCGTTCTTCGTCCGGGTCTCCGAGGGGGATGTGTCCGGCTGGCTGTTCGGGATCGGGATGATTGGCGGCGCCTACCTGGGGGTGAAACTCCTCAGCTGGTGGACCGAGCGGAAGATGGCCAAGGAAGCGGCGTTCGAGGCGGTCCCCCAAACACAACGGTAAGGGAAGGATCTGCGATGGCCATGAAGTTCGAAAAGAAGGCTGAGGGCAGTTTCTTGCTGGACGTCACCGGATACGTCTGCCCGCACCCTCAGCTCTACACGAAGAAAGCGCTCGAGAAGATGCAGGAGGGGGACACCCTGGAGATCCTGTTCGACAATCCCTCCTCCGCGGAATCGATCGCTGCGATGTGCGATACGGCGGGCAATGAGATCATCGAGCGGGTCATGGAGAAGGGCACGTACCGCTGGAAGATCAAGAAGGCGGAGGCGGGGTAGGGACGAACGATGAAAACACGCCTGTGGATCGTGCTCCTGATTGTCGTGGCCTGGACGAGCTTCCTCATCGGCTACAGCGTCTCCGCCCTCACCGGCGTGAAGCCTCCCGCCGCCGAGGTGAAGGGAGCCGGCGGCTACGCCGGGGCTGCGGAAGAATCCGAAGCCGGGGCCGGCGGGTACGGAGCGGGACGTCCGAAGGCTGGGGCCGGCGGCTACGGCGCGGCCGAGGAAAAGTCCAAGGCTGGGGCCGGCGGCTACAGCGGCGGCGCCGAACGCCCGAAGACCGGCGGTGCGCGTCCGAAGGCCGGGGCGGGCGGCTACGGCAGCAAGGACTAGTGCCGTGCCAACTAACTTCGCCATACGGCGTTCTCGGTCGTCGCCGGTCCTCAACGTACAACCGCGTACGCCTCCGGCCGGCTCCTCCCTCGGGCCTTGTCTGGCTCGTTATTTGGCCCGGCACCTTGACCTACGCGTGATTATTCGGTGTAACTCGCTGAAGGACCGGTAGTGAACTCCACTACCATCCTGGGCGGCGGCCTCGCGGGGCTCTCGGCGGGGCTCGTCTTGACGCGGGCCGGGCGGCGGGTTCTCGTCTTGGAGCGCGAGCCCGCGCTGGGGGGGCTCGCCCGGACCATCGTCCGCGGCGCCTTCCGGTTCGACCTGGGCGGCCACCGCTTCTTCACGCGGGACAAGGGGATCGAGGCCTTCCTCCGCGAACTGATGGGCGGGGAGCTGCTGTCGGTCCCACGGAAGAGCCAGATCCTCCTCCGGGGCCGGTACTTCGACTATCCGCTCAGGCCGCTGAACGCGCTCTCGGGCCTGGGCCCCTGGACGACGGTGAGGATGCTCCTCGACTACGCCGTCGAGCACGCCCGCCACCGGCTCCGGCCTCCCGCCAGCGTCTCCCTGGAGGACTGGGTGGTGAGCCGGTTCGGCCGCACCATGTTCGAGATCTACTTCAAGGGGTACAGCGAGAAGATCTGGGGCATCCCGTGCGAGCGGGTCTGCACGGAGTGGGTGGAGCAGCGGATCCAGGGGCTGTCCCTCGGCGTGGCGATCCGGCGGGCGCTCTTGGGATCCGCCGCCGACCTGCCCACGCTCGCCGAGGCGTTCCTCTACCCGGCGCTGGGGATCGGCCGGATCGCCGAGCGGATGCGGGAGGAGATCGAGCCGGACGGCCGCGTGGTGACGGAGGCCCGCGTGAAGCGGCTGGAGCACGACGGGGGGTTGGTGGAAGGCCTGGCCGTCGTCCGGGGCGGGCGGTCCTGCGTGGTGGAGGGGGACGAGTTCATCTCCACCATCCCGCTCACCGCGCTCGTCCGGATGCTGCATCCGGCGGCGCCGGCCCGCGTCCTCGAGGCCGCCTCGCGGCTGAGATACCGGGACCTCGTCATCGTCGCCGTCATGCTGGACCGCGAGCGGGTCACCGACCAGACCTGGACGTACGTTCCGGGGGCCGACATTCCCTTCAGCCGGATCCACGAGCCGACGAACTGGAGCGCGACGATGGCCCCCCAGGGGAAGACGCTGCTGGTGACGGAGCACTTCTGCTTCAGCGGGGACGGCACCTGGCGGGCGCGCGACGAAGACCTGGCCCGGATGACGATCGACCATCTGGGGAGGATGGGATTCGTCGACCGGCGGGAGGTCATCGACAGCGCGGTGGTGAGAGTGGCCAAGGCCTATCCGGTATTCGAGGTGGGGTATCGGGAGCACTACGACCGGGTCTGCGAGTACCTGGGCCGGTTCCGGAACCTGGACATCGTGGGCCGGGGCGGGACGTTCAAGTACCTCAACATGGACCACGCGATCGCGGCCGGCATCGAGGCGGCGGAGCGGGTCGTCAGGCGAAGCGGTCGCGAGCGCAGGGAGGACCTGACCGAGCCGGTGCTCGCGCGGATGAACGCATGAAGTGCGCGCTGATCATCCCCGCGTGGGTTCCGGAAGAGATCTTCCCGACCCGGACCGCCGGCTCGCAGATCAACTACTGGCAGCCCCTGGGGACCCTGTACGTCGCCTCGTGTCTCCTGGAGGCCGGGCACGAGGTCAAGTTCCTCAACGGGGCCTTCATGAGCCACGCGGACATCCTGAGGGCGGTCGAGGAATGGCGCCCCGGCTTCGCGGGGATCTACTCGACGGCGTTCGGGTGGCCGGGAGCCGCCAGGCTCGCGGAGGATCTCAAGCGGCTCGACCCCGAGGCGTTCACCTGCGCCGGAGGGCCGTACCCCATCGCGGTCCAGGAGGGCTGTCTGGGGCGGGGAGGCGAGGGCCTCGACGCGGTGGTGACCGGCGAGGGCGAATGGTCGGTGGTCGAACTAGTGGAGCGGCTCGAGAGGGGGAAGGGCCTGGAGGGCGTGCAGGGAGTCGTCTTCCGGAACGGCGGGGCCATCGTCACGAATCCCCCGCGGCCGCTCATCCCCGATCTCGACTCCATCCCGTTCCCGGCCCGGGCGCTGCTGGGCGACGCGAAGCGGTACATTCCTCCCCCGGGAACGTACCGGAGGCGGCCGGTGGCGGTGATGATCACCGCCAGGGGATGCGACCGGCGGTGCCTCTTCTGCTTCCAGATVGACCGGGAGCGACAGGGCGGAGTCCGGGGGATCCGATACCGCAGCGTGGAGAATGTCGTGCGGGAGATCGAGCTCTGTCTCCGCCAGGGCTACCGGGAAATAAAATTCATCGACGATACGTTTGCCGCCGATTACGACCGGGCCATGCGGATCGCCCAGGAGATCAAGGCCCGCCGGCTCGATTTCGCCTGGTTCGCCTCGGCATGCGTGAACCAGGTGGACACGCCGCTCCTCCGGGCCTTCAAGGAAGCGGGATGCTGGGCGATCCTCTTCGGGGCGGAAAGCGGCGTCCAGAAGAACCTGAACGCGATCCGGAAGGGGATCACGCTCGAGCAGACGCGCCGGGCGGTGCGGGCGGCGAAGGACGTCGGCCTCACGGTCAGCACGCCGTTCATCTTCGGCCTTCCCGGCGAGACCTTCGAGGAGGGGCTCAAGACCATCGAGTTCGCCCTCGAGCTCGATCCGGACCTCGCCAACTTCCATGCCCTGACGCCGTTTCCCGGGACCGACCTGTACGACCAGCACCAGCGGCACGGCACGATGTCGGAGGACCTGCGGGACTTCACCTATCAGGGCGCGGCCTTCGTCCCCCACACCATGACGCGAGGGGAGGTCCACACCCTCCGCCAGATCGCGTTCAGGCGGTTCTATTCCCGCCCCTCATTCTTGCTGAGAAGAGTGCTCCGGCTCAGGACCCTTCACGATCTGCGGGCGGCGGTGAGGGGCCTGAAGAGCCTGTTCTGGGTGTGGGCGAGACGGGATGTGTTCGAGCGGCGGCCCCGCCTACAGCCGCAGGTACTCCCTGAGCAGGGTGGGATACCATCGCGGGTTGAATAGAATGTTCGTCATGAAGTAGCACTCGTGCGTGCAGTAGCATCGCGCGCGCTGAATTGACCCCAGGACGGCCCTGGCTGTGGCGGATCGAACGATCCGCCCCATGTCGCAGCCGTAGTCTCTGACATTTCCGAAGCTCTCGGTGAGCGTCTCGCAGGGATACACCTCTCCGGTCTCGCTGAGGACGAGATTCAGCCTGCCGGCATAGCAGGGGGTGAGCCCTTCTCGCGCGAGCAGCGTGCGGTGAATCAGGCGGCGCTGGAGAATATCCTGCGCCGCCTTGAGGCGCGCGCCCCTGAACCGATAGATCTGCGACCCCGTTGTTTTCAGGTTGTCCTCGAGCCTGTGGATCGCGCGTTGGTAATACTTGGCGTCCACATTCTTGTAACTCTCGTTCAGGAGATTCCCGCGGATGAGCGAGATGGTATGGGTGGTGACGTGCCTCAAGCCGCGGACGAAGTCGATGATCCCGTCCATCTCGCCCTGATTCTCCGAACAGAGGACGGTGTTGATGCCCAGCTCGAAGTGGGGATACCGGCCGAGGAAGTCGCCGAGGAGATGATAGGTTTCCAGGGTTTTTTCAAAGCAGCCCGGCTGATTCCGGAGGGCGTCGTGAGCGCCGTTCAGCCCATCCAGTGAGAGCTTGACGACGATGACGCTCTTCTGGCAGTGCCTGAGAATCCGCTCGACGCCGTCTCGGATGATGTCGGGAAGCTGGCCGTTGGTGGGGTAGAGCATGATCACCGGCTTGTTGTTCTCGTAGAAGATCCGGCTGATCTCGACGATATCGTCCCTCAGGAAGATCTCGCCTCCCGAAAACGCGAGCCAGAGCAGATGGCCCAGGGAGAGGGAGATCTGCCGGACTTCATCCAGCGACAGCTCGGGCGCCTCGGGGCCGGGGGGTGCGGCCCCGGCGAGATAAAAACAGAAGGGGCACCGGAGGTTGCATCTTCGCGTGACGAAGAACGTGAGGTGGATGGCCTTCCGCTTCCAGAAGATCGAGCCGATATGGCGAAGCGGGGAGTACATGGTTATGCCGGGCGCGGCCGCTCGGCTGCCGCCAGATATCTGAGGGCGCCCAGGAGAGCGCCCGTTCCCACTGCCAGGGGATACACCAGCACATAGTACAGGGCTGCGGCGAGGGCGAATGCGGGTCCCCCGGTGGAGGACAGGGCCCGAATGAGGCCCCTGTTCGAGAAGAGATTGAACGCGATGAGCGGAGGGAGAACTAGCAGAAAGAGCGGCTGTCCGGTCAAGACGGCGAGCAGAAGGAGGAGCGCGCCGAGCGCATACGTTCCCACGTTGATCTTGAGCTCGGTTGAGGCGGTGCCGGAGTCGGCGAGCAGATCGCCGCGAGCCAGGGAGTAGATGGTCCAGTACAGGGATTTTCTGAGCGCGTTCCGGAGGGAGCCGAGGAGGGAGAAGTTGAAGATGTGCCGCACCTGCAGCTGGGGGTCCATGCGCAGCCTGTATCCCGCTCGCCGCAGCCTGTGGCTGAACTCCACATCCTCCAGGATCGGCAGGAAGTCCTCGGCAAAGCCATTGTTCTCGCGGAAGGTCCGGGCATCGATGACCATCGCGTGAGTCGCGATGTAATCCGGACGGTCCGCGTGCTTCGTCTCCGCGTAGTTGATGAAGGCCGACTGAAAGACGCTGAAGAACCTCCTGTCATACGGCATCGGGGTGTAGGTGCCGCCGAGGACGACATCCGGGCCCTCGCCGGCCAGGGTCTTGCTGGCGATGGAGAGGGTGTCCTCCTGGAGGAGACAATCGGCATCGGTAAAGAACAGGGTGTCCCCCTTGCTGTGCAGCGCGCCGAGGTTTCTCGCCCTTGCGGCGCCGGAGTGCTTCTCCAGCCTGAGGAGCCGGCAGGGGAATTTGTCTATGATGGCGATCGAGGCGTCCTCGGAGGCGTCGTCCACCACGATCACCTCGAAGTCCTCATAGCTCGAGGAGAAGATGGCGTCGAGGCACTTGCCGATCGTCGCCTCTCCGTTCCGGTTGGGAATGACGACGGAGATGAAACGCGCCATAAAAGGTTCTTGATGGGGAGCGGCACCAGTCTACCACGACGCGGCCCCCGCGCCCTGATTCACTCGACGCACGAAATTGATGCATCCGGACCATTGACGCCGCGCCACCGTCCGGGGAAAAGTCAGGTCAACAGAGTTGAGAGGTCTGTTGACTCTCTCAGCGGTCGGGGAGGCCCAATGACGCAACTCACCGCCGATGTGACCCTGGATTGCACGGGTCTGGCCTGCCCCTTGCCGATCCTGAAGCTCTCCAAGGCCATCGCCGGCATGCAGCCGGGGCAGATCATCGAGCTGATCGGCACCGACAGCGGCTCGAAGGACGACGTTCCCGCCTTCTGCCAGCGCACCAACAACACGCTCCTCGCGAGCCGGGAAGAGGGGGGCCGCTTCATCTTTTATGTCAAGAAAGGACTCTAATGTACATCGTTGCCATTGACGGGTCCGTCTGTGACGGGAACGCCGCGTGCGTCGAGGGATGCCCGGTGACCATCCTCTCGACCGAGGTGGTGGAAGGCAAGAAGAAATGCACGGTGAGCGGGGCCACGGCGGACTGCCTCGGCTGCATGGTCTGCGTGGAGGTCTGTCCCACCGGGGCGATCAAGGTCACGGAGATCTAAGTGACGGCGATCCCCCGGCTCGTCCTCTCTGCTCCCCATGGACGCTCGGGGAAGACGACGCTCTGCCTGGGCCTGGCGGCGGCGTTCGCCGGGCGCGGCCTCAGGGTCCAGCCGTTCAAGAAGGGACCCGACTACATCGACCCGGGGTGGCTCGGCGAGGCCGCCGGGCGCCCGTGCCGGAACCTGGACCTCTTCCTGGTGGAGGCCGGCGCGCTCCTGGCCGGGTTCGGCCGGGCCTGCCAGTCGGCCGACCTGGCCCTCATCGAGGGCGCCCACGGGCTCTACGATGGCCTGGACGGCGAGGGGACGAACAGCACCGCGCAGCTGGCCAGGCTCCTCCAGGCCCCCGTCGTCCTGGTGATCGACGCGAGCCGGATGACCCAGAGCGTGGCCGCCCTGGTCCGGGGATTCCAGGATTTCCAGCCGGGCGTGAATGTCGCCGGAGTGATCCTGAATCAGGTCGCCAACCCCCGCCACCGCGCCAAGCTGGCCGACGCCCTCTCCCGCCACGTGAAGATTCCGCTCCTGGGCGCGCTTCCCCGGGGGCCGTCGCTGACGATCCCCGACCGGCACCTGGGGCTGGTGCCGAGGGACGAAGAGGCCGGCCTCCTGCCGGTTGTAGAAGAACTCCGGCGGGCCGTGGAGGCGTCGGTAGACCTGGATGGACTGCTGGACCTGGCGCGCCGCGCTCCGCCGCTCGCCCTCTCGCCCGTCCCCCCGATCGCCGCTCTCGCTCCCTCCGTGCGCCTCGGCGTGGCCCGGGATCGGGCGTTCACCTTCTACTACCCCGAGAACCTCGAGGCCCTCCGCCGGGCCGGCGCTGAGCTGGTCCCGCTGGACACCCTGGAGGACCGCTCTCTCCCGGAGGTGGACGGGCTCTACCTGGGCGGTGGATTCCCCGAGATGTTCCTGGAAGCCCTTGAAGCCAACGAAGGGTTGCGCCGCGACATTCGCCGTGCCGTCTCCGACGGCCTTCCCGTCTACGCCGAGTGCGGGGGCCTCATGTACCTGGCCCGGCGGATCACCTGGAACGGCCGGTCGGCCTCGATGGTGGGGGCCTTGCCCTGCGACATCGAGATGACCGCGGGGATCCAGGGCCACGGCTACGTCCGGGGGCGGGTTGCCGGGGCGAACCCCTACTTCCCGATCGGGACGGCGCTTCGCGGCCATGAGTTTCACTACTCCCGCGTGACCGGCCTAGAGGCCGGGGAGTTCGCCTTCAGTCTCGAGCGCGGCCGGGGGATCGCCGGGGGAAAGGACGGGCTGGTGGTCGAAAACGTCCTGGCAGCGTACACGCATCTGCATGCGCTGGGGGCGCCGGGGTGGGCGGAGGGCCTGGTCGCCCAGGCCCATGCGTATCGCGAAGGGCGGGTCCAGGCATCGCCCCTCACCCCGACCCTCTCCCCCCGGGGGAGAGGATGAAGGTGAGGGGGAGGGGTCGCTGAGATGAAGATCGGGGTGATGGTCCAGGAGGGGCCGTACCAGCACCAGGCCTCGGACAGTGCCTGGGAGTTCGTCCAGGCCGCGCTCGCCCGCGGGCACGAGATCGTCGGCGTCTTCTTCTACACCGACGGCGTGTACAACGTGAATCGGTTCATGAACCCCCCCGGAGAGCGGGTGATCGGCAAGCGCTGGTCGGAGTTGGGGGCCCGGGGGATCCCGCTGGTGGCCTGCGTGACCGATTCGACCTACCGCGGCATTACCCCCGAGATCGCCGTTCCCAACGTGAAGATCTCCGGCCTGGGAAACCTGGCCGAGTTCATCCAGGTGGCGGACCGCTTCGTGACGTTCGGAGACTGAGGGGGAGGTGATACGAGGGGCGGGGTTTCGAGATGGCAGCGGGTTTGACGTCATGGGAGGGCTTACAGTGGGTCTCGCAGGGAAGCGCGTCGCGGCAGTCATTCCGGTTTTGCTTGTTGGGTTCGTCGCCGTCTGGCTGACGGGCCCGGGGGCCATCACGGGCGCGGAAAAGGTGTACCAGGGCACGGTCTATGTCGCCGGCATGGGCGGGCACATCGCGAAGGCCGAGGTGAGGATTGACCCGTCCCAGCCCGAGCCGATCACCGTCGTGAAGTTGAGCAGGATCAAGCTCAACAGCGACCCCGCCGTGGCCAAGAAGGCGTACGCCACCCACGACGTGAGGATCGACCACGCACGGAACGTCATGTACTGGTCCACCTTCATGCTCGACGGGGAGTCGTTACACGCGGGCAAGATCGATCTGGCGACGGGTAAGGTGGTCGCCGACGCAAAGTTCCCGAAAGACCAGAGGACGACCGCGCAGGGACCGATGTACTGCGGCTCGGGGCAGACGAAGGACAAGTTCCTGCCCGTCATGATGGGGTACGAAGGGTACGTGGACGTCGTCGACAAGGAGACGATGAAGCACGAGCGGCGGGTGTTCTTCGATCACCCGAAGATTCCCAAGAACTACGTCTGGGCGCATGGGGTCACCTCGCCCGACGGCAAGGAGTTCGCGCTCTGGATGAGCCTTGCCGACACCCCCGGGAAGTTCCCGAGGGAAAAGGAGGCCCGCCACGTGGTGCTCATCCTCGACACGCCCGCCCTCGTCAAAGGGGAGATCAAGGTCCTCCGGGAGGCGACCCTGACGGGGGATCCCAAGGGGAGCGCCCTCTTCCGGGGCTACTACACCTCGGATGGCAAGCGCCTGCTGATCTCCGCCAGGGACCGTACCTGGCTCCTGGACGCGGCGAGCCTGAAGGTCCTCGGCGAGACCGCGAACTCTCCGGGTTGGGAGAACCACGACGTCCAGCCCCTGCCCGGTGACAGGTACGCCTTGCTCACGCACCGGGTGCCGATGGACATCGAGCCCGGCAAGAAGGGCATGGACGGCCAGCTCGAGCTCTATGACCTGACCCGGATGGCGCGGGTCGGCAAGGCCGTTTCCGTCTGCCAGTCCTGCCACAGCGACGAAGGCATCAAGACGACCTCGGTCGCGTGCGGCCTGGACAGCGTATGGAAGCAGTAGAGTTCTCGGAGCACGGCGGGCACGTGGGGGGGACCGGGGCGGCCGGCCCCCCCAAGAAGGTCCTGGTGCTCATGCGCAAGGCCCCCTACGGGTCTCTCTACAACTGGGAGGGCCTGCAGGTGCTCCTGATCATGGGGGCCTACAAGATGCAGGGGGCGGTGGATGTCGCCGTAGCCTTCGTGGACGACGGCGTGTTCGCCATTACTCAGGGGCAGGACTCGACCCTCCTCGGGGTGAAGCCGACCGCCAAGACCTACCCGGCGCTCCCCGACTTCGAGATCGACCGCTTCTACGTGGACGAGCAGTCGCTGGCCGACCGGAACCTGACGCTCGACGACCTCGTGATCAAGGTGGAGGTGCTGGACGCGGCGGGGATGGCCCGCCTCCTCGGGGAGCAGGACGCCGTGCTGCCGTTCTGAGGAGCGAAACGATGCTCTTCACGGTGAACAAGTCGCCGTACCTGCACAGCAACCTGGAGACGTGCCTGCGCGTCGCCCCGGACGGAGCGCCGCTCGTGCTGTACGAGGATGGCGTGTACGCCGCCGTGGCGGGCACCCGGGTGGAA
>LDXP01000024.1 GCA_001443385.1 Candidatus Rokubacteria bacterium CSP1-6
CGGCCCCGAGCCGTACCACATCTGCTACTGCCCGAACTTCGCGGACACCTGGGCGGTGACCAAGCGAGTCCTCTAGGTCAAGAAAGGAGCGTCCCATGCAACACGTGCGCGCGTTCTCGCTCGTCCTGATCGTCCTCTCCCTCGCCGTGCTCGCCCTGGCCGGGCCCGTTCAGGCCCAGCAGGTGACCTGGAAGCTCCAGTCTCTTCTGAACCCGGGCTACATGGGCACTGACGCTGAGATCTGGTTCGCCCAGGAGGTGGAGAAGCGGACCGGGGGCAAGGTGAAGGTCACGGTGTACCCAGGCGCGGCCCTGGGCTTCGCCGGCCCCCGGATCCTGACCGTCGTGGGGCAGGGGCTCTTGGAGTCCTCCCAGATGTGGGGGGCGCACGTCTCGGGCGACCTCCGGCTTGCCGAGATCATCGAGCTGCCCGGGCTGATCCCCTACGACATCCCCCTCAGGAAGAAGATCGTCCAGATGGTCCTGCCGGCGCAAGAAAAGGCCATGGGGGGCTTCGGCGTGCTCCCGCTGGCGTCGGGGCAGGTGGAGCCGCGAAACATCTACTCGCGCAAACCCATCCGGAGCATCGCCGACCTGAAGGGCCTGAAGCTCCGGGCTCAGGGCGTCGTGGAGACGGAGTTCACCAAGGCGATCGGGGCCACCCCTGTCACGCTCTCGTGGGAGGAGGTCTATCCCGCGATGCAGCAGGGTGTGATCGACGCCTACTGGGTGACCCACAGCGCCACCTTCAACGCCAAGCTCCATGAGGTGGCGAAGTACTGCTACGAGGTGGGGCTGGGCGGCGCCAACTGGTTCGTGATCGTCAACAAGGCTGCCCTGGACAAACTCCCACCTGACGCGAAGAAGGTGGTGCTGGACCTCCGCCAGCCGGTGTCGGATAAACTGTGGGACCGCGTGGACGGAGACATCCGGGAGTTCAAGAAGCGCCTCCAGGAGAAGGGGATGACGTTCACCCAGGCCTCCCCCGAGGACATGAAGGCCATGCTGGACGCGGCCCCGAAGGTCTGGGACAGCTGGCTCCAGAAGGCCGGGCCGGAGGCCGCGGACCTCGTGGTAAAGATCAAGGCGACTGTGGCCGATTGGGAGAAGAAGGGCCGCAAGCTCTAACCTGATGCGGCGGCTGGTCCGCTGCCTGGAAGCCCTGTCCGACGGGGCGGGATACGCCGCGGGGATCACCGTCTTCGGGCTCACCCTGCTCATCGCCGCCGGCGTGTTCTCGCGGCGGGTCCTGGGCTCCCCCCTCCTCTCGGTGGACGAGGTCTCCGGCTACCTCCTGCTCGCCATCGTCTTTCTGGGGCTCGCCCACACGATGAAGGCCGGCGGGCACATCCGCTCCGACATCGTCCTCGCCCACGTTCCAGCCGGGGTGCGTGGCGGGCTGGAGGTGCTCGCCACGCTCCTCGCCTTCCTGTTCGCGCTGGCGCTCGCCGGCGGGAACTGGGTCCTCGTCGCCGAGTACTACGGGCGCGGGACTCTGTCCTTCAAGTACCTTCAGATTCCGCTCTGGATTCCCGCCTCCTTGCTCGTCGTCGGGGTGATCCTCCTCCTGCTGCAGCTCGTGGCCCGGTTCCTCCGCCAGGTCGCCCGCGGGTCCGGGTGAGCCGTGCCCGGCCTGACGGTCCTGCTCGCCGCCATCGCGCTGATGGTCGCGCTCCTCATCGGCGGGCTCTGGATCGCGTTCGCCGTGGGCCTGGGCGGGATCGTCGCCCTGTATCCGATCCTGGGCCAGAAGACCCTCACCCTCTTCGGCCTCACCAGCTGGGACACGGGCACGAGCTTCGTCCTCGTGGCGATTCCCCTCTTCGTCTTCATGGGTGAGCTGATCTCCTCGGGCGGGCTCGTCCAGCTCCTCTACTCCGGCGTCGCCAAGGCCATCAGCGGACTGCCGGGAGGCCTGGTGCAGACCAACCTGATCGCGTGCACCATTTTCGCCGCCTGCTCGGGCTCGAGCCTCGCGTCCGCTGCCACCATGGGGCGGGTCGCGTACCCGGAGCAGGTCGTCAAGCGCGGCTACGACCCGAGCCTCGTCCTGGGATCGGTCGCGGCGGGCGGGACCCTCGGGATCCTGATCCCCCCCAGTATCTTCTTCATCGTGTACGGCGCCATCGCCGACCAGTCGGTGGGCAAGCTCTTCCTCGCCGGCCTCTTCCCCGGCCTCATGATGTCGAGCTTCTTCATGCTCTACGTGGCCATCCGGTGTGTGGCCCAGCGGGGGCTGGTCCCCGCCGCAGCCGGCGCCAATCCCGGCGTGGGTTGGTGGGCGCGCCTGGCGGGCCTCCTGGAAGTCTGGCCGTTCGTGGTTCTGATCGTGGCGGTCCTGGGCGGTCTCTACGGGGGGATCGCCACGCCCACCGAGGCGGCCGGCGTCGGCGCGTCGGTGTCCCTGCTGATCGCCCTGGCCTACCGCACGCTGACCTGGCGGGGGTTCTGGGACGCCTGCCTGGGGACGGTGCGGACGACGTCCATGATCTTCCTCATCCTGATCTCGGCAAAGGTGATGGCCGTGGCGCTGGCGTACTACGGCGTCCCGAGCCTCATGAAGGACTTCGCGCGCTCGTTCGGCTCGCCGATCATCCTGCTGGTCATCATCTCCTTCGTGTACCTCGTCCTGGGGACCGTCTTCGAGGATTTCTCGCTGATGATCATCCTGCTGCCGTTCGTCCTCCCCGCCATCCAGGCGGCCGGCTATGACCCCATCTGGTTCGGGGTGTACATGTGCATGCTGCTGGAGGCCGGGCTGCTCTCGCCGCCGGTGGGATTGAACCTCTTCGTCATCCAGGGAGTGACGGGGGCGCCGCTCGGTCAGGTCGTCCGGGGGAGCGTCCCGTTCCTGTTCCTCCTCCTCACCGGGGCCGTCATCATCGTCACCTTTCCCCAGATCGCTCTCTGGCTCCCCTCCGTGTGGGTCGGCTGAGCCGGCTCCGGGAACGCCGGCGTCAGCGAAGGCCGCCGGCCTTCTTCGAGCCGAAGCGCTCGCGCCAGCGCGCCGCCGCCGGCGGGTTGACGATGTGCTTGGGCATCTCGCCCTTGAGCGCGCTCAGGGTGGACTCGAGAGCCAGCTTCAGGTTCGCCAGCCGCCCCGTCTCGGTGTGGCTCACGTTGTGCGGGGTGAGGATCACCCGCGAGGGATCCAGCATGCGCAGCGGGCTCTCCATGGGGAGGGGCTCCTGCTCGAAGACGTCGAGCGCCGCCCCCCCGATCCAGCTCTCGTCGATCGCCCGGTAGAGGGCGCTTTCGTCCACCAGCTCGCCGCGGGCCGAGTTGATGAGGAACGCCGTCCGCTTCATGGACCTGAGCTCTTTTTCCCCGATCATGTGGCGCGTCTTCGGAGTCAGCGACAGGTGCAGGCTCACGATGTCGGATTCCGCCAGGAGCGTCGTGAGAGGGACGAGCGTGACACCGAGGGGGCGGGCCGTCTCCGGCGCGATGTAGGGATCGTATGCCAGCAGGCGCGCCTCCCAGCCCTGAAGGCGCCGGGCGACCTGCGTGCCGACGCGGCCGAACCCCACGAGGCCGACCGTCCTTCCGGAGAGAAGCCAGCCACGGTCGATCCGCTGGCCCCACTCACCGCGGCGGAGCTTGGCCTCGTTGCGCTTGACGCGCTTCAGGAGCGCGAGCATGAACGCGATCGCCGCCTCGGCAACGCCGTGGAAGTTCTGCGGCGTGGGGCTGTTGGCCACGACGATGCCCAGCTCCGTGGCGGCGGAGACCTCGATCTTGTCCACGCTGATGTACGGCACGACGACGAGGCGGAGCCGCTCGGCGGCCTGTATCACCGCGCGGGTGACCGTGTCCAGGTGGGACGCCATGATGATATCGGCGTCCCGGCACCACTCGATCAGCTCCTCCTCGGTGTAGGGTTGCCGCGCCGGCTGGTCCACCGGCCGCCCGAGGACGACCTCGTGGCCGAGCTCGCGCAGCGGCTCGAACTCCTGGGACGGCCCGTAGGCGCCGGTGACGTAGATCTTCATGGCTTCTTGCAGATCACGTTCAGGAGGGCCTGCCGCCGCTCCTCGCTCACCACCTTGAGCGCCCGCGCGAGCGCGCCGGGGAGCTCAGCCGGGTCCTCCACGCGCTCGCCGTGGCCGCCCGAGGCCCGGCAGATCAGCTCGTAGTCGGGGGCGGGCTCGAGGTCGCTCATCGGCATCGCGCCCGTGCGCACCGCCCAGCCGTCGGGGGCGTAGGCCTTCGTCGCGCGCTTGACCGCGTTCCAGGCGCGGTTGTTGAAGACGACCACGAGGAGGGGCAGGTTGTAGGCGCGCGACACGAAATGAGACGCCGTAGGGGACCCGAAGATGTAGGCGCCGTCCCCCACCGCGCAAATGACCGTCTTGTCCGGCGCGGCGAGCTTCGCGCCGAGCGCCGCCCCCAGTCCCCAGCCAAGCCCCGCCGCGGGCGATGGGCCGTAGTAGGTTCCAGGCGTGCTGAAGCAGGTCTGCGTCACGTCCAGGTCGTACTCGTTCACCACGATGGTGGTCTCGTCCAGGACGTCTCCCAGGCAGCGCGAGAGCCAGGCCATGTCGATGGGGTGGTCCCCCATCACCGCCCGCGCGGTGGCCTTCCAGCGGCTGCGCTGGCCTGCGTGCTCGGTGCCCCACCGCTGTCGCCGGGCCGCCACCCGGGCGGGGTCGGGGCCCGCCGCGACAACGGCTTCCGCCAGCGCCGCGAGAGTCAAGCGCGGCGTCCCCGCCAGCGCCACGTCCGCCGGAAAGCCGCGGATCGGGTAGCGCGCGAAGAGGGGATCCACCGCCACCTGGATCACCTTCGCCTCCGGCCGCGGCGCGGCGAGCTTCGGGATCCATGGGACGTCGCTCTCCACCGCGAGGATCACATCGGCCTCCGCCAGGTACGGCGCCGGATCGTAGCCCGCGTGGAGCGGGTGGTTCTGGGGAAAGTTGACGTGGGTGTGCCAGTGGTCGAAGTGCGGCGCGCCGAGCGCTTCGGCGAGCCTGACCAGCGGCGCCACGGCGGCCGGGTCCCGCCCCGGCGCCTTGGCGATGATGAGGGGGTTCCGCGCCCCGGCCAGGATCCGGGCGGCTTCGGCGATCGCCGCGGCATCGGCGACGGTCGCGCTGTTCCGCGGGGCGCGGCTCGGGTCGCCGTACTCGAGCGTCTCCATGCGTTCGGCGAGCACTTCCCGCGGCAGCGTCAGATACACGGGGCCGGGAGGCTCGGCGCAGGCGATCGCGAGCGCGCGGTCCACTACGGTCTCGATCTGCGATCCCATCCTGAGCTCGTAGTCCCACTTGACGAACTCTCGCAGCAGGGCGCCCTGATCGAAGGCTTCCTGGGCCCAATGGATGTAGCGGTTCCGGGCTCCCGGAAGGCTTCCCTCCGTGAGCGGGGTGCGCCCGGCGGTGAACAGGATCGGGACGTGGGCACGGGCGGCGTTCATGATCCCACCCAGGGCATTGGCGGTCCCGACGATGACGTGGACCATGACGGCCTGCGGGCGTCCCGTGACCATCGCGTACCCGTGGGCCATGGCCACGGCCGTCACCTCGTGAGGGACCGTGACGGGACGCGGGTGCACGAGCCCCTGGGAGAGCCGCTTGGCGTACGCCTCCACGATCGGCGCGAAGTCGGTCCCCGCGTTGCCGAAGAAGTGCTCGATGCCCCGCGCGGCCAGGAGTTCCAGGTACGCCTCCGCCGCGCTCTCCACCGCCACCCGTTTCAGCATTAGTCCTTCTTCACCTTCAACCGCAGCAGCCGCCGCGCGTTGCCCTCGTAGATCTTGGTCTTCTCGTCGGGGGTCGCGCGCATCCGTTCCATGGCGGCGATGGTCTCGCGGATGAAGCCCGGCCCCTTCTCCGGGTCGAAGGGCATGTCGGTCCCGAACAGGACCCGATCGGCGCCGAAGAAGGCCAGGCCGCACTCCATGGCGTGGTGCGCTCCGAAGAGGGCGGTGTCGCCGTAGAACATCTTGAAGTAGTCGAGGGGGCGGCGCTTGAGCCGCCCGCGGGCCCCAGCGTCGTCGGGGTCGTCGGTGCGGCTGCCGAGCTGGTCGAGCCCGTGGCCGGCCCGCCCCTCGAAGTACGGGAGCATGGCGCCCATGTGGTGGGTAATGATCTTGAGGTCAGCAAAGCGGTCGAAGAGCCCGGAGAACACGAGCCGTCCCATGGCGATGGTGGTTTCGTAGGGCCAGCCGAAGGCCCACCAGAGATCATACCTCGATCGCTTCTCCGCCGGGTAGTCGGCGAAGGTGTCCGGCCTCGCCGGGTGCATCCAGATCGGGAGCGCGTGTCTTGCCATGCGCTCGAAGATCGGCAGGAACTCAGGCTCGTCCAGCGGCCGGCCGTTGACGTTGGAGAAGATCTGGACGCCGGTGGCCTGAAGCTCGGTGATCGCGCGGTCGATCTCGTGGAGCGCCGCGTCGGGATTGTTCATCGGGAGGGAGGCCACAAAAGCGGGAAACCGGTCGGGATGCTTCGCCACGATCTCGGCCATGCCGTCGTTGGCCAGGCGGGCCAGGTCGGGAGTGAGCTCGGGACCGCCCAGAGCCTCGATCGGGGGAGACGCCAGCGTCAGCACCTGGACGTACCCCTCGTAGCGATCCATGATCTTGAGGCGCAGGTCCAGGTCCACGAGCACCGGGATGCCGCGGGTCCGCTTCTGCATATAGCGCCCCGCCGTCGAGACCTGGGTCATTCGATCATAGAACTTGCGGGGGAAGATATGGGGGAAGACGTCGATCTTCATGGAATCTCCCTTGCTGGACTGAGACGCGCCCCGTTCCGTTCCCACAGGACGAAGAGGACGCCGAGCGCGAGGCCGACGACATTGGCCGCGACCCAGACGCCGCCCGACGGGGGCGGGAAGAGAAAGAGCCCGGCGAGCGCCGCCACGCCGCGTTTGGCCCAGCCGAGCGGGCGGAAGAGAAAGCCCGCGCAGGCGATGCCCAGCAGCACCACGCCGATCACGGCCGTCGTGACCGCAAGCGTGATGTCGACCGCGGTTCCCTTCAGCAGGAGCGCCGGGTGGTACGCGAAGAAGAAGGGGACGACGTAGGCGACGATCCCCAGCCGCACTCCGGCCCAGCCGGTCTTCATGAAGTCCGCCCGGCCGATGGAGGCCGCCGCGTAGGTGGCCAGGCAGACCGGCGGGGTGATCATGGAGAGCATGCCGAAGTAGAAGAGGAAGAGGTGGGCCCCCAGAGGGGCGATCCCCAGCTGGACGAGCGCGGGGCCCACCAGGACGGCGAGCATCACGTAGATCACGGCGGTGGGCATCCCCATCCCGAGCACGATGCAGACGATGGCCGTCAGGGTGAGAAGCACAAGGCTGTTGCCACCGGCCGCGCCGACCAGAAGGAGGGAGAACTTGAAAGCCAGACCCGAGAGCTGGAGGACCCCGATGACGAAGCCGGCCACCGCGGTGATGGCCACGAGGTCCAGGAGGACGCGGCCGGTCTCCTCGATCGCGGTGAGCAGCTTCGTGAGCGTGAGCCGGTCCTCCCGCTGGAAGGCGCCGACGAGGAGGGTGGTGATGACCGCGGCCATGCCGGCCTTGCCCGGCTGCCAGACCGCGATCATCAGCGTATAGACCAGGACGAGGAGGGGAATCAGGAAGCTCCATCCCCGCCCCATCACGCTGCGGAAGCGGGGGAGCTGGTCTCGCGGGAGTCCCACCAGGCGGTACTTGGCCGCCTCCAGGTCCACTTGGACGAAGAGGGCGAGGTAGTAGAGAAGCGCGGGGATCACCGCGGCCAGCGCGACCTCGCCGTACGGGATCGCCAGGTACTCGGCGATCAGGAAGGCGGCCACGCCCATGACGGGCGGCATGATCTGGCCGCCCGTGGAGGCGACGGCCTCGATCGCCGCGGCCATGTGGGGGGCGTAGCCGGTGCGCTTCATCATCGGGATCGTGATCGCCCCATCCACGACCACGTTCGAGACGGCGCTCCCCGATACCGTGCCGAAGAGGCTCGAGGCCACCACGGCGACCTTGGCCGGGCCGCCCCGGTAGCGTCCCATGGCGACGAGCGCCAGATCGGTGAGGAACTTGTCTCCGCCCACGGCGTAGAGGGCCTGGCCGAAGAAGATGAAGGCCACCACGATGCTCGCCGTCACCGCCAGGGGGAAGCCGAAGAGGCCGTTCGTGTCCAGATAGAGGTAGACGGCGATCCGCTCCCAGCTGGAGCCCTTGGCGGAGAGGGGGCCGGGAAAAAGGTAGGCGAACTTGGCGTAGAGAATGAAGGCCGCGCCCAGCGCCACTATCACCCAGCCCACGAGACGCCGGGTGGCCTCGAGAACCAGGAGGATCGCGAGGGCCCCGAGCCATACCTTGTCGGGGGTGAGGACAGCGAGGTGGTACGCGATGGTGGGGTACATGACCAGCACGTAGGCGCCCACGGTGAGACCGCTCAGACTCAGGAGCCAGTCGTACCAGGGAACGCGCCGGGTCGGCGAACGGGGATGCGACTTGACGCCGAGGAAGACCGAGCCCAGGGCCAGGCCGAGGAAGAGGCCGAGGTACTGTTCCTTGAAGAACGCGCGGCCGACGAGCTGAGGGGCCTCAAGGGCCCACGCGGCCCCGACCAGCGTGAGGGCTGAGAGGAGCGCGCGCTCAGCGGCCCGTCCCGCGCCGGTCAGCGACCTGAACTTCGAGGGTCCCGCGGCCACTTACGGGTTGATGGCGAGCAACTTCTGCTGGGCCTGATCCATCGCGGGGGACCACACCCCGCGCTCCTTGTAGAAGCGGATCGCGCCGGGGTGGTACGGGATCGTCACATCAGGGTCAACCGCCCGTTCGCGCGTCCACTCTTTGAAGATCGGATGAAGGGGCGGGAGCATCTGCACGTTTTCCCAGATCGCCTTCAGCGCGGCCTCGACGACCGTGTCGGGAACGTTCTTGCCGGTGCCCAGATAGATATCGTAGGCGATGAAGCAGGTATCTTCGACGACGGCCGTCGCGGTCCCCGCCTTGATGATCCGCGGGTAGTAGCCCGGGACCGCCTTCCGGAGGCGCGCCTCGCCCTCCGCAGAGCAGTCGATCGAGATGTGGCGAACGCCTACAGCGGCATCAGCCTCTTTGATCTTGGCCGAATTCAGCGCGTGCTCGGTGACATCCGCGCGCCCCTGGACGAGGGCGTCCACGCCGTCGTTGACGGCCGGGACGGGGACGACCTTGACGTCGTTCCAGGTCATCCCCGCGCTCGCGAGGTGGCCGAACATGTTGTACCAGACCGCCAAGTGGGCCGGGTACTCGCCGGTCATTCGCTTGCCTTTGACGTCATAGATGGTCCGAAAAGGGGAACCCTTATGGACCAGGAGGCCGACCAACAGCGGAGAGCCGCGCATCACCAGCCGGACGTGGGGAGAGTGGGGGAAGGGGTTCTTGCCCCCGATGTTGAACTTCGCCGGCCCCCGGTAGGTCAGCCCCATGTCCACGGCGTTGACGACGCCGAACTCCATCTCGCCACTGTTGACGAGCGGGAGGAACGTGCTCGTCCCCGTGTACGGCTGGATTCCCATCTGGAACGGGGCCGCCTGGCTGACAATCTTGGCCAGGCCGCTGCCCACCGTGTAGAAGATCGTCCCTGGGGGGTTGGTCCCGAGACTCACCGACTTGGGGGCCTGCGCCCCGGCGGGCACGGCCAGAGTGACGACGGCCAGCAGGACTGGGATGACGAGCCATCGTGAGCGCATACCGTGCATCTCCTCTCAGTTCAGCTTCATTACTCCTCGAGGGCCCAGAGCTTCGGGGGCGTGCCGGCCAGCCCAAGCGTTTGCCACTTTGCCGCGACCTCCTCATACACCGCGCGGCGGAGCCTTGTTCGTTTGGAGAAGCTCTTGAGATAGCGATGCTCCATGCAGGCATTGATGAGCGCCTTGGAGCCGTACGGGCGCTCTTCGGGCGGGTTCTGCGACGGATCGAGCCAGGTGGACCACGTTTGGCGGAGGATGTCGATGTCTTCGGCCGGATGGCAGCGAGTGGCCATCGCCCAGAGGACCTGGTTGATGTTCGACGGGTCCACGTCGTCGTCCACGGCGATGATCCACTTCGAGAAGTAGGCGCCGCCCGGGACCTGCGCGGCGAGGGCGAGCGCCTGGGGGGCGTGGCCCGGGAAGCGCTGCTCGAGCGAGACCACTGTCAGCGCGAAGCCCCCGGCGGCGGCGGGGTGGCAGTACACCCCTTTGATCCCGGGCATGCCGAGCTTGTCGAGGTCGTTCCAGATCCGGGCCGAGCGGGCGATCGAGTAAAGCAGGCTGCACTCGTTGGCGGGGTAATCGGCCATGAGGGCGTGGGTCAGGATCGGGTTGTCCCGATAGTGAACCGCCTTCACCTCCACGAGGAACGCGAGGTCCTCGGGTCGGCCGTAGTAGCCGGTGAACTCGCCGAAGGGCCCCTCAAGCTTCATCGCGTCGAGATCGATGCGACCCTCCATGACGATCTCGGCGCGGGCCGGGTAGGGGAGGTTCACGACTTGGCCCTTGACCAGCTCCACCGGCCGTCCGAGGATGCCACCGATGAAGTCCAGCTCAGAGACGGTCTTGGGAAAGGTCTGGGAGGCGGCGATGAACATCGCCGGGTCCACCCCCCACACGGCGATCACCTCGCACGGCTCGTTCCGGCTCCAGCAACGCTCGATGTGAAGCCGGGCGTCCTTGCCGGGGGAGAGGTAGAGGCCCACATGGTTTCGGTCGTGCACCATCTGGCGGTAGCAGCCCACGTTCAGCCAGCCCGCGTCGGGGTCGCGCGTGATGACGGCGTCGGCGGTCCCGATGTACGGACCGCCGTCACCCGGCCAGTGCCGGGCGGCGGGGAAAATGCTGATGTCCACTTCGTCCCCGATCATGTGATGAGCGTTGACCGGGGCATTCTGACCGTCCCCGATGACCGGGGGGATCGCCCGGCTGAACTTCGTTTTGCACCGCTGGATCAGGTCCATCACGGTGAGCCCTGTGGGCTCGCCGACCGAGATGGCGAAGCGGTCCACGCTGGACCCGATCAGGTTCCACAGCGATTCGAAGCCCGGCGGGCAACCCCGGATTCGCTCGAAGAGGAGCGCCGGGGCGTTAATGGTCTGGTGGGCCATGTAGGTGATGGCCCCCATCTCCTCGTCCCGCTCCACTTCCTCCTTGATCCGCTGGAGCTGGCCAAGCGGCTCCACGGCCATGATCCACTCCCGAAGATCCCGGGGTGCCACGCGGTTGCCGGCGACGCCGGTCGTCCTCGCGACGGGTGTCGGTACGCCTACGCTCATCTCTTCCATCACGGCGCCCTCCTCAGGAAAAATCTGCCAGCGTTATAGCACGCCCGGGCGTCAGTCGTCCACGTACACGCAGACCGCTTCGACCCCCTCGCGGCGGAGTCGCTTCGCGTTGAACTCGCAGAACTCCTGGTGGAGAAACCGCTCCCGCGGCAGCCATCTCCAGACGGGGTACGGATACGGGTAGGGAGCCACGACGAGGGTGTTCACGTAGATCCACCAGCCGATCAGGATCGTGCCTGCAATCCTCATAGCTCAATCTTTGCCCCCTCACCTTTATCCTCTCCCCCCCTCACCCTACCTCTCCCCTGTGGGGAGAGGAGAAGAGGTGAGGGGCATTCGAGTGGGGCAGGGTGAGGGGGTCGATCAGGCGAAATTGGGCATCACCCGCTTCGCCAGCACGTCGATCTGCTTCGGATCGTCGGTCACCGGGCCGAGGACGAGGTACTGAAGGCCCGCCCCCACCAGGTCGGCGATCCGCGCGTTGATGCGATCGAGGCTGCCGGCCATGTAACACTCCTGCAGGTGCTCCCAGGTCCGGTGCGTCCCCATGGCCCGGAAGAACGGCGCCTTGGATTCCTCCAGCGCCTTGGCCTCGTTCGTCGTTTCCACGAGGTGGGTGAAGTTGCAGTGGCCGAAGGTCACCGTCCTGGGGTCGCGACCCACCGCCCGGGCGTGTTCCTGGATCTGCCCCCAGTCGCGCTTGACCCACTCCTGGGTGCCGGAGCAGCGCGAGAGCCAGTTGCCGGCCTTCACGATGCGGTCCATCACGGTCTTGGCGATGACCGGCACGTCGTGCTCGTGGGGATCCGGGACGCGCGAGCCGCCCGATACCCAGATGTCGGGCATCTTCGGCGGCCGAGGGTCGATCGTGACGTCGGTGAACTGGTAGAACCGGCCGCGGTAGCTCGCGTTCGGGCGCGTGAGGAGCAGCGTGACGGCCTCGATGATCTCGTCGGTCCGCTTCCCGCGCTCCTCGATGCGCGACCCGGTCACCTCGTACTCGCGGGCGTACCAGCCGGGGCCGACGCCGAAGACGTAGCGGTTGTTGGACATGTGGCAGAGGGTCGAGATCTCCTTGGCCAGCACGACCGGGTGCCGCACCGGGAGCACGAGGATGCCGGTCGCCAGCTTCACCTTTGACGTCAGCGCGGCCGCGTAGGCCAGGACGCTGAGGGGCTCGAGCCAGGCGTTCCCGTACAGGCCCGGCGCGGAGAGGAGATGGTCGATGACCCACACGTCGATCCCGTGCTCCTCGCACTTCCTGATCGACTCGGCGATGCGGCGGACGTTCTCGGCGCCGCCCGGATTGTCGCTCCACGCGTAGGTGGGGATCCACGCTCCGAACTTCAGCTTGCCCAACTCATATCTCCTTCCTTATCCTCCCTCTCCCCTCGGGGGGAGAGGGCGGGGTGAGGGGGCCTCCCAACCCCCTCGCCCCGCCTCGGGGAGAGGGTGGGGTGAGGGGCATTCATCGTTTGTAGTACCGAAACTCCAGCGTCGTGCACCCCTTTGGGATCCGGTACGGGCCATGGACCATCCCGGGCGGGCGGCAGGCGTACATCCCCGCCGTGAAGGTCTGCTTCTTCCCGAGGTCGATCAGCTCGCCCTCGAGGATCCAGACCTCCTCCCAGAAGTCGTGGGTGATGGTCTCCGTCGTCTCCACGCCGGCGTCGAACTTCACGAGCCGCGTGACGTCGCCGGTCCTCTCGTCACGGCTCAGGATCTTCTCTTTCACGCCGGGCCCGCCGACACCCGCAGTCGTGGAGCCGGTGACCGGCTGCCAGGGGATCTGATCGGGCCTGAAGAACTCGAGTTCGGGCTTTGGCATTGTGGTTGTGAAGCGATCGTAGCCCGCGGTACGGGCAGGGTCAAGCAGGCGCGCCCCCTCACCCTGCCCTCTCCCCCGCCGGGGGAGAGGATAAAGGTGAGGGGGAAGATCGCCGCAGGAGGCCCGCGAGGCCCGACGGGAGCGCGAGGACCACGACGATCAGGGTGAGCCCGAGGCCCAGCAAGTAGAGATACCTGAACTTGAGCAGGAGGATCTCCGAGGCCAGCCCGAGGAAGACCGCCCCGACGATCGGGCCCGCGACGGTCGTCGCCCCGCCCAGGAGCGCCATGATGACCGTCTGGAACGAGACGAACGGGTTGAACACCTGGGGATCGAGGTAGGTCCAGCGGGGCGCCATGGCGGCGCCGACGGCGCCCATGAACGCGGCGCTCAGCGCGAACGTCCCGATCTTGACGCGGGTGGTGTCGATCCCGAGGGTCTCCGCGCGCTCCTCGTCCGACCCGATCCCGGCCAGCGCGTATCCCCACCGCGAGCGGCGCAGCGCGAGCGCCGTCAGCACTGCGAGGCCGGCCAGGCAGAGGATGGTGTAGTAGAGCGTCCACGGCTCGGGCGGAGCGAGGATGAGCCGCCCCACGGTCCCGGTGACGCCGGTCTCGTACCAGATCAGCGAGTGCTTGGCGAGCTCGGCGAGGCCGAAGGTGAAGACGGCGAAGTAGGGCCCGCGGAGCCGGAGCGCGAGCGCCCCCACCAGCAGCGCCATCGCGCCGCCCATCAGCGCCCCCCCGAGCACAGGAAGCGGCCAGGGGACGCGCGCCTCCACGATCGCCGTGAGGTATGCGCCGGCCCCGAAGAAGGCGCCGGTGGCCAGCGAGAGGTAGCGAGAGGGACCCGAGAAGAACGCCCAGGACACGGCCAGCGCGACGTCGGCGAGGATCGCCAGCGCGAGCGAGCGGTAGTAGGGGGAGAGAATCTCCGGCGCCGCCACCAGCGCCATGACGAGGAGGGCGAGGGCGAGCTTAGCGGCCAAAGAGGCCCGAAGGCTTGAGAATCAGAATGAGCGAGAGGACGGCGTAGGAGGCGATCAGGCGGATGTCGGAGGCGGCCAGATAGACGCTCGCCGTCTCCACCAGGCCCAGGATCAGCCCGCCCAGGAGGCTGCCGGCGACGTTGCCGAGGCCGCCCAGGATGACGACGACGAGGGCCGTCACGGTGTAGGGAAGGCCGATGAACGGGGTCAGCTCGAAGAGCATGCTGATCAGCGAGCCGGTGACCGCCGACATGGCGATGCCGATCCCGAAGCAGAGGCCGTGGACCCGGGACAGGTTGATCCCCGCCAGCTGCGCGCCCTCGGGATCCTGCATCAGGGCGCGGATCGCCTTGCCGAGGAAGCTCTGCTGGAGGAAGACGTAGAAGGCGAGGCTCACCGCGAGCGCCACCGCTGCGGCCACGAGCCGGTTGGCGGGGAAGACCGATCCGAGGAAGTGCAGGGGGACCGCGAGGTAGCTGTAGCCCTTCAGATCGGCGCTCCAGAGGAGGAGCGCCGCGTTCTGGAGGACGAAGAGGAGACCGAAGGACAGTAGGAGGGAGCGGGACTCGAGCGCCTCGGCGGCCTCGCCGGCCAGCACGCGCGCGTAGAGGAGCCGGTGGAGCACGAGGCCGGCGCCGAACGACGCCGGCCCCGTGATGAGGAGCGTGAGGAGCGGGTTCACTCCCCACGCGGTATGCAGCGAATAGGTGAGGTACGCGCCCATCATGAGGAACTCGCCGTGGGCCACGTTGAGCACGCGCATCAACCCGTACTGGAGGTTGAGGCCCAGAGCGACGAGGGCGTAGATCCCGCCGGTAATCAGCCCCCCGACGACGATGTCAACGACGAGCGTCGGACTCACGCCCAGCCCCTCACCTTCATCCTCTCCCCCTCGAGGGGGAGAGGGTAGGGTGAGGGGGCCGGTCTTAGGCCCACGCCGGTTTGGGGACGACGGGGGTCCCGGTGGCCAGGCTCTTGGGCCAGACGATCTCGAATTCGCCCTTCTGCCACTGCCCCACCATGCCGGGGGTGGAGACGTTGCTCCCCTTCACGAACCTGATGGGCCCGGCGACGGTCTGGAACTCCGTGCTGTCCACCATCCCCTTGATCTTCGGCCGGTCGAGCCCCACCTCGGCCACGCACCGCTCGAGGATCTGGAGCGACGCGTAGGCGAAGGCGCTTGCCCACCGGTCGGGCTCCTTCTGGTGTTTTTTCACGTGGGCGTCGAAGTACTCCTTGGCCCCTGCCGACTTCACCTTGGGGTTCCACCCCGCGATGCCCATCACTCCCTCTGCGCCCTTGAACCGGTCCCGGTAGAAGGGGAACGCCGTCCCCACCGCGGCGAGCCAGACCGGCGGGTTCCAGTCCACCTCCTTCGCCTGGCTGGTGGCGAGGATGTTGTCCGGCGGGTAGGTGAGGCCGACGAAGGCGTCCACCCCCGCCGCCTTGAACCCCTTCAGGACGGGCGAGAGATCCTTGACCCCAAGCGGATAGCTCTTGACATCCACGACGTCGAGGCCCGCCTCCTTCAGCGCCGTCGCCGCGCTGGCGTTCAGCTCGATCCCGAAGAGGTCGTTCACGTACGCGATGGCGATCTTCGAGATCTTGCCCTGCGCTTTGAGCTCCTTCAGGATGCCCGCGAAGGCTCCCATGATCTGGTCGGGCTGCTGGAGGAGCGCGTAGAAGTACGGGAGCTGGAGATCCTTGATCTTGTTCGACACGGCCGTGGGGCCAAGCAAGGGGTAGCCGTACTTGTTCGCGATGGGGGCGACGGCAAAGTTCATCGCCGTGCCCCACGGGGGGAGCATGAGATCTACCCTGTCGTCGGTGGCCAGCTTCTCGTAGAAGCGCACCGCCGTCTCGTGCTCGCTCCGGTCGTCGATGGAGATGAACTCGATGGGCCGCCGCCCCTCGCCCTTCACCAGGAGGCCGCCCTTGGCGTTGGCCTGCTCCTGCCACAGCGTGTAGTTCGGCCCCTGGGTGATCCCGGCACCGACAGAGTACGGCCCCGTGGCCGAGAGCGTGTAGCCGATCCGCACCGGCTTGGCTTGGCCCCACGCTTTGCCGCGGAGCACCGTGAAGGCGGCAGCGCCGCCGGCCGTGGTTTTGAGAAATTCCCGCCGCTTCATGCTCATGGTGGTTCCCTCCTTGTGAGAGTGCCCGTCACCTCTATCCTTTCCCCCCCTCACCCCACTCATAATCCCCTCACCTTCATCCTCTCCCCCCCGAGGGGGAGAGGGCAGGGTGAGGGGGAGAGGAGAAGAGGTGAGGGGTATCGTCGGGGGGAGAGTGACGGGAACAGGTTCATGGCGTCGATGGGCCGAGATAGGCCTGGAGCACCCGCGCATCGCGCGCGACCGAGCGCGGATCGCCCTCCGAGATCACCTCGCCGTGGTGGAGGACGATCACCCGCTCGGCGGTCTCCATCACCGCCCGCATGACGTGCTCGATCCAGAAGAGCGCGATTCCCCACGTGTCGCGGATGCGCCGCAGAATGTCGGTGACCCGACTCACCTCAGAGCCGGTGAGGCCCGCCAGGATCTCGTCGAGCAGCACGACTCGGGGGCCGAGCGCCAGAGCCATCGCCAGCTCCAGGAGTTTCCGGCGCCCGGCCGGTAGATGGCGCGCAGGGACGCCGGCCTGACCACCGAGCTCGACGAGGTCGAGCAGCGCTCCTGGCGGGGCGCTCGGTCTCCCGCTGAAGAGCGCCGCGATCCTCACGTTCTCCGAGACCGTCAGGTCGAGAAACGGCCGGGGCGTCTGGAAGGTCCGCGCGACGCCCAGGCGGGAGATCCGGTGCGCGGGGAGCGCGGCGATCTGATGCTCTGCCATGCGAATCGTCCCCTCCGAGGGGCGGACGAGCCCGCTGATCAAATTGAACAGCGTGGTCTTGCCGGCGCCGTTCGGGCCGATCAGCGCGACGATCTCGCCCTCGCCCACGCCGAAGCTGACCCCATTGAGAACCCGCAGGCCGCCGAAGCGCTTGCCAACGTCCGTGCCTTCGAGGAGAATCGGCCCCATGGGTTCCCCCTTTAGATCACAAGGGGAGGGCGGCTGTCAACGCACCCATCCCTGTCGTAGACTGAGGCCATGGGTGGACGTCGCCTGACGATCCTCGGCTTGGTCGGGGCGCTGGCACTCCTCCCGGGTTCCGCGGGAGCCGAAGCGCCGACCGAGACCCTGCGAGCGGCCGCCGAGAGGGTGACCGAGATCCTGGGCGACCCGTCGCTCCAGGCCGAAGCCCGGGCGCTGGAGCGCCAGGCCGCCGTCCGCGGGGCGGTGATCGACCTCCTCGACTTCGCCGAGATCTCCCGGCGCGCCCTGGCCCGCCACTGGCGGCTGCTGGGCGAGGCGGAGCGGGAGGAATTCGTCAAGCTCTTCCGCGCCCTGCTCGACCGCACGTACCTGCCCCAGATCAAGCTCTACCAGGGCGAGCGGATCCAGTTCGTCGGCGAGTCGGTGGACGGGGATTTCGCGGCGGTGCAGGCGCGCGTCCTCACCCGCCGGGGCCAGGAGGCCTCCGTGGTCTTTCGCCTCCACCGTCCCGGCGAGCGCTGGCTCATCTACGACGTCTCGGTCGAGGGGATCAGCCTCGTTGCCAACTACCGGGCTCAGTTCGACCAGATCATCCAGCGCGCCTCCTACCAGGGCCTCGTCACGCGCATCAAGCAGAAGCTGGCCGACGGCCTCTCGCAGTAACCCGGCTACGCCGACGTGTAGTCCTCTCGCTTGCGCAGCTCGACGAACACGCCGTGGGCATCGCGCGGGTGGACCCACGCCAGGTTCGGTCTCCCATGCTCGACGCGGACGCCTTGGGCTCGGAGATGGGACACGGCCTTCGGGACGTCCTTGACCTCAAAGCCGACCAGGTACACTCCCTCGCCGTGCTTCTTCAAGAATTGGGCCACGTGCTTCGTGGGATCGGTCGGCTGGAGCAGTTCGATGTGGCCGATGCCCGTCGGCAGGACCGCGTTGTTGAATCCAAATTCCCTGGACTCACCCCGGCGATGGACCTTCAAGCCGAACAGCCTGGTGTAGCGTTCGACCGCTTCGTCCAGATTCCGCACCGCCACCGAGAGTTCCACCACGTCACCCAGCATAGTGCTCCTCCATTCCACACGAGCGTTTCAGTCTTGACAGCCATCCGCCGGCGACATACTGTGCCCCCGTACAGTGAGGTCGGCCATGCGCTTCGGGCTCCTGATCACGAACCAGCACCTTCCCCCGGAGCCGTCCGTGGAGCGCTTCGCCGAGACGATCGAGCAGGTGCGCCTCGCCCGAGCCCTGGGCTTTGACCTGATCCTCTTCGGCCAGCACTTCCTCGTCAACGAGTTCCAGATGCTCCAGCCCGCGGTTGCCGCCGCCCGGCTGGCCGCGGAGGCTGGGCCGATGCGCCTCGGGATCACGATCTACCTGCTCTCTCTCCTGAACCCGGTCGCGGTGGCCGAGGAAGTGGCGACGCTGGATATTTTGACTGGCGGGCGTTTTATCTTCGGCGTGGGCCTGGGCTACCGCGAGGTGGAGGATCAGGCCTTCGGCCTCGCGAAGGGGGAACGCGTGGGTCGGCTCGTCCGTCACCTCGACGTGATCCGGCGGCTGTGGGCGGGGGAGGCGGTCACGTTCGATTCGCCGTACTGCCGGCTGGCCGGCGCCCGCACCGCGCTCAGGCCCCTGCAGCGCCCGCACCCGCCGGTGTGGGTGGCGGCCAACAACGACCGGGCCGTCGAGCGCGCGGCGGAGATCGGCGATACCTGGATCATCAATCCCCACGCGACGCTCGAGACGATCGGAAGACAAATAGGGCTCTACCGGGGGGCGCTCGCACGCGCCGGGAAACCGTTCCCGTCGGAGCTGCCGATGATGAGGGAGATCTGCGTCGCGGAGAGCCGCGCGGAGGCGGTTCAGCTGGCGCGTCCCTATCTCGAGCAGAAGTACCGGGCCTACGTCCAGTGGGGCCAGCACCGCGCCCTGCCGCGCGATGACGACATGACGCAGGCCTTCGACGACCTCCTGCGCGACCGGTTTATCCTCGGCGATCCGTCCGAGTGCGCGGCCGAGATCCGGCGGTGCATCGCCGCCACGGGAGCGACCACGATGCTCTTCAGGGTTCACTGGCCCGGGATGCCCCACGAGACGGTCACCCGGGCGATGCGGTTCCTGGCGGAGAAGGTCTGGCCACTGGTGGGTTGAGGGGCGCCGGGGGCTCAGCGTCCCTCCAGGGCGACGATCCGCGCCTCCAAATGGACGAAGCGCCGGTCCACGCTTGAGCATCCCCTCCGCATGTCCTCCCGCAGGCGCTCGACAAGCTGGATCTTCCGAGTGGGTAGGCTCAGCCCAGCTGACGCAGCGCCGCCTCGGCCCGAGAGAGGAAGAGCGTCATCCCCATCGAGCGAAAGAGCTCGGCCGCCTGGCCCAGTTCGGCTCGGGCTTGATCGCCCCGGGCCGTCCCGGAATAGAGGGCCCCCAAGCCGAAGTGGCAGCGGGCTACGAGCGGGCGCATTCCCAGCTCGTCGGCGAGGGCGAGGGCTTCCCGGTAGGAGGCTTCGGCCCGTTCGAAATCCGGCGCGTCCGGGTCCAGGTGGATCTCGCCGAGGAGCCGGAGGGCCCAGGCCTGGTTGCCGCGCTCCTTGACCTGGCGGGAGAGATTGAGGGCCCACTCGGCGAGCTGCCTCGCGCTGTCCCGCCGGCCGGCCAGCAGGTGGGCCTCGCCGAGCCACGCGACCCTTTGCGAGTGAAGGGCCATGAGCTTCATGGAGGCGGCCTGCTCGACGCCCTGCTCCAGGAGGGGGATGGCCTCCGCGAGCCGCCCCGCCAGGGCGTAGGCGGCGCCCAGTGACGAGGCGACGAATGGAAACAGGAGCTGGATGCTCTCGGCCCGGCCCAGGGCCAGGGCGCGCTCCAGCGCCGGGATGGCCCCGGGGAGGTCCCCCTTGAGGAGGTGGAGACTCCCGAGGCCGAAATGCGTGAGCATGAGGCTGTACGGGTGATCGATGGCCTCGGCGAATCGAGCGGCTTCTTCTCCGCGGGCGATTCCCTTGGCGAACTCTCCGCTCTCGGACAGGCACAAGACGAGCCAGGTCCGGGACAGGACCGAAACCGGGGCGATCAGGCCGAAGTGCTCACCGGCCAGATCCCCGTCGAGCTCCTCGACGTTCCTCCCCAGGAAGTCGACGGCCTGCCCGTAGTCGCCGAGGGCGTGGTGGGCCTGGCCCACCCGGAAGTTCGCCACCACCTTCCCCCCGAAGTTCCTGAAGTCGGCGGCGATGGTGAGCTCCAACTTCCCCGTCTCGACGGCTCGGTCGTGCTCGCCGATCCACCAGAAGGAGGAAGCCGTCGTCGGCGGTGACGCGGTCGCGCCGGACTGATCGAGATAGGCGACGGCCTTGTCCCACACCTCGCCCCTGAACGCGTGGTGGGCGAGCCGGTCGGCGTGCTCGGCCAGGCGGTCGGGATAGAGGCGCTCGATGGCCTCGACGATCCGAGCGTGCAGCGCGCGCCGCCGTTCCTGGAGGAGGCTCCCGTAGGCGACTTCCAGGGTCAGCGCGTGCTTGAAGGTGTACTCGGCGATCGGAAAGAGGCTCGTCTCGTAGAGGAACTCCGCCGCCTGGAGATGGGCAAGCCTCCCGCGGAGGGTGTCCTCGGGCTGGTCGGCTACCGCCTGGAGGAGCGGAAGGGGCACGTCCTTGCCGATGACCGCCGCCGTCTGGAGCAGAGCCTTCTCCTCGGGGGCGAGCCGGTCGATCCGGGACGCCACGACGGCCTGCACGGTGGCCGGCACCTGGATCGCGTGGAGGGGTGTTGCGAGGCGATAGGCCCCGCGCTCGCCGACCAGGACCCGGGCCTCGACCAGGCTCCGGACGCTTTCCTCCAGAAAGAACGGGTTCCCCTCGGTCCGTTCCGTCAAGAGATGCTTCAGCGGCGCCAAGCCGGAGTCGTCTCCGACGAGGGCCTGAAGCACTTCCTCGCAGCTCTCGGGGGGCAGCGGGTCTACCCGGAGCTGGGTGTAGTACGTCTTGCCCCCCCAGCCGTGACGGTACTCCGGGCGGTAGTTGACGAGGAGGAGCAAGCGAGCGGTCGGGAGGCCCCCGACCAGCATGTCGAGAAGCGCCTGGGTCTCCGAGTCGATCCAGTGCAGGTCCTCGAAGACCAGGATCAGGGGCTGGCGCTGGCTCTCCCTGAGGAAGAGAGCCTTGACGGCCTCCAGGATCCGCCCCGGGCGCTGGCGGGGATCCAGGGACCTGAACGGGTCGTCCTTCGGGAGGGCCTCCAGCAGCCAGAGCAGCGGGGGGATGATCTCTTTGAGCCGCTCGTCCAGGGTCAGCACCTTGCCGGTCACCTTCTCGCGGACCCGTTGGGTCGTGTCGCGGTCTTCGATCTGGAGGTACGTCTTGAGAAGGTCGATGAGGGGCAGGTGGGCGGTGGCCTTCCCGTAGGAGACCGACGAGCTCTCGAGGCTCAACCATCCCTGGGTTCGGTGGGAGCGGGTGAACTCCCAGAAGAGGCGGGACTTTCCCACCCCCGGCTCGCCCACCAGGGCCACGACCTGGCCCTGGCCGGCGCCGGCCCGTTCCAGGGCTCCCCGGAGAGCCTCCAGCTCGCCCTGGCGCCCGACGAAGCGCGTGAGCCCGCGGGCCGCGGCGGCCTGAAGGCGGGAGCGCGCGGGGCCGGCCCCGGTCAGCTCGTAGACCTCGATCGGCGCCTCCAGCCCTTTGACCGGCACGGGGCCGAGGCCCTTGACCAGGACGTGACCTTCGGCCAGCATCAGGGTGTCGGCGGTGAGCAGGACCGATCCGGGCATGGCCATCTGCTCCATCCGGGCGGCGAGGTGGGTGGTCTGCCCGACCGCCGTGTAATCCATGTGGAGGTCGCTCCCGATGGACCGGACCACCACCTCCCCTGAGTTCAGGCCCACGCGAACGTGGATGGGAACGCCCGCCGTCCGCTGGGCCTCCTCGGCGTACCGTTTCACCTGGTCCTGCATCCAGAGCGCCGCGTAGCAGGCCCGCACGGCGTGGTCCTCGTGGGCGAGCGGCGCGCCGAAGAGCGCCATGATCCCGTCGCCCATCACCTGGTTGACGGTGCCCTCGTAGCGGTGGACGGCCTCCATCATCCGCTCCAGGACCGGGTCGAGGAGCTTTCGCGCCTCCTCGGGGTCGCGGTCGGCGAGGAGCTCCATGGAGCCCTTGAGGTCGGCGAAGAGGACCGTGACCTGCTTCCGCTCGCCTTCGAGAGCGCTCCGGGAGGTGAGGATCCTCTCGGCGAGATGGGCAGGCACGTACGAGCGGGGAGAAGCGAATTTCGCGGGCGGTACGGAGACGGCCGCCTCGCCCAGCGCCCCCCCGCACTCGTTGCAGAAGCGGCTTCCGGGGGCGTTCGCGTGGGCGCACGCGGGACAGAGGACCTGGAACCGCGCCCCGCAGGCGTTGCAGAACTTAGCCTGCGGCGGGTTCTCCTCCTGGCACTGGGGGCAGCGCATCCAGCCCGGAGTGGGCGTTAGGAGCCTTCGTTGACCTCGACGATCTCGTCGGCGAGGAAACCGTGGGCCTCGCGGTGAACCGCGGCGGCCGCCTCTTTGCTCGGTGCGTTGACCAGGCAGAAGACCTTGCCGGTGCCCACGTCGAACCAGTACTTGAGGTAGTTCACCCCGTACTTTCGCTGGACGCTGAGATCCTTGGCGTGGGCGTCGGCGACCCCCTCCTTGGTCAGCCCTACGATCTTGTTGTGGACGTCGAGATAAAGTGGCATCCTTTGACTCCTTCGAGTGGAGAAATCGGGACCTTCACGTCGGATTTGAAGGGAGGATAGACTGGACTCCTTTGGCTGTCAACACCTTCTCACCTACGGTAGGCCCCCAGGTAAGCGATCAGGCCGAGGGCCCCGAAGATCCCCTCCCACACGATCTGCGACGTCGCGACGGCCGGGGCCAGCTCGCCGCTCCAGAGGCTGTGGACGGCCCGCCCGAACTGGAGCCAGGTGCCGAGGAACGGCACCCAGGCGACGGCGCGGTAGCGGTCGAGGTCTCGGGCCATGATGAGGCAGAGGACGCCGAGGGCGATCCACGGCGGGCCGACGATGCGGGCGAGCGCCGGGTCCTTCAGCGGGAAGTTCCAGATCCTGGCGGCCGCCTCGGGCGCGAAGAGCGCGAGGGCGCCCATGACCAGGAGCTGGGGGACGAGCAGGTAGAGCATCACCTTGAAGAAGGTCCTCATGGCGCCCCCTTCACACGATCTTTCTCGCGCCGAGATCGGCGAGCGTCTCGCGGCCCAGACCGAGGTGCTTGGCGTACACGTGGGCGTTGTCCTGGCCCGGCGCCCGGCACGTCCACTTGAGGCGGGGCGGAGAGGCCGACATCTTCTGGAAGGGGAACTGGATCAGGAGGTCGCCGTAGGTGGGATCCGTGAAGACCGCCAGCGTCCCACGGTCGCGGTAGTGATCGTTCTTGATCACGTCCGGCAGGTCCACGACCCGGCCGACGACGATGACGCCCATGTCGAGCCCGCGGTTCGCCGCCTCCGCCTTCGCGGCCATCTCCTCGAACGTCAGGGTCGAGGTCCAGGCCTCGACCTCCCGGTGAAGGCGGCGCTGGACCTCGAGCGCTTTCCGGGAGAGGACGGTGGGGTGCTGCTCGGCGAGCTCGGGCCGGCCCATGAGCGCCGTCAGCGCTTTCCAGGCCGGATCCATGACGGCCGCGAGGAGGACGTAGCCATCCTTCGAGCGGAAGTAGGCGTACGGGAAGATCGCGGTGTCGAAGTTGCCCACCCGCGCGCGCACGAACTGATCCAGCTCCCACCAGGCGCAGGCTCCGTCCGCGCTCCGCATCAGCGCCTCTGCCGGAGAGACATCTACGAATTGGCCAACGCCGAGCGTGGATCTGGCGTGAAGGGCCGTCAGGATCCCGAAGGCGCCCCAAAGGCCGCCGAGCGCCCAGCCGTGCCAGCTCCCCTGGCGCGTGGGGACGGCGCTGGGGTCGGTCGCGGGGCCGTCGGGGAGGAATCCGGTGATGAAGGTCACGCCGGAGAGCGCCTGGTCGGTGATGTCGGCGTTGGGCTGGCCGCACCCGGCGCGCGGGCCGAACTGGCCGTAGGTGTAGATGGCGCAGTAGATGAGCCGCGGATTGACCGGCGCAAGCTGGCGGTGGCCGAGCCCCCAGCCGTCCATCCGCCCCGGGAGAAAGGTCTCGATCAGGACATCCGCTTTCGTCGCGAGCATTTTCAAGAGTTCCCGGCCCTCAGGAGTCTCGAGGTTCAGCGTGACGTGGAACTTGTTCCGTCCCTCGACGAGGTAACCGAGGCCCGTGTCCTGGTGGAGGAGCCCGAAGGGGGTGAAGTGGCGCGCCGGATCGCCGCCGGGCGGCTCGATCCGGATCACCTCGGCGCCCAGCTCGGCTAGAAAGGACGACGCCACGAGCCCCGCGAAGCTCGCCTCGGAGCAGTCGAGGACGAGGAGGTCGTCCAGCGCCTCGGGCTTGGCGAATGCGTGGGCCGGGTGATCGAACTCGCGCATCAGAGTGCCTTGCCTTCGCCGGACCAGCCGTCCGGCGGCTTCTGCCCCGGCTTGTCGGCCCAGCGGCCGATGATGCCCTCGGACTCCAGCGTCCGGATCTCGGGCGGCGCGAGCCCGAGGAGGGCGCGGAAGACGAAGTCGTTGTCGGCCCCGATGGGCTTGATCGTCCACTTGACCCTCCCCGGCGTGGCGGAGAGCTTGGCCGGAGGGCCGTAGAGCGGGAACCGGCCGTAGATCGGGTCGTCGTGGCGCCAGAGGGTGCGGCGCGTCTCGAGGTGGGCGTCGGCGCAGTGGTCCTTGCCGCTGGCCACTCGCGCGGCGGCGAAGCCGTGGCGATCGCCGAGGGCCACCACGTCCGCCGTTGTGAGCCCCCGCGCCCAGTCACGGATGGCCTTGAGGAGCGCCTCACGATTTTCGTCTTTCGCGCGGGCTAGCTGAGTCCGGTAGCGCGGGTCCTGGGCGAGGTCGGGCTGCTTCATCGCCCGGGCCAGACCAGCGAACGCCTGGTCGGTGGGTGCCGAGATCGCGACGAACCCGTCCGTCATCTCGACGATGTCGGAGGGGACGATCCCGACGTCGGCGTTGCCGTAGCGCAGGCGGTACCGCCCCGTGAGCCCGTGATAGACCCACGTCCAGTCCAGCATCCGGATCAGCGCCTCCACCTGGGCGATCTCGATGAACTGGCCCTCGCCGGTCCTCATCCGGTGGTGGAGCGCCGCGAGGATGGTTGAAGCGCCGGCGACGGCGCCGAGGTAATCGCCGATGTAGCCGCCGCTCTTGAGGGGCGGGCGCGAGGGGAAGCCCGAAATCGCCGCCATCCCGCTCTCCCCCTGGGCGATGGCGTCGTAGGAGGGGCGGCCGGTCCCGTAGTCGCCCCACTGGCCGAAGCCGTTGTGGGCCGAGTAGATGAGGCGCGGGTTGACCTCGCGCAGCTGCCGGTAGCCGAGTCCCCAGCGCTCGAGGGTGCCGGCCCTGAAGTTCTCCACGAGGACGTCGGCCCGGGCCACGAGGCGCGTGAAGATTTCCGCGCCTCTCGGTTTGCGGACATCGAGGCCGCAGAAGTACTTGTTCTTCGGCTCGGAGAGGCCGATGAGGGACATGTTCCAGTGGTAGGTGGGCCCGAGAGCGCGGATCGTGTCCCCCACCCCGGGGATCTCCACCTTGATCACCTCGGCGCCGTACTCCGCCAGGTAGGTCGTGGTGGTGGGGCCGAGGAAGATCGTGCCGAGGTCCAGGACGCGGAGATCCCGGAGCGCCTCGGGTTTGCCGAAGATCTTCGCCGGGTCGAACAGGGCCGCGGTCCAGTCGAGGTAGGGCTGCGCCATCAGGGCAGGTCGAGGAGGATCAGCTCGGTCGAAGTGGACGCGGCCAGGACTAGCCGCGACTCGTCGGTGATCCGCGCCTGGTCGCCGGCCGCCAGTGCATCGCCGTTGACGTCGAGCGCGCCGCTGATGACAAAGGCATATGCCCGCCGCCCGGGTCGGACGTCGTGGGTCACGCTCTGGCCGGGATCGAGCGCGGCGATGGAGATCACCGCGTCCTGGTCGATCCTGAGCGTATCGCCGGCAGCCCCCGAGACGACCGGGAGGAGCCGGCCCTGCCGCTCCGCCTTTGAGAACTCCCGCTGCTCCCAGCGGGGCTTGAGCGAGCGCGTGCGGGGGAGCACCCAGATCTGGAGCAGGTGAAGGAGGTCGCTCTTCGACGGGTTGTACTCGGCGTGGGTGATCCCGGTCCCCGCCGACATCACCTGGATCTCGCCGGGGTGGACGCGGCCGCGGTTCCCGAGGTTGTCCTGGTGCTCCAACTCTCCCTCCAGGACATAGGTGATGATCTCCATGTCCCGGTGCGAATGCGGGGGGAAGCCGGTGCCCGGCTGGATCACGTCGTCGTTGAAGACGCGGAGCGGGCCGAAGGAGAGATTCGCCGGGTCGTAGTAGTGGTCGAAGGAGAAGTGCCAGTAGGTGGAGAGCCACTCCATCTCGTGGTGATAGCGGTCTTTCGACCTGATGATCTGCTTCATCTCAAGCGACTCCCGCGCCCATGCCCCCGTCCACCGGCAGGCAGACCCCGGTGATCCAGCGCGCCTCGTCGGAGGCTAGGTAAACAGCCGCGTGAGCCACGTCGTCAGGCTCTCCCAGGGACCCGAGCGGGTGGCGCCTGACCAGGGCGTCATAGTCCCCGCTGTTGCGGAGGGCCTGCAGGAACTCGCGGTTGATCTCGGTCTCGACGAAGGCGGGGCAGATGGCGTTGACCCGCACGCCATGCTTGGCGTAGTCCACGGCGATCTGCCGCGTCAGGATGGACACCCCGCCCTTGGAGGCGCCGTAGGCGGCGCGGTTCGGGGTGCCCTTGAGGCCGGCCATCGAGGACATGTTGATGATGTTGCCGCGGGACTTGAGGAGCTCCGGCAGGGCGTACTTGCAGCAGAGGAAGACGCTCGTGAGGTTGCCCTCGACCGTCTTCCTGAAGTCCTCCTCGGTGCAGTCGACGGCGTTGGTGCGGGAGGCGATGATGCCGGCGTTGTTCACCAGGACGTCGAGCTGGCCGAAACTGTCCACGGCAGCCTGAATCAGGCGCTTGACGTCGGCGGCGAGCGTGACGTCACCTGGGACGGGGAGAGCGCGACCTCCCGCATCGGTGATCGCCTTCGCCGTTGCTTCGAGCGGCCCCGGCCGCCGGCCGTTGACGACCACGCTGGCGCCTTCGCGCCCGAACATGAGCGCGATCCCCCGGCCGAGGCCGGTCCCGCCACCGGTCACGATCGCCACCTTGCCCTTCAGTCTCATTCCGCGCTCTCCTTACCCCCCACCTTCATCCTCTCGCCGACGGGGAGAGGGGAGGGTGAGGGTATGATTATCCCAGATCACCAGAGGGTGGGCTTGACAACCATCAGGACCAGAGAGACGAGGGGCAGGATCGTTGCGATGACCCCCCAGAAATACCATCTGTGAAGGGTCCGAAGGAACTCGTCCCCGGAGCGCTGGATGAGCCGGTGCTGGTACGGGATCAGGAAGACCACCCACACGATCCCGGACAGCGCGAACAACCCCAGCGCGGCGGCGATCCAGCTCGTCCGGTAGATTCCGTTCAGCTGGTGGGCGAGGACCAGCCCGTTCCAGAGAACCAGGATGACCCCCGGTCCGGTGAACAGCACATCCGCCCAGTTTGCGGTCCTCGCCGCGAACTGGATGACCGATGGGTCCCTCGTGCGCTCCGCCAGGAGCATCCAGGCGCCGGTCACGATGATGTTCCCGACGAAAATCACGGCCCCGAAGATATGAAGCGCCTTGTGCCACTCATACGGGAAGACCAGCGGATACTGATAGCCGGAGGCGAGGGGCAGAGAGACCAGGACGACGATCGCCACGATCCCGATCAGCCATTTCGTGCTTGCGTGCATCGCCCGATTCAGAGCCAGCCGGCGCGCTTGAAGCGGGCGTAGAGCACCCCGCAGATCCCGAACGTCACCGCCATCACCAGGGGGTAGCCGAAGCGCCAGTCCAGCTCGGGCATGAACTTGAAGTTCATGCCGTAAATGCCGGCGACCATGGTGGGGACCGCGATGATCGCGGCCCAGCCCGTAAGCTTCTTCATCACCTCGTTCTGCGCGACGGCGACCAGCGAGAGGTTGGCCTCGAGGGCGGTGGTGAGCAGCTCCCGCAGGGTGTCCACCATCTCGTTGATGCGGATCACGTGATCGTACACGTCGCGGAAGTACGGCTGGGTGTCCTCGGGGATCAGGTCGAAGCGCATCAACCGGTTGCAGATGTCCACCAGGGGCGAGACGGCCCGCTTGACCCCGACCAGGTCGCGCTGGAGGCGGTAGATCCGGGTGGTCGTCTCCCGGCTGAACGCTTCGACGAAGATCTCCTTTTCGAGCGCCTGGAGCTCGTCTTCCAGGGCGTCGACGATCGGGAAGTACTGGTCCACGATGAAGTCCATGAGGGCGTGCAAGACGAAACCCGGGCCCTTCTCGAGGAGGTGCGGCGTGGCCTCGCAGCGGGCGCGGACCTCGACGTAGGAGAGCGAGGCCCCGTGGCGCACGGAGACGATGTATCTCGGTCCGACGAAGAAGTGCGTCTCGCCGAAGTCGATCCGCCGCTCCTCGCGATTCAGCTGGGCCGTGCGGAGGACGATGAAGAGCGAGTCGCCGTAGATCTCGAGCTTGGGTCGCTGGTGGGCCCGGAGGGCGTCCTCGACTGCGAGGTCGTGGAGGCCGAACTCCTGCTGGACCTTCCGGAGGAGGTCCTCCGCAGGTTCGTGGAGCCCGATCCAGAGGAAGCGATCGGCCTGCTTGAGGACCTCGCTGATGTCCTCGATCCGGACGTCGGCGACGCGCCGCCCGCCGGCGTAGGCCGCGCAGTTGACGATGCCACTCATACATCCTCGGAGGGGGGCTCCGCCCCCCTTCCGATGCCTCCCCCCAAGGGTTGCGCGGGCAAAGCCCGCGCTCGAACACGCACGAGCCTGCGCATTACGGTGGCTAGCGGCGACGCCTGCTGGCGGCTTTCCGCCGGGTGGGCTTGGCGCGCCGCGCGGCCGGGCGATCCGCAAGCGCGGCGACGGCGCGGATCTCGACGAGCAGCTCAGGGAAGGCGAGGGCGTTGACCCCGATCAGCGTGAGGGTCGGCAGCGGGTCGGTGAAGTATTCCATCGCCACCCGGCCGGCTTCCTCGAAGCGGTCGATGTCCTTCAGATAGGCCGTCAGGTCCACGACGTCCTTCAGGGTGGCGCCGCACTGGCCGAGCAGCGTCCTGATGTTCAGGATGGCCTGGCGGGTCTGGGCCGCCAGGTCGCCCGCGCCGACGAGCTGGCGGTTGGGGCCGTGGCGGTCGAAGGCCACCTGGCCGGCCAGGATGATGATGGTGCCGGGGCTCTTGATGGCCACGCCGTGGGAGAACGGCCACTTGCTGGGGAGCTGCTTGGTCAGGTATCGCTTCTCCATGTCCCCCTCCCCCTGACCCTCTCCCCCTCACCTTTATCCTCTCCCCCGGTGGGGGAGAGGGCGGGGTGAGGGGGAGAGGGGTCGTTGTCACGCCACCACGCGCGTGTCGCGGAGCTGCTTGATCTGGGCCTCGCTCATCCCGAGCTGACGCAACACCTCATCCGTGTGCTCCCCGCGGTACGGGCCGGCGTGCCGCACCGCCCCCGGCGTCTCCGACAGCTTGATGGCAACGCCGACCTCCTTGACCTTGCCGACCTCCGGGTGCTCGGTCTCCACGACCATCTGCCGGGCCCGGACCTGCGGATCGTCGAAGACCTCTTCGACGTCGTACACCTTCCCGACGCAGACGTCGTGCTTGACGAGGAAGTCGTACCACTCGTCGCGGGTCCGCGTCCGGATGATCGCCTCGACCTCCTCCCGCGCCTTGATTTCTTCCGCGTTGGCGGCGCGGACGAACTGGTCGGCCAGGCGGCTGTACTTGACGAAGTCGGGTCGCCCGATGGCCTTGCAGAAGTTCTCCCAGAGCCAGGGCTCGGTGCAGCCGATCGAGAGGAGCTTCTTGTCCTTGGTCTCGTAGATCGCGTAATAGGGGTAGGAGCCGCCGAGGAAGCCGGCGCCACGACGGGGGGCCAGGCCGTCGCTGAAGAAGAAGCGGAGGTTCGGCGTGGCCGCAAGCAGGGAGAGCGTGGTGTCGAGGTAGGCCACGTCCACGTGCTGGCCCTTCCCGGTGCGCTCGCGGGCGAAGAGCGCCAGCATGATCCCGAGCGCGCCGTGGAGGCTTGCCCCGCCGTAATCGGCGACGATGTTCAGGGGGATGGCGGGTTTGCGGTCGGGCTCCCCGATCAGTCCCAGAACGCCGGCGAGCGACAGGTAATTGATGTCGTGGGCCGGGTAGTCGCGGTAGGGGCCGTTCTGGCCGAAACCGGAAAGCGAGCAGTAGACGACGCGTGGATTGAGCTTCCGGATCGTCTCGTAATCGCCGCCGAGCCGCTTCATGACGCCGGGGCGGAAGCCTTCGATAATCACGTCTGCGCTGGTGGCAAGCTTCTGGAAGATCGCCTGGCCCTCGGGCGCCTTGAGGTTCAGCGCCAGGCTCCGCTTGTTCCGGTTGATGTAGGCGAAGGCCGCCCGGCGCTTGTCGTCCAGGAAGTCCGGCTTGCCGTCGGCCGGCGGGGTCTCGATTTTCAGGATGTCGGCCCCCATGTCGCCGAGCAGCATCGTGCAGAACTCGCCCGGCGCCACGCGCGCCAGCTCCAGGATCTTGATGCCATCCAGCGGTCTCATCGGTGGAACCTCTCGGGGTTCGGCTTCTCCTTGGCGTTGAACGCCCGGCCCAGCTCCTTGGACTCCTCGGTGTGGTAGTAGTTGGCGACCAGGTGGTCGATGGTGACGCGCGAGAGGCCGGTCGCGCCGTTGTGCCGCGCGTGGAAGGCCGCCTTGAGCGCCGCGAGCGCCTGGGGCCCGCGGGCCTTCAGCTCCTCGCAGAGCGCCTCGGTGCGCGCCCGCAGCTCGGCGGGGGGCGCCACCTCGTTGACGAGCCCCATGGCCTCCGCCTCCCGGGCCGAGTACTTGCGGTTCAGGTACCAGATCTCCCGCGCGCGCTTGCGCCCCACGGCGTCCTCCAGGTACCACGTGCCGAATCCGGCGTCGTAGGAGCCCATGGACGGTCCGACCTGGCGGAAGGCCGCCTGCTCGCTGGCCACCGTGAGGTCGCACATGTTGGCCAGCACGTTGCCGCCGCCGACGGCAAAGCCGTTGACCATCGCGACGACAGGCACGGGCATCATGTCGATCAGCGTGTAGAGGTCCACCACCGGCGGGACGTTATGGTAGTGGAGCATGCCGTCGGTGGGTTCCTTCTCGCCGCCGATGCAGAAGAAGCGGTCGCCGGCGCCTGTGAGCACGACGACCCTCACGTCGGGATCGTTGCGGGCCTCGTTGAGTGCCTGGATCAGCTCGAGGACCGTCTGGCGGCGGAAGGTATTGCCCTTATCGGGGCGGTTGATGGTGAGCCAGGCGATCTGGTTCTTGACCTCGTAGAGGATGTCGGCGTACGTCATGGCGTCCCCCCTGGGGTCAGGCATGCGTATTTGCGTTACGTGCCTGATCCCCGGCGTGAAGAGAATGGCGTTCGGCGAGACCGAGTGTAGGGCGCGCCAGGCAGGGGTGTCAACCGCCGGGGTCAGGCTTGCGTTTTTGCGTTATCGACTGTTCCCCGGCCGGCCCGTAACGCAAATACGCATGCCTGACCCCAGCCTACTTGGCGGTCTCCAGCGGGAGGCCGGCGTTGGCCCAGCCCCCGAGCCCGCCCTTGAGGATGCGCACGTCCTTGTAGCCGACGTTGCGGAGCTGCTGCGCCACACGGGCGCTCGTCGCCTCGTCCGTTCAGGTGCAGTAGGCGACGACGGTCCGGGCGGCGTCCACCTCCATGGGGGTCCTTCCCTGCTCCAGGGCGTCGGGCGAGATGTAGGTCGCGCCCGGGATCTTGAGCGGCGCCGTCTTGGCCGCGGATTCCTGTCGGACGTCGAGCAGGAGAGGGTTGACCCCGGCCTCCATCATCTTGACGACCTCGCCGGCCTTGACACGGAAGCGGTTCCGCTGCCAGCGGCGATACCACATGGCCCCGTACCCGCCGCCGCTCACCAGCGCGAGCCCCAGGGTGACCCAGGCCCACGGGAACGGGCGCGGGGGCGGGTTCTTCACCTTGAACTCGGCCTCGGCGAGCGCGCGCTTGACGTCCGGCAGATCGGGGAGGAGCTTGTTGGCCTCGCCAAACTTTGCCGCCGCGCTCTTGAAGCTCTCCTGGCCGAGGTCGCGGAGACCCGCGGCCCAGACCGGGTTGAACGGGCTCTCCCCCGGCTTCGTCACCTCGGTCCCCTGGAGGAACTTCTTGACGTCGCGCGCCGGGATGAGGAAGTTGAAGCCCTGGACGATGCTCCCACCGGAGGGCGAGAGCGAGACGAACGTCAGCACGCCCACCACGGCGCCGCCATGACCGACGGCGGGGCCGCCGCTGTTGCCGGGCGCCGCCGACGCGTCGGTCTGGATCACGTCCTGGCCGATGGCGTCCTGCTTGAGCCCCGAGACGGCGCCGGTCGTCACCGACGCCTCGAGCGCCGCGGTCTTGTTCAGGAGCTCGTGGCTCAGCACCACGCCCGGGAACCCCATGATGCGAACGGGATCCCCGATCTTCACGTTCTCGTCGAGGGCGAGCGCCGGGTAGACGCCGTCCTTGACGCGAATCAGCGCCAGATCGCGGCCGGAGTCGGCGACGGGCTTGCCCGCCGCGTCGAGCAGGAGCGGCGAGCTGAACTTCTTGATCTCGGCCGGCAGCATCGCGCCGTTGGAGAGGAGCACCGTCACCTGGGGGAGCGGCCTGAGCCGGATGCTCCCCATGTCCACCCGGCGGCGGATCTGGTCCTCGAGGTCGGGGCGCTGGCCGCGCATCAGCCCCTGCCGGGCCAGCACGGGGTTCACGCAGGCCTCGTCCACGGCGCTCTTCTTGAGCTCCTGGGTTACCCACGGAGGCAGCCGGTGGGCCGGGTCCACGACGTGGGCGTTGGTGATCAGGTAGCCGCGGCCGTCGATGAACCAGCCGGTGCCGGTCTCCACGAAGGGCGCGGGCTTGACCGTGATCGCGCCCGCGCCGCAGTTCACCGTGGCCTCGGCATCCACCCGCGCCGTCACGAGGGCCACGGCGGGCTTGGCCCGCAGCACCAGCTCCTGGACGGGAATCGGGTGATCGGCGAGGGCCGTCGGGGGAATCGAGAGCAGAGCCACGAGCGCCAGCAGTAGCACGTTGATCATTCAAAACCTCCTGCCT
>LDXP01000025.1 GCA_001443385.1 Candidatus Rokubacteria bacterium CSP1-6
CGGAATCGACTCCTGGCCGGTCAGGTAGCGCGCCGTCAGCGACCGGGCGTCCTTCAGGAACTCGGCGCGGCTTCCCGCGAACACGACCTCGCCGCCGCGCTCGCCCGAGCCGGGGCCGAGCTCCACCAGGTAGTCGGCAGCGTCCATGAAGGTCCGGTCGTGCTCGACGACCACGACGGTGTTGCCGGCGTAGGCCAGCTCCCGGCAGAGCTCGGCCAGGCGCGCGGTGTCGCGGGCGTGGAGGCCGATGGACGGCTCGTCGAGCACGTAGAGGGTTCCCACGAGCTGGGAGCCGAGCTGGTTGGCCAGGTTGATCCGCTGGGCCTCGCCGCCGGAGAGCGTGCGCGTCTGGCGCGACAGGGTCAGATAGCTCAGGCCCACCCGGAGGAGAAAGCCGAGCTTGGCGTGGAGCTGCTTCAGGATCTCGCGCGCCACGGCCTCCTCCCAGGCGCGGAGCCCGAGGCCGCGCAGAAAGCGCGCCAGCTCCTCCACCGTCAGGGCTGTGCACTCGGCGATGGTGAGCCCGCCGACCTTCACCGCCAGGGCCTCGGCCTTGAGGCGGGCGCCCGAGCAGCGGGGGCAGGGGAACTGGCTCCGGTACCGCGAGAGGAAGACGCGTACGTGGAGCTTGTAGCGGTAGGTTTCCACCTCCTCAAAGAAGCCGCGGATCCCGGAGAAGTGTCGTTCTCCCTCCCGGAGCCACTGCTTGTCCGCGTCCGTGAGGTCGGCGTACGGGCGCGAGACATCCAGGCCCCGGCGCTTGGCCGCCTTGAGGAGCTCCTTCTGGTACCAGCGCCCCGAGGGATGGCTCCACGGCTCGACGGCGCCGTCGGCGAGGCTCTTCGACGGGTCGGGGACCAGGCGCGCCTCGTCGTAGCGGAGGATGTTGCCGAAGCCCTTGCAGTCCGGGCAGGCGCCCAGGGGATGGTTGAACGAAAAGAGCAGCGGCTGGGGGCGCGCCAGGGTCAGGTTGCACTTGGGGCAGCGGAACTGCTGGGCGAACACGCGCGGCTCCCCCCCCAGGACCTCGACCTCCACCCGCCCGCCCCCTTCCCTGAAGGCCATCTCCATGGAGTCGCTGAGGCGCCCGCGCTGCTCGGGGGCGAGGATCACCCGGTCCAGGACCACGAGGATCTCGCGCGCTTCCGACAGATCCACATCGGGGGGCGGCGAGAGATCGAGCACGCGCCCGCCCACCTTCACGCGCGCGAAGCCGCGCTGGAGGAGGCTCGCCAGGAACTCGGTGGTTCCGGCGCCGCCCGTTCTGGCCCCCGGCGGCACGGCCAAGGGGAAGGCGAGGAGCGCGCGCTGGGCCGGGTGTTCGCGCAGGAGGGTGTCCACGACTGTCTCCGCCGTGTCGGAACCGCCCTCGGCGCCGCATTGAGGGCAGTGGACCCGGCCGATCTTCGCGAAGAGGAGCCGGAGGTAATCGTAGATTTCGGTGGCCGTGCCCACGGTGGAGCGCGCCGTCCGGACCGGATTCTTCTGTTCGATGGCGATGGAGGGCCGGATCTGCTCGATGCGGTCCACGTCCGGGCGGTCCACGCGCTCCAGGAACATCCGGGCGTAGGTCGAGAGCGATTCGATGTAGCGCCACTGCCCCTCGGCGAAGAGCGTGTCGAAGGCCAGGGAGGACTTGCCCGAGCCGGAGACGCCCGTGATGACCGTCACGCGGTCGTGGGGAAGGGCCAGGGAGATGTTTTTCAGGTTGTTCTGCCTGGCTCCTTCGATGCGGAGCCAGAGGGGCTGGGGCATCGGGTCAGACCTCCTGAGGTGTGATTCTATCGCGCGGTCACGGCGCGGGGCAATCACCCCCCTCACCCTGCCTCTCCCCCGCGCGGGGGAGAGGAGAAGAGGTGCCCTCACCGCCCCCTCTCCCCGGGAGGGAGAGGGATGGGGTGAGGGTGTATCACCTGGCGAGGGCGGCGAGGGCGGCGGCGATGGGGAGCGCCGGCAGGAAGTTGGCGATCCTGAGCCGGCGGATCTCCAACAGGAGCAGCCCGATCCCCAGGATCAGCGCGCCCCCCGTCCCGGTGACCTCGTTCAGGATCCGCTCGTCGAGCAGGAAGGTGAGCTGGCTGCCCAGCAGCGTGAGGCCTCCCTGGACGATCAGCACGGTGAGGGAGGAGAAGAGGACGCCCACCCCCAGGCTGGAGGCGAACGCCACCGACGCCGCGCCGTCGAGCACGGACTTGGCGTAGAGGACGTCCACGTTGCCGTCGATCCCGGCCTGGATCGAGCCCACGATCGTCATGGGACCGACGCAGTAGACGAGGCTCGCGGTGACGAACCCCGCCACGAAGCGGCCCTCCGTGGAGCCCGTGCGGGCCTTGAGCCAGGCGCCGCCGGCCTCGAGGCGCCGTTCCAGATTCCACCACTCGCCGAGGAGCCCGCCGATGACGAGGCTCCCGATGACGATCGGCATGTTCCTCGCCTTGAGCGCCAGGCCCACGCCGATCAGGATCGTGGCGAGGCCGAGGCCGTCGGTGATGATCCCGCGAAGGCGCTCCGGCAGGCGGTGGCCCACGAGGAGCCCGAGGCCGCCTCCGAGGAGCACCGCGGCGACGTTGACGAAGGTCCCTTTCACGGCGCTTCAGTATAGGCGAGGGGTTTTCCCCTTGACAACCCCGCCGGCCTTCCGTATGCTCCTTTTCGTAATGAGAATCATTCCTAACAATAGTTCAAACGGCCTAGGCCCGGAGGCGCTCCGGCGTCGCGGCCTACGGCTCACGGGGCCCAGGCGGCTCATCCTGGAAGTGGTCCAGAGCACCGACCTCCATCCCACCGCCGAGTGGGTCTACCGGAAGGTCCGCCGGCGCCTTCCCCGCGTGAGCCTGGGCACCGTGTATCGCAACCTGCGGCTGCTCGTGGACGAGGGGATCGTCGAGGAACTGCGCGGCTCCCCCGGCCGCCACGCCGGCAAGGCCCGGTTCGACGGCAACGCCAGCGTTCACCACCACTTCACGTGCTCCGACTGCGGCAGGATTCATGACCTGACCGCGCCGGTGGACCCGTCCCTCGACCGGCGGATGGCCGTCCGGACAGGTCTTTCCATCTCGCACCATCGCATCGAGTTCTACGGTCGCTGCCCGGCCTGCCAGGCCCGGCAGGGACCCCGGCGCCGGGCCCGGAACCGCCGGTAGCGTTCGCTCACCCCACACACACCCAAGGAGGAAGACGTCATGGCAGGAAAGAGTCTCAAGGGAACCAAGAGCCACAACAACCTCAAGGATGCCTTTGGCGGGGAGTCGATGGCGAATCGCCGGTACCTGTATTTCGCCCGGGCCGCCGACATCGAGGGCTTCCCGGACATCGCCGGCCTCTTCAAGGACACCGCGGACGCCGAGACCGGCCACGCCTTCGGCCACATGGACTTCTTGAAGGAAGTCGGCGACCCGGCCACGGGCGTGCCCTTCGGGAAGACCGAGGCCAACCTGAAATCGGCGGTCGAGGGCGAGACCTACGAGTATACGCAGATGTATCCGGGTATGGCGAAGACCGCCCGGGAGGAAGGGCTCCCCGAACTGGCCGAGTGGTTCGAGACGCTCGCCAAGGCCGAGAAGTCCCACGCCGGCCGTTTCACCAAGGGCCTGAAGCAGATCGCCGGCAAAGAACCCGCGGACGCCATCTAGACGCGCCTCTCACCTCTTCTCCTCTCCCCCCCTCACCCTGCCCTCTCCCCCTCAGGGGGAGAGGATGAAGGTGAGGGGATTATAAGTGGGGTGAGGGGGGCCAGTGCGATGACACTCGATATTCGTTCTGAGGCCTTCTGGGAGCTTCCCAAGGTGGAGCAGGAGCTCCGCCGGGTCTACGACATCTGCAACGGCTGCCGCCGCTGCATCACGCTCTGCCCCTCGTTCAAGGATCTGTTCGTGAGCCTCGACACCGAGGAGGTGGACGGCGACGCCGAGAAGCTCGCGCCCGGGGCCCTCAAGCGGGTGGTGGATCTCTGCTATCAGTGCAAGCTCTGCTACAACCACTGCCCCTACACCCCGCCGCACCGCTGGCAGGTGGATTTCCCGCGCCTCATGCTGCGGGCGCGGGCGGCGGAGGCGAAGCAGCGCGGGGTCTCGCTCCAGGACCGGTTCCTCGGCAACACCGACCTCGTGGGACGCCTCGGGACCCTGACGGCGCGGCTCGCCAACTGGGCCAACACGCTTGCCCCCCACCGCGCCTTCCTCCAGGCCGTCGTGGGGCTTCACCGGCGCCGGAACCTTCCCTCCTTCGCCCGTGAGCGGTTTTCGGCGTGGTTCTCCCGGCGCCGGCCTGTGTCGTTCGTCCCTCAGGCCAAGGTGGCGCTTTTCGCGACGTGCACCGTGGAGTACAACGATCCGGCCGTCGGTAAGGCCGCGGTGGCTGTCCTCGAGCGGAACCGGGTGGACGTCGCGCTTCCCCCGCAGCGCTGCTGCGGCATGCCGTACCTGGACGGGGGGGCCGTGAAGGAGGCTCAGGCGCTCATCCGCGAGAACGTGAAGGCGCTGGCGGCGGCGGTCCGGGAAGGGCGCGAGATCGTGGTGCCGGGGCCGACGTGCAGCTACATGCTCAAGCAGGAGTACCCGTGGCTCGACGGCTCCGACGACGCCCGGCTGGTCGCGAGCCATACCCGGGATCTCTTCGAGTACCTGATGCGGCTCCACGCCGACGGCAAGCTCGACACCAACTTCTCGAAACGTCCGGGCAAGGTGGCCTACCACCTGCCTTGCCACCTCAAGGCGCAGAACCTCGGGACGAAGTCGGCCGATCTGCTTCGGCTGATCCCGGGAAGCGAGGTGGAGGTGATCGAGCGGTGCTCGGGCGTGGACGGGACCTGGGGGTTGAAGAAGGAATATTACGAGCTCTCCCTCAAGGTCGCGGAGCCGCTCTTCAAAGACGTCCAGGCCGCGCGGCCCGACCGGGTCGCCAGCGACTGCCCGCTGGCGGCGCTCCAGATCGCCCAGGGGACGGGCGCTGCGCCCCGGCATCCTATCCAGATCGTTGCCGAAGCCTACGGGGTGACTCCCGAATGAAAAAGCTGGAACTGTCGGACGTCAAGAACATCTACGAGTACGAGAAGGTGCGCGAGGAGATGTGCCGGCGCATCATCGACCTGAAGCGCCGGCGCCGGGTGCAGGTCGGCAAGTATCTCTGCTTCGTCTTCGAGAACCGTGAGACCGCCCTCTTCCAGATCCAGGAGATGTGCCGGGTCGAGCGGATCGTGGACGAGGCCAAGATCCGGGAAGAGGTCGAGGTCTATAACGATCTGATCCCGGGCGAAAACGAGCTGTCGGCGACGCTGCTCATCGAGATCGAGGATAGGGCGGAGATCCAGCCCGTCCTGGACCGGCTGATGGGGATCGACGCCGGGGAGCACGTGTGGATCCAGGTGGGGAAGGACTATGCGATTCCCGCGAAGTTCGAGCCCGGCCACTCCGACGCGGACCGCGGCAAGCTCAGCGCGGTCCACTTCATCCGCTTCGCCTTTCCTCCCGGAGCGATCGAGGCCTTCAAGAAGCAGGACGCCTATCTGGTGGTGGATCACCCCCGGGAGAAGGCCCGGACGCGAATCCCCGACGAGGTCAAGACCTCGCTTTTTGACGACTTCACTTCATGAAGCGCTGGCCCTGGCTGTTGCCGGCCTTCGCATTGGCACTGGCCGCGTGCGCGCAGGAGGGAGGGCCGGCCGGCCGCGGCCGGCAGGTCTACCTGGCCCAGTGCACCGCCTGCCATAACAGCGACCCGTCGAAGAACGGACCGCTGGGGCCGGCGATCAAAGGCTCGTCGCGCGAGCTGCTCGAGGCGCGGGTGCTACGCGGGGCGTACCCGCCTGGCTACAAGCCGAAGCGGGGCACGGCCATCATGCAACCCATGCCCCAGCTGGCCTCCGCGCTCGACGAGCTAGCGGCGTTCTTAAAATAAAATTTCGAAGAGCAGGTAGAAGATCGCCGTGAGGATGAACCCCGCCCAGAGCGTGCCCTTGATCGTGGCGAGCGGCTTGGCCGTCCCCTGACCCGGCGTCGCCCACAGCGCGTTGGCCTCGATCAGCAGGATGATGACCGCCGAGATCATCGCCATGGCGATCTTCGGGCCTCGAGAGAAGTTCTCGGCGAGGTCCGGAAGGTGGCTGGCCGCGCCCATGAAGAAGAGCATCGGGATGGAGAAGAGGACATTGGTCCGCGAGGCGACTCCCGCGCGGCCTCCCGCCCCGGCCGCCGCCGGATTGGCGGGCCTGCCCGCGGCGGTGTCGATGGCGTTGGCGATCACGATCTTCTGCTTCGGCCAGATCACGAACCAGACGTTGGCCCACATGAAGGACCCGAGGATTCCGCCCAGGAAGATCGCCCAGCCGTAGGAGGTGGCGAAGAACTCCCTCACCCCGCCGAACTGTCCCATCCGGTGGAGCAGGTAGAGCCAGCCGGAGACGAAGGTGACCATGGCGCCCCAGCGGAACCACCAGAGCGCGCGGGGAACCAGTTTCTGAATCGCGCCGCTCCGCACGGGAGGTTCCGTTTCGGCGAAGAATGGGGTCTGAACGAAATTGAAGTAGTAGAGGATGCCGATCCAGGTGATGCCCGCCAGGAAGTGAATCCACCGCAGGAGAAAGAGCCACCCTTCTGTGCCCGCAAGTGCCATAGATTCTCTCCTCCGCGTGGGGGGTTAGTCGTCCTCGTCCTCTACTAGATCCTCGTCTTCCAGGTCCTCGCCTTCCTCGTCGTCGAAGTCGTCGTCGAAATCCTCGTCCTCGTCGTCGAGGTCGTCATCCTTGACCTCTTCCTCGTCGCCGTTATCCCACAGCCGCTCCGGGAGCCGCGCCATAACGCCCCTCCGAGTCGCTCCCAACTTGACTTTCCAATATTTTGGCCGAATTATAGCAAATGGTCCAACGCTGTCCACGGGATTTTAGGCGGTGTAGCTCAGACGGCAGAGCAGGGGTCTCATAAGCCCTTTGTCGCAGGTTCGAGTCCTGCCACCGCCACCATCCTCCTCCTTCAGGTCGCAGCCCGGCTGATCCCGTAATCCCGGATTTTTTTGTTGAGCGTCTTGATGTCGATCTTGAGGACGCGAGCCGCCTGGCTCTTGTTCCACTCGGTGGCTTCCAGGACGCGCGCGACGTGGAGCCGCTCGATCTCCGCCAGCGGCAGCCGCGCCGGATCGGCGGGCTCTCGAGCGGGGCTTGCCGGGATTTCCGGCGGGAGATCCTCCGGGCGGATCTCGCCCCCCTCGTTCAGGATCTGCAGGCGCTCGATCACGTTCTGGAGCTGCCGGATGTTCCCCGGCCATGCGTAGCGCGCGAGGAGCTCGAGCGCCGCCGGCGAGAAGGTCAGGGGGCGCCCCCCGCCTCGTGGCCGGCCGGCGAAGTGCTGGATCAGCAGGGGAATATCCGTGTCGCGCTCGCGCAGGGGGGGAAGCCGTAGGACGACGGTGCTGATCCGGTAGTACAGGTCCGAGCGAAAGCGTCCCTCGGACGCGTCCCGCTCCAGATCCCGGGCGGTGGCGGCCACGACGCGGACGTCCACGTGAAAGGCCCGCTCGGAGCCCACGCGCCGGATCTCGCCGGAGTCCAGGGCCCGCAATAACCGGACCTGCATGGCGGGGGCCATCTCCCCGATCTCGTCGAGGAAGAGCGTGCCGCCGTCCGCCGCCTCCATGAGGCCCACCTTGGTCGCGACGGCCCCGGTGAAGGATCCCTTGGCGTGGCCGAAGAGCTCCGACTCCAGCAGCGGGGCGGGCATGGCCCCGCAGTTCAGCGAGATGAACGGACGGGCCGCCCTCGGGCTCCTCAGGTGCAGGGACCGGGCGATCAACTCCTTGCCGGTCCCGTTCTCGCCCAGGATCAGGACCGCGCTCGCGCTCTGGGCCACCCGCTCGACGACCCCCATCAGCTCCCGGATCGGCCGGCTCTCCCCCACCATGACGGGCGGCGGATCCCGGTGGGTGAGGACACCCTTGAGGTTGACGTTCTCCTTCCGGAGCGCCTTCTTCTCGGCCGCCTTGGCGACGACCTCCTTCAGCTCCGCGTCGTTCCAGGGCTTGGCGAGGTAGTGGTAGGCGCCCAGGCGCATCGCTTCCACGGCCGTCGGGACCTCCGCGTGCCCGGTCAGCACGAGCACCTCGGGCTCCAGCTCGGACTCCTTGATCCAGCGGAGAAGCTCCAGCCCGTTCATGCCGGGCATGACGAGGTCGGTGAGGACGAGGTCAAACTCCCGGCGGGAGAGCGGGTCCATTGCGGCCCGACCCGACTCGGCCCCCACCACCTCGTGGCCCGCGGCCGCAAGCGACTCGGTCAGCAGACCCCTGGTCTCGGAGTCGTCATCCACTACCAGAATCCGCGCCATGGCCCCATGATACGCCCCCTTGGGAGAAACTCCCATGGGCGAGTGGACGGCTGACACCCGTGGGCAGGTCCCGCTGAACGTAGCTCTGAAATCTCGAGAGGTTAGCCCCTATGCTCCCTGGCATCCCCATTGCCTCACTAGCAGGGTGGAAGGGGGACAGAGCCATGCAAAAGAGGAAATCGCCCGCAAAGAATTCAAAGAGGAAATCCCGTTCGAGGAAATCCCGTTCGTTGATGTTCGCGGTGTCGTCCCTCTGGATCGCCCTGATCCTCGTGGTCGGCGCGTTCGAGGGCAGCAGGGCTGCCACCCAGATGGCGCCGCGTCCCCAACCATCCGGCCTGGCACCGGCCCAGGAAGCTGCGGTGCTGGCGGAGATGGGGGACTACGAAGGGGCGTGGCGGCTCTACGACGAGGCGCTCCAGGCGGCGCCGGAGGACGCCGCGCTCTGGTACGCCCTGGGCGTGACGCTGAGCCGTCTGGACCAGCGGCAGGAGACCGAAGCCGCGTTCCGGTACGTGGTGGACCACGGGAAGCCCGATTCGGAGGAGGTGCGGCTCGCCAGGCAGTGGCTGGTGGCCGCCGGGGTACTGGCTCCGCAGGTCGCGTTCAGTGTTGCCGCGGACGCCGCGGAGGCGACCGCAGGCACAGCCGTCCTCAAGGGGAGGGCCACGTGGGAAAAGCCTGAAGCAGACCGGCCGCCCCTGAAAGCCCGGCTGGTCCTCCAGGGGCTGAGCGGGGCCGCCGAAGGCAAGCGCTTCACGACGCGGGTCCCCCTGGGCCAGGCCTACCGGTTCGATCGTCTCCCGGCCGGCTCCTACCGCCTGGTCGGCAGTGCCGCGGGCCATCGCCTGTGGGACCTGACGCTCAGCGCGGAAGACGGCGAAGAAAATTCTCTCGACCTCGGGCAAGATAACAGCAGCAATCCGAGCGCCGAGTTGTATCTGTAGATCAGCCTCGCCCTGTCACGCCAGCGCCCCTCCGTTGCTTCGGGGGGCGCTCCTCTTTTCTCGAGCCCGGGGTCTTAACCCGGCAGGTGGGAGTCGACGAACTTCTTGAGGCGCAGGAAGTCCGGGTTTGTCAGGTTGACGAACGTGAAGGCCTGTCCGTCCGGGTCCCGGCGGACCAACAGCGACAGCACGGAAATGAGGGGCTCCCCGTCGGGCGGGGTGAACGACAACCGCGCGGTCCCGCCCGGCTCCACATCCGTCGCCGAGCGCACCTTCAGGCCGAAGGGGCTCAGGTCCACCGCGCGGCCCGCGACCGAGCCCGCGGCGGCATTCTCCACCTTCACATCCAGCGAGACCTGCACGCGGGCGTACCGCCGCTGGTTCAGCCTCAGGACGTCCTCGGTGAACCGGCGGGTCAGGACTTGCAGTTCGAGGAAGTCCAGCACGATCCCCAGCTGGTCGAGGCTGAGCGGCTTCGGGAGAAACTCGACCGCGCCCAGCTTGAGGGACTGCCGCGCCTCGGCTTCGCTGACGGCGCCGGACATGGCCACCACGGGGAGCCGCTGCCGGCGCTCGGACATGACCCGGAGGAATTCCAGCCCGCTCATGCCGGGCAGGTACATTTCGAGCAGGATGGCATCGGGCGGGGAGACGGTCAGGCTGTCAAGGGCCGCCTCGGCGCTGCGGACGACGATGGGCTGGTGGCCGTGGTGGCTGACCAGATCGGCGAAGGCTTCCGCCTCGGCCGGCATGTCCTCGACGATGAGCACCCGCATCCCCCCGCATCCCCCCGGTACAGCCCTGGTATCATCGGACCGCCGGGCTGTCAAGATTCGGGTGTGCTAGACTGAAAGTCCCGCGGGGGCGGGGACGATGCCGCTGTCACGCTATCGGGTCATCGACCTCACGACGGTGCGCTCCGGGCCGACCTGCACCAAGATCCTGGCCGACCTGGGCGCCGACGTTCTGCGCGTCGAACGGCCGGGGGATTCGAGCCGGGAGCGGGTCTTCTTCGATCAGGGGGACCTCCAGCGGAACAAGAAGAGCCTGGTCCTGAACCTCCAGCACCCCAAGGGGGTCGAGATCCTCCGGGCGCTCGCGCTCCGGGCGGACGTCGTGGTCGAGAACTACCGCCCCGACGTCAAGCACCGCCTCGGGATCGACTATGAGTCCCTAAGCCGCGAGAACCCGCGCCTCGTCTACGCCAGCATCTCAGGCTTCGGCCAGACCGGCCCGTACCGCGACCGCCCCGGCTACGACCAGATCGTGCAGGGGATGTCGGGGTTGATGTGGCTCACCGGGACGGAGGAAACGGCTCCGCTGAGGATCGGGATCCCCATCGGCGATCTGCTGGCCGGCTATTTCGCCGCGCTGGGGATCCTGGCAGCGCTGGTCGAGCGGGAGCGCTCCGGGCAGGGCCAGCGGGTCGAGACCTCGCTGCTCGAGGCGCTGGTCGGCAGCCTCTCGTTCCAGGCCGCCCGCTACCTCAACACCGCGGAAGTGCCCCCGCCGGTGGGCAATCATCATCCGCTGACTGCTCCCATGGGCGTCTATCGCGCGAAGGACGGCCACCTCAACCTGGCCGTCGGCAACGACGACATGTGGGGGCGGCTCTGCCGGGCGCTGGGCCGGCCCGAACTGGCCGACGACCCGCGCTTCGCCAGGGGCTCGGCCCGGCTGAAGAACCGCGCTGCCATGGACGAGATCCTCGAGGCGGCGCTCGCCATGAAGCCCGCGACCGAGTGGGTTGAGATTCTGAACGCCGCGGGCGTGGCCTGCGGCCCCATCTACAGGCTCGACGAGGTTTTCGCCGACGCCCAGGTCGTCGAGTCGGGACTCGTTCATGAGCTCAACCATCGCGTCTGGGGCCTGCACAAGGTGATGGGGCTCCCCCTGCACCTCCACCGGACGCCCGCCCGGGTCAGGACGCCGGCTCCGCTCCCGGGTGCCCACACCCGCGAGGTCCTGGCCGAGCTGGGCTACGACGAGGGCGGGATCGATGCCCTAGTGGCCGACGGTGTCGTGGAGGAGGCCAAGCACGCATGAGCGATTTGATCCGGGTGGAGCAGAAGGACGCCATCGCGACCGTGGTCTTCAACCGTCCCGAGATGCGCAACGCCATCAGCCTGGCGATGTGGCAGGAGATCGCCCGCGTCACCGAGGCGCTCGGCAAGGACCCCGGCGTCCGCGCCGTCGTCTACCGGGGCGCCGGCACCGAGGCCTTCGCCTCGGGCGCCGACATCTCCGAGTTCAAGGAGGTGCGCAAGGACATCGCGACCGCCCAGGCCTACAACAGGGAGACGGAGGCCACCTACCTCGCCATCCGCCAGTGCCCGAAGCCCACCGTCGCCATGATCTTCGGCTTCTGCATGGGCGGCGCGATGGCGATCGCCATGGCGAGCGACCTCCGCTTCGCCGCCGCCGGCGCCAAGTTCGGGATTCCCGCCGCGCGCCTCGGGATCATCTACGGGCTCGGCAGCGTCCGCCAGCTGGTGGACCTGGTCGGGCCCTCCTACGCCAAGGACATCCTCTTTTCCGCTCGCACCTTCGAGGCCCAGGAAGCGCTCCAGATCGGGTTCATCAACCGCCTCCTGCCGCCGGCGGAGCTGGAGGCCTACACGTACGACTATCTGAAGAAGGTCGCAGAGAACGCGCCGCTCTCGGTCCGGGGGGCCAAGATCACCATCGAGGCGATCCTGGAGGACGGCGGGGTCCGGCAGAAGGAGCGGATCCGCCAGCTCGCGCTGGAGGCCTTCGAGAGCCAGGACTACAAGGAGGGCACTGGGGCCTTCCTTGAAAAGCGCCCGCCCCGCTTCGAAGGGCGGTAGGTGAAGTTCGCGTTCCTCACGTCCACGCCGCTGAGCCCGACGGAGGGCAGCGGGACCTTCGTGGGGATCCGCGAGCTGGAGCGCGCCCTGGAGGCGCTGGGCCACGCGGTGGAGATCCGCCCGCTCCGTTTGCGCTCGGGTTTCCACACCCTGGACCGGTGGCTCTACAACGCCGGTCTCGTCCTCGCCCCGCCCGACGCTGACGTCGTCGTGGGGTTCGACCTCGACGGGTTTCTCTGGGCGCGCCGCCGGCGGATCCCCTTCGTCGCGAGCCTCAAGGGCATCATCGCCGACGAGCTCCTGAACGAGCGGGGCCGGACCCGCGCGCTCCTCTCCATCCAGGCCCGCTGGGAGCGTCGCAACGTGGCGCGCGCGGACCGGGTGCTCGTGACGAGCCGCTACTGCGCGGGGGTGGTCGAGCGCGTCTATGGCGTCCCCTCGAAAAGGATCGCGGTGGTGCCGGAGCCCATCGACCTCGAGGACTGGCAGGGGCGTTTCGCGCGGGCGCCCCGCCGCCCGTCTGAGCGCCCCACCATCCTCTCCGTGGCGCGGATGTACCCGCGCAAGCGTCTCGAGGATCTCCTCGAGGCGGTCGCGCTGCTGCGCCGTCGGCTTCCGGATGTCCGGCTCAGCATCGTCGGCGACGGGCCGGAGGGCGACCGGCTGCTCCGCCGCCACGCCGCCCTCGGCCTCGGAGACGCGGTTGTCTTCCTGGGCGAGGTTTCGCGCAATCGGCTCGCCGAGGAGTACGTGAACGCCGACTGCTTCTGTCTTCCGAGCGTTCAGGAAGGGTTCGGCATCGTCCTCCTCGAGGCCATGGCCGCGGGCCTCCCCATTGTCGCCTGCCGGGCGGCGGCGGTGCCGGAAGTCGTCCCCGATGGTGTGACCGGGCGGCTCGTGGAACCGCGCAGTCCCGAGCGATTGGCCGACGCGCTCGAGGAAATCCTCACGGACTCACGCCGACGAAAAGATTACGGGGACGCCGGGCGTCGCAGGGCCGCCGAGTTCAGCGCTCCTCGCGTGGCCCAGCGGTTCCTCGAAGCCGCGAGAGAGGCATGAAGCGGCCCGAGAGTGGATTGGTCTATGCGACGCGCCGTTTCACCTTCTCGGCGGCGCACCGGTACTGGCGCCCCGGGTGGAGCCCGGAGGAGAACCGGAAGGTCTTCGGGAGCCTCACCCAGGTGCACGGTCACAACTACACCCTCGAGGTCACCATCCGCGGCCTCGTGGACGAGCGAACCGGGATGCTGATGGATCTGGGGGAGCTGAAGCGGGTCGTGGGCGAGGCCGTGACCCAGCGCTTCGACCATTCGCACCTGAACGAGGATCCGCTCTTCTCGGGCGACGCGATTCCCACCACGGAGAACCTGGCCCGCGGCATCTGGGACCTGCTGGCGCCCAAGCTCGGGGCCGATCGCCTGTGGCGGGTCCGCCTGTGGGAGGATCCGACCTTTTACGTGGACTACTATGGGCCGTGACGCGCTGACGCTGACGCGGACGTTCCACTTCAGCGCCGGTCACCGGCTGGCGAACCCCGCCCTCGGCGAGGCGGAGAACCGCGCGCTCTACGGACCCTGCTTTCGCCCCCACGGCCACAACTATCTCCTGGAGGTGACCGTGGGCGGGCGGATCGATCCCCGAACGGGAATGGCGGCGGATCTCGTGATGCTGGAGTCCGCGGTGCGACGCGCGGTGCTGGACCTGGTGGACCACCGGGACCTCAACGCCGACGTGCCCGCGCTCGCGGGAGTCATCACCACCGGGGAGAATCTCGCCCGCGCCTTCTGGCGCCTCCTGGCGCCGGCGCTCCCCGCGGGAGCCCTTCAACGGGTGGCGGTGGTCGAGACGGCGAACAACACCTTCGAGTACTACGGCGAGACCGATGACGGAGACACTCGATGATCGAAGAATGGGTGGCGAAGATCCTGAAGGAGCTGGGAGAGGACGTCCATCGGGAGGGGCTTGAGCGGACGCCCGAGCGCGTGGCGAAGGCGCTGCAGTTCCTGACGTCGGGCTATCAGCAGGACGTCAAAGACGTGCTCAACGACGCCCTCTTCGTCGAGGACTACGACGAGATGGTCGTGGTCAAGGACATCGATGTATTTTCAATGTGCGAACATCATCTCATCCCATTTTTTGGCAAGTGCCACGTCGCCTACCTCCCGGGGAAGAAGATCATTGGATTGTCGAAGATCCCCCGCCTCGTGGAGATGTTCAGCCGACGCCTCCAGATACAGGAGCGCCTGACGACTCAGATCGCCTACACGCTCCAGGATGCACTCAAGCCCCGAGGCGTGGCGGTGGTGATCGAGGCGATCCACCTCTGCATGGTGATGCGCGGGGTCGAGAAGCAGAACTCCAAGGCCGTCACCTCAGCGATGCTCGGGGCCTTTCGCGACCGGCCGGAGACGCGGGCCGAGTTCATGGAGCTGATCAAGCCGCGGGGGAGCGTTCTGTGAAGCTGAAGGACCGGGTGGCGATCGTCACGGGTGCGGGGCGAGGAATCGGCCGCGCCGTGGCCCTCGCCTTCTGCCGCGAGGGCGCGGCGGTGGCGCTGGCCGCGCGAACGGCGTCCGAACTGGAGGCCGTTGCCGCTCAGATCAACAGTCAGGCTGGCCGAGCGCTGGCAGTCCCCACCGATGTCATTCGCGAGGAGTCGGTTGCCGCTCTCGTCGAGAAGGTCCTCGCCGAGTTCAAGAGGGTTGACATCCTCGTGACGGCGGCCGGCGTCGCCGCTTTCGCCCCGCTCGTGGATACCAAACCCGAGGACTGGGATCGGATGATGGCGGTGAACGTGCGCGGCGTCTTTCTGGCGTGCCGCGCCGTGCTCCCCGCGATGATGAAGGAACGCCGGGGGACGATCATCAACATCGTTTCGGTTGCGGCCAAGCGCGCGATCCCCGGCGGCGCCGCCTACGCGGCCTCCAAGCACGCCGTGCTCGGGCTCACCCAGGTGCTCGCCGAGGAGATGCGCCCTCACGGCGTCCGGGTCGGAGCCTTGAGCCCGGGCGCCGTGGACACCGCCCTCTGGGACGCCGTTCCCAACCCGCCGGACCGCGCGCGCATGCTGAGGCCCGAGGATGTGGCGGAGGCCGCGCTCCTGATGGCGAGTCTTCCCCCCGGCGCGTCCCTCGAAGACCTCACGCTCCTCCCCGCAGGCGGCATACTGTAGCCCCCTCACCTTAATCCTCTCCCCCTGAAGGGGAGAAGGCTTCTGGTATAATGAGGGGGCCGGAATTCCACGGTGAAATTGCACAGGAGGACCTGGATGATCACGCTGACCGAGACGGCGGCAAAGAAGGTGATGGATCTTCGGCTGGAAGAGGGGAAGCCCGAGCGGGGGCTTCGCGTTCGGGTCGTGGGCGGCGGCTGCTCCGGGATGTCCTACGAGCTGGGGTGGGAGGACCAGGCGGCCGAGGGGGACAACGTGGTCGAGTCCCAAGGGGTCAAGGTGTACGTGGACAAGCAGAGCGCGCCGTACCTGGCCGGCAGCGAGATCGACTTCGTCGACAACACCATGATGGGCGCCGGCTTCGCGATCAAGAATCCGAATGTGAAGTCTTCCTGCGGATGCGGCCAGTCCCACCAATTCTAATCGGCGCGGTCCGGCGATGAAGGTACAGGTGCGGCTCTTCGCCCGCTACCGTGAGGCGGCCGGGCGGGACCGCGTCGAGCTGGAGCTCCCCGAGGGCGGCACCGTCGAGGCGGCGTGGGCCGCCGTGGCGGAGCGCTACCCCGCGCTCCTGCCGTACCGTCCCCACACCCTCTTCGCGGTGGGCCAGGACTACGTGGCCCCCGAGCACCCACTCCGCGCCGGCGACGAGGTCTGCCTGTTCCCGCCCGTCAGCGGCGGGTCGGACGGCGCGGACCTCTACCGGATGACGGAGGAGCCGCTTTCTGAGGCCGCGGTGACCGCGGCCGTGGTTCATCCTGAGGCCGGAGGCGTGGGGGTCTTTTCCGGCGTCGTGAGGAACGAGACCGGCAGCCGTCGGGTGAAGTTCCTCGAGTACGAGGCCCACGCGCCCATGGCGGAAGCCAAGATGCGGGAGATCGGCCGGATGGTCCACGCCCGCTGGCCGGGCGTGAAAGCGGTCGCGATGGTTCACCGGGTGGGACGGCTCGAGATCGGGGAGGCCAGCGTCATCATCGCCGTGTCGGCGGCCCACCGGGCCGAGGCCTTTGAGGCCTGCCGCTTCGCCATCGACCGCCTGAAGGAGACCGTCCCCGTCTGGAAGAAGGAGTACTTCGAGGACGGGGAGGTGTGGGTCGGGCTCCAGTCCGAATGTGACCACCGGCACTGAGTTCGTCGAGAAGGTTCTCCGGACGATTCGCCGCCACGGGATGCTCGCTGGCGGCGAAACCGTCTTGGTGGGCGTGTCGGGCGGCGCCGACTCGGTCGCGCTCCTCCACGCGCTCCTGGCCCTCCGGCCGCGCCTCGGCCTGACCCTCCACGTTCTGCATGTCAACCACGCCCTTCGCGCCGAGGCCGACTCGGAGGCGGCGTTCGTGGAAAGCCTGGGACTGCGATGGGGCGTCCCCGTGATGGTCGAGCGCGTCCACGTGGGTGCGGAACCGGGCGAGTCCCTGGAGGCGCAGGCCCGGAGGCAGCGCTACGCGGCGTTCGCAAAACAGGCCCGCGCGCTCGGCGCTTCCCGAGTCGCCCTCGGCCACACCGCGGACGACCAGGCCGAGACGGTGCTCATGCGCCTCCTTGAGGGAGCGGGTCCGCGTGGTTTGGCTGGAATTCCGCCCGTGCGTAGCCGCTTCATCCGTCCCCTCATCGAGATCCGCCGGCGGGAGATCGAGGCCGAGCTCGAGGGCGCCGGGCTGGCGTGGGTCGAGGACCCCTCGAACCGCGATCCCAAGTTCCTTCGAAATCGGATCCGCCACGATCTGCTGCCCTTTCTGGCCGCCAGTTACAATCCCCGGATTAGTGAGGCTCTCTGTCGGGCGGCAGCGCTGGCGCGCGGGCTCGTGGAGGATGTCGAGCGCCTGGCGGCGCACGAACTGGATCGCCTCGCCCGGGTGGAAGACGGAGGGCTTGTCCTCTCGCGCGCCGCGCTCGGGTCGCTTCCCGCGGGTATCGCCGAGGAGGTCCTGCGTCGGGCGCTGCACCGCCTCGACGAGGGCCGGCCGCTCCGCGCGTGGGCCCAGCGCGCCCTCGCGCGGCTGACCGGGCCAGGCTCTCCCGCACCGGTCAGAGTGGGGCGCGTGTGGCTCGAGGTGAGCGGGGATCACCTCCGGCTCTCCCGTGGAACCGCCGAGCCCCTTCCGGAGGCGGCTCTGCCTGTGCCGGGATCCCTGGCGCTCCCCGGGGCCGGGCTGAGGCTCGAGGCGCGCGAGTTCGACTGTCCAGATTCGTATACACCTCCCTCAGACCCGTGGGTCGCCGTCTTCGACCGGGCCGCGCTTCCGGGCATGCTCGGCGTGAGGGGCCGTCGCGCGGGGGATCGGTTCCATCCCTTCGGCGCCCCGGGGAGCAAGCGGCTCAAGGCGTTCCTGATCGACGCCAAGATCCCGCGCTGGCGGCGCGACCGCCTACCCCTCTTCCTGGCCGGTACCGAAATCGCCTGGGTGGTGGGCATCCGCCGCGGCGCCGTCGCTCCCGTCACCCCCGCCACCCGCCGGATCCTCGAAGTGAGGGCGATCCCCCTTGGCGGGGGGGCGCGCGCGGAGTAAGATGGGGGCCGTGCTCACCCGCTGGTCGGTCCTTCTCCTGGCGGCGCTCCTCCTCGCGGCGCCGCCCCACGACGCCGGAGCCCAGCAAGCCTCGGATCCGAAGGCCCCGCTCCGGGCGATGGAGGAGGCGTTCGTCTCCGTGGTGGAGCACGTCATGCCCGCGGTGGTCAACGTCAGCACCACCCCCACGAAGGAGGCGACGTCTGAGGAGCCCCAGACGGAAGAGCGCTTCCGCGAGTTCTTCGGGCCCGAATTCTTCGAGCGCTTCTTCCGGGGACGGCCGCCGCGCGAGCACGCCCGCTCCTCGGGGTCCGGCGTCATCGTGGACGCCGCGGGTTACATCCTCACCAACAACCACGTCATCGAGAACGCGGCCACCATCGAGGTGCGGCTCTCCGACCAGCGGAAGTTCGCGGCCAAGCTCGTGGGGCGGGACCCCAAGACCGATCTCGCGGTGCTGAAGATCGAGGCGCCCAACCCGCTCCCGGTGGCGGCGCTCGGCGACTCCGATCGCCTCAAGATCGGCCAGTGGGCCATCGCGATCGGCAATCCCTTCGGCCTTGACCGCACGGTGACCCTCGGGATCATCTCGGCCACGGGCCGGATGAGGCTCGGGGTCTCCCAGTTCGAGAACTTCATCCAGACCGACGCCTCCATCAACCCGGGCAACTCCGGCGGGCCGCTTCTGAACCTCGACGGGAAGGTGATCGGCATTAACACGGCCATCGTCGCGACCGGGCAGGGGATCGGGTTCTCCATTCCCGTCAACATGGCCAAGGATGTCATGGCCCAGCTCATCAAGGGGGGGCGGGTGGTCCGCGGCTGGCTCGGGATCGTGATCCAGGACCTGAGCGACGAGCTGGCCGCCGGCTTCGGGGTCGCGCCCCGGACCGGCGTGCTGGTCGCCGACGTCATGAAGGACAGTCCGGCCGAGGCCGCGGGGTTGCGCGCGGGTGACATCATCGTCGAGTTCGGCGGCCGGGTCACGCCCGAGGTGCCGGAGCTCCAGCGCCGCGTCGCCGCTACGCCGCCGGGGCAGCCCATCCCGCTGACGATCCTCCGGGACAAGAAGCAGGATCGGCTCACCGTCAAGCTGGGCGAGATGCCCGGCGAAGAGACGCTGGTCGCCGCGGCGCCCGCGCGCGACGGGTGGGGGCTCCGGGTGGCGGCGCTGACTGCCGAGCTGGCCCAGCGCTACGACCTGACCGCGCGCGAAGGCGTGGTCGTCATGGACGTGGCGCCCGGGAGCCCCGGCGAGCGGGCCGGGATCCGGCCGGGGGACGCGATCCTGGAGGTGGACCGCCGGCCCGTCAAGAGCGTCGAGGCCTTCCAGCAGGCCCTCGCCCAGGTGAAGCCGGGGGAGGGCGTGCCCGTCTACCTCCAGCGCGGGGGCGGCCGGAACGAGTACATCGTCCTGAAGGGGCCCGAGCCGAAGTAGCCCGGGGCGCGGCCGTGGTGCTCGAAACGGCGAAGGCCCAGCGCCCCGTCGTCCTGACGGTGGACGACGAGCTCGGGGTGCGGGAGGCGATCCGCCAGGTCCTCCAGGACGACTGCAACATCCTCGAGGCGACCGACAGCCCCTCGGCGCTCGCGCAGCTCCAGTCCCACGACGTGGACCTCGTCCTGCTGGACGTCCGCCTGCCCGGCGAGACCGGCATCGACATCCTGGAGCGGATCAAGGGACTCGAGGACTCGCTGGAGGTGATCATGGTCACCGCCGTGAACGACGTGCGCACGGCGGTGGTCGCGATGCAGGGGGGGGCCTACGACTACGTCGTCAAGCCCTTCGACGTGGACGAGATGCAGGCCCTCGTCCGCCGCGCCCTCGAGAAGCGCGCGCTCCAGCAGGAAGTGCTCTACCTCCGCTCGGAGCTGGCCAGCGCCCACGGCTTCGACGAGATCGTCGGGCGTCACCCCGTGATGGTGCGGATCTACGAGCAGATCGCCCGGCTCGCCGAGACGACCGCCACCGTGCTGATCACGGGGGAGAGCGGGACCGGCAAGGAGCTCATCGCCCGTGCCATCCACCGCCAGGGCCCCCGGCGCGAGCGGGCGTTCGCCGCCGTCAACCTCGCCGCGATCCCCGAGCCGCTCCTGGAGTCCGAGCTCTTCGGCCACGAAAAAGGGGCCTTCACTGGGGCGTACCAGAAGAAGCCGGGAAAGTTCGAGGTGGCCCACGGCGGGACGCTCTTCCTGGACGAGGTGGGAACCCTCCGGGTGGATCTTCAGGCGAAGCTGCTGCGCGTCCTGCAGGAGCGGGAGATCGAGCGCATCGGCGGGACGCGGACCATCAAGGTGGACGTGAGGATCATCGCCGCGACGAACGTGAACCTGAAGCAGGCGGTGAAGGACCGCGCCTTCCGGGAGGACCTCTACTACCGGCTCAACGTCGTTCCCCTCGCCGTGCCGCCGCTCCGCGAGCGGCGGGAGGACATCCCGGCGCTCGTCACGCACTTCATCGAGAAGTACAACCGCGAGTTCGGGAAAGCCATCCGGGGAATCTCGCCGGGCGTGCTGCCGGTGCTCCTCGAGTACGACTGGCCCGGCAACGTCCGCGAGCTGGAGAACATCATCGAACGCTCGGTGGCCCTGGTCCGGGGGCCCGTGATCCGTCTGTCGGACCTGCCGCTGGACCTGGCGCTGCCCGACGCGGGGCCGGGGAGCCCCGAGCCGGGGCTGTCGCTCAAGGAGGCGCGGGAGCGCTTCGAGCGGCAGTTCATCCTGCGTGTGCTGGACCGCGTGGACTGGAACCAGAGCCACGCCGCTCGCCTCCTCGGCCTGCACCGCAACACGCTGACGGCCAAGCTGGCCGGCTGGGGGCTCCGCCGCGGCGATTCCGGCGCCCTCCCGGGCCTGGCGTCGTCGTGATGTGAAGGAGGGACGGCCATGAAGAAGATTCGTGACATCATGCGCTACGGCTTCCTCTTTACCGTCCAGCGCGCGGCCACGGTGTCCGACGCGGTGCGGGCGATGGCGGCCCACAATGTCGGGATCGTAAGCGTGCTCGAGGGCGACAAGCTCGTCGGCGTTTTTTCCGAGCGCGACGTGGTGCGGCGCGTGGTGGACCGCGGCCTCGATCCGGCGCGGACGCCCGTCGGGGACGTCATGACGACCGAGCTCGTCGTGACCGACGCCGACGAGGACTACCAGTCGGCGATGCGCAAGATGGACCAGGCCAACATCCGCCACCTGCTCGTGGTGAGCGAGGGGCGCATCCTCTCCATGATCTCGATCCGCGATCTCATGCGGGTTCACATGGACGCCCAGGGCGAGGAGATCCGCTACCTCCGCGAGTACCTCTACCAGGTGCCGCCCGACATCACCCGCCAGCGGGGCTGATGCGCTGGTTCGTAGGGCGGGCGCTCGTCCTCACCCTCTGCGCCGTCGCGCTCCTCTTCCAGTTTCCCGTCTGGGCCGCCGATCAGCTGACGCTCGTCCTGACGCCCTCGCGGGACCCGACCGCCCTCCAGGAGGCCGGTGACGCGTTCGCGAAAACGCTGACCCGCCTGTCGGGAACACCCATCAAGACCATCGTGGCCTCCGACTATGCCGGCGTGGTGGAGGCACTCCGGAGCCGGCGGGTGGACCTCGCCTTCGTGCATCCGGTGGGGTACGTCCTGGCGAGCCGCGAAGCCGGGTGCCAGATCCTGGTCCGGGACATCTGGCAGGGCAAGACGGCCTACACTGCACGGATCTACGTCCTGAAGGCCAAGGGGTGGACGCGGCTCGAGGACCTTCGCGGCCGGACGATCGCCTTCGTGGATCCCGCCTCGAGTTCGGGGTACATCTATCCCATGGTGCTGCTGATGAAGCGCGGGCTCGTGACGAACCGCGACCCCAAGAGCTTCTTCAAGGAGGCGCTGTTCGCGGGCACTCACGAGGCTGCGCTGCGCGCACTTCTGCGCGGCAGCGTGGACGCGGCGGCGAGCTTCGACACGGCGCTCCAGATTCACCTCAAGGGCGATCCCGCGGCGGAACGGATCACGTACGTCGCCGAGACGCCGCCCATTCCCGAGGCGGGGATCTGCGCGCGCCCAGGGCTCGATCCGGCGGTGCGCGAGCGGCTCAAGGCCGCGCTCCTGGCCATCAAGAAGCCGGAATACGCGGCGTTACTGAAGCAGGTGTACGATATCGACGGCTTCATCGAGGCCTCGGACCGGGACTATGACCCGGTGCGCGAGGCCATGGACCTCATGGGCCTCACGAGGTAGCGAGGAAGTTCAGGAAGAGCGACCAGAGGCGCCAGAGCTCCCAGAGCGCTTCGCCCCACCCGGGCTGTCCCTCCCCCGCCTCCACATGCGCCAGCACGCCGACGATGGCGAGCCGCGTTCCTGGTTTTCCGGTGGCGGCCGCGGCCAGCCTCAGGCTCTCCGTGAACGGGACCGCGGGGTCCCCCCGGCCGTGGACCAGGAGGAGCCGGGCTCCAAGCCGCGGCACCGCCCGCTCGGGGGAGAGGCGGGCCAGGAGGTCTTGCAGCCCCGGCGGAAGGTTCCCCACGAGCGCGTCCACCCGGGCGGGGTCACGGTTCTCCACCAGGTCGAGGACCGCCGAGCCCTCGGGGGAGAGGGTGGCTGGCCCCCCTGGGGTCGGCCGGGCGAGCCACGCGTCGAGGGCCCGCCGGTCCTCGGCGCTCTTCAGGAGATCCAGATTCTCCCGGAGGAAGAGGCGAGCGGCCTCGGGCTGGGGTGAAACCCGTCCTGACACCCGCCCGTATCCGTACGCTCCCGTGAGAAAGTAGCGCAGCAGTTCGACCGCGGAGGCGTAGCCGCCGAGGCTCAGCACCGCGCCCACGCGGTCTGAGACGCGAGAATCGGCGGCGGCCAGGAGGGCCGGCCCCGCGCCGACGCTCACCCCAAGCACGCTGACCCGGCCCGAGCCCCTTTCCCCGGCGAGGGACCGGATCGCCGCCACCACGGGCTCGGCGTCCTCGGGCCTGAGGCGGAGGCGGGTCAGCCCGGGGATTGTCGGCACCGCTACGCGGAATCCCGCCCGGGCCAGGAGGCGCGCCGCCTGGGCCAGGCGCGGGTCATCTTTTCCCATCGGTGCCAGCCCGTGCACGAGCACGAGCGCGGGCGGGGTCCCGAGCGTCAGGGGCCGGTAGAGATCGATGGGGACGGGACGGTCAGCCAGGGGCGCTCGTGCGGGATTCGGGGTGAGCGCTGAGAGGAGCGGGAGCCTGCCCTCGGAGAGAAATTCGACCAGGAAAGCGGCGGCGGCGCAGACCGTCCGGACCGCCGACAGGGCGGGAAGGGCCAGCAGGGACGCAAGCAGCAGCCAGGCGACTGCCGGGCCAACTGACTTCGCCTTACTGCGTTCTCGGTCGTCGCCCATCCTCAACGTACAACTGCGTACGCCTCCGGTGGGCTCCTCCCTCGGGCCTTGTCTGGCTCGTCATTTGGCCCGGCAGGGCCGCTATTTGCGGTTGACGCACCTCAAGAGTCGCCAGCCGTTGAGGAGATTGACCTTCATCGAAAGCTCGGGGGCGAGCCCGACGTCCTTGAGCAGCGGCTCCATCGGGAGGTTGGATTTCCATCCCAGCCGGGTGCAGAGCGGGGAGACCAGGTCCTCGAAGGTGCCGACCAGCCGGGACTGGCTCCGGAAGTGGTTCAGGATCACGATGGTGCCGCCGGGCTTCACGACCCGGCGCATCTCCCGGAGCACTCCCAGCGGATCGGGCACCGCGCTGATCACGTACGTCGCCAGCGCTTGGTCGAACTCGTTGTCGGCGAAATCCATGGCGGAGGCGTCCATCACCTTGAGGGTGACGTTGCCGAGGCCCAGCTCTTCGATCTTCTCCTGGGCCTTCTCCAGCATCTTGTCCGACAGGTCGATACCGGTGAGACGGCAGCGCGGGGGGTAGAGCGGCAGGTTCAGCCCGGTCCCGATCCCGACTTCGAGGATCCGGTCATCCGGCTGAATATCCAGAGCCTTCAGCGCGGCGACGCGGCCGGGATGGAAGATCCTGTCGAAGATGAAATCGTAGATAGGGGAGTAGAGCGCGTAGGCGCGCTTGACCTGCCGCTTCTCCAGCGCCGCATCCACCACTGTGCGCCCTCCGTTCAGAACCTGAAGCCGCAGCGCGCTAGATGTACCACACCACCCGCATTCCTGCCAAGGGGAAAATTCGCCCGACCACGCGGCCTCCGGCCGGACGCGGTGCCCGCAAAGGAGTGTCCTCGACATCTATAAGAGGAACTTGATGAGCAGCGTGGCAAGCCCCAGGAACGAGAAGAAGCCGAAGACGTCGGTGAACGTGGTGATGATGACGCTCGAGGCGATGGCCGGGTCCAGCCGGAAGGTCTTGAGCGCCAGCGGGACCAGGGTGCCGACGACGGCCGCCACCACCATGTTGAAGATGAGCGCCACTCCCAGGATCAGGCTCAGGAGGAGCTGTCCTTTCCAGATATACGCGATCACAGCCATGACCACGCCGTTGGCGGCGCCCGTCGTCAGGCCCAGGGTGACCTCCTTCCGGAGGACGCGCAGCAGCACGGACGCCGTCATGTCGCCGAGCGCGATGCCCCGCACCACCACCGTGGCCGTCTGCGTCGTCCCGATCCCCCCCATGGAGGCGACGATGGGCATGAAGACGGCGAGCGTGGCCAGGCTCCGGATGGAGCCCTCGAAGAGGCCGATGACCGAGGCCGCCAGAATCGCGGTGGCCAGGTTGATGAACCGCCAGACGAGCCGTTTGGTGAACACGGCCTGCGCGGGGTCCAGCACGGTCTCGTCGCCGGCCACTCCGCCGAAGCGCTGGATGTCCTCCGTGGCTTCCTGCTGGATGACGTCGATGACGTCGTCCACCGTGACGGTCCCCAGCAGGCGCCGGTCCCCGTCCACCACGGGGACCGCCAGCAGGTTGTACTTGGCCACGAGGCGGGCCGCCTCTTCCTGGTCGGTCTCGGGCGTCACGCTGACGACGTCCTCGTGGCGGATCAGCCGGATGGGTGTCGCCGGGTCCGCGGTGATGAGGCGGCGCAGCGGCACCACGCCGACCAGGTGGTCGTGATCGTCCACCACGTAGAGGTAGAACGCGTGCTCCGACGAGGCACTCTTCCGCACGTGGTCGAGGGCCTGGGCGACGCTCATCTCCTCGTGGACGGCGACGAACTCCGGGGACATGATGCGGCCGGCGGTCTTCTCGCCGTACTCGAGGAGCTCCTGGACCTCCTCCGACTTCTCCTCCTTCATCAGGTCCAGGACCTTCTCGGCCTGCTCCTCCGACAGCTCGTCCACGACCTGGGCCGCGTTGTCCGTGGGCATCTGCTCCAGAATCCCCGACAGCTCGACCTCGTCCAGCGCCCGCACCAGCTCGAGGAGGGTCTGGTCGTCCATCTCGTGGAGGACGGAGCCGGCCTGCTCCCTGCTCAGCAACCGGAAGACGGTGGTTTGCTGCTCCACCGGCAGCTCGCGCAGCGCGCGCGACACATCGGCCGGATGGGACTCCGCCAGGAGCTGGGCGAGCCGCTCGGCGCGGTCCGTGTCGAGGAGATCCTTGACGTCTTCGGTGAGCCGGAAGAGCTCTTCCATCATTGCCTTTTGTCAGTCGTGTGCACGGGGGGCCTCGAGGCTTCGCACGCGGGCCTCGAGCTGCCGGATTCTCGACCGGAGCCGCCATCGCTGGACGAGGCCGATCAGGCTCACGATGATCGCTCCCGCCACGCCAGAGATGAGGATCACCGCGGCCAGCGGCGCGCGCTCGATCTGCCAGGCCAGGAACCGGATCGTCACCTGGTCGGGGTTCTGGAGGGCGAAGATGGCGACGGCGACGGCCGCCACGGCGATCAGCACGTAGACGGCTGGCATGGGCTCAGCCCCGGTCGGTCCCGGCGCCCGGGCCGTTGCCGCCCAGCGCCCGCACCCCGGCGTCCGCCACGAGGTAGAGCGGGGGATCCCCCGCCGGCGTCGTGCCGCCCAGGAGGTGGTGCAGGAAGTCGTCGGGGCAGATCAGCACATACCGCATGAGATAGCCTCGGTCCGGAGAGTCAATTCTACTCCCGGGGCGGGGCTGCGGCGAAACTTTTAGCCGCGGCGCGAGCGCCGGAACGCCTCGCGCCCCGCCGTGACCCCGGCCCGTAGGCCGCGGGACAGGACGCGGGCCTCCGCCGCCGACGCGCGCACGATTTCGCGGCCCTGGGAGAGCGACCGCTGGAGCGTCGGTTCCACCGAGCGCATGAGCTTCTCCACGCGTCGGCGACCGGTCTGAAGCGCCTCGCTCACGCGGTCCCGGGAGATGCGGAGGGCGGCTTCGACGCGCGCGACCTGGCTCGCGGCGTTCTTCTCCAGCCGCGCCAGGCGGACGCGGGCCGTGCCGCGGGCCTGGCGCGTCTGGCCCTGGAGGACCTTGAGCTGGCCCTCGAGCTTCAGGAGACGGCCCTCGAGCTCCTTGATCTTCCCGCGGGCCTGGTCGATTCTTCCTCCTCGCGTTCCTCCGGCCATAGGAAGGCTCCTTTCAGATAGGTTCGTGGTCTCATCGTACCCCAGGATGGGGGAGGGAATGGTAGTCTCAATCGGTGCCTCGTGACCCTCGGTAGAGGACCTTGAGCCACGGCGGGACGATGAAGGTCGAGACCAGGACCATGGTGACGAGCGCCGAGTAAAGCTCCTGTTCGATCACCCTGTTGGCGAGGCCGATGCCGGCGAAGATCAGGCCCACTTCGCCGCGCGGGATCATACCCACGCCCACTCTCCAGCGCCCGACGCCCCGCTGGTACACGCCGAGGCCGGCCGCGAGCTTCCCAAGCACCGCCACGGCGGTCAGGGCGAGGGTGAAGCTGAGCGCGCCGTCCCCGAAGGGGTTCAGCATCCCGGGATCCACCTTCATCCCGACCGTCACGAAGAAGACCGGAACGAAGAGATCGGCCACCGGCTTCAGTCGCTCTTCGATGTGGGCGCGGGGCTCGGTCCGGGCGAGGACGAGACCGGCGGCGAAGGCGCCGATGATCGCCGCGAGGCCGATCCGCTCGGAGAGCGCGGCCAGCAGGACGCAGAAGAGCACCGCATACACGATCAGGCTACCGCGGGCCCGCATGGTCCCGACCCAGCGGAGGAGGGTCGGGGCGAACCGGATCCCGAGGGCGACGGCCACGACCAGGAAGATTAGCGCCTTGGCGAGGATGAGGGCTGCGGTGGTAAGGGAGAAGACCCCTGTCTGGGCCAGCCCCGTCACCACGGCCAGGATCACGAGCCCCAGGATGTCGTCCAGGACCGCCGCGCCCAGAATGACTCTGGAGGCTGTCTCCCGGAGGCGGCCCAGGTCCGAAAGCACGCGGGCCGTGATCCCGACGCTCGTCGCCGTGAGCGTTGCGCCGATGAAGATCGCGACGAGCGTGGGCTTGCCCCACCAGATGGCGAGCCCGTAGCCGAGGGCGAAGGGGCAGGCGACCCCGATGAAGGCCACGACCGTCGATTGGAGGCCGGCCCGGAGCAGTTCCCCCAGGTCCGACTCCAGGCCGATCTCGAAGAGGAGGATGACGACCCCGATCTCGGCCAGGGCGTGGAGGATCTCGGACTCGTGGACCAGGCCGAGCACTCGCGGCCCGATCAGCACGCCCGCCAGCAGCTCGCCCAGGACGGCCGTCTGGCCGACGCGCTCCATCGCCTCGCCGGCCAGCTTGGCCGCGAGCCAGACGATCGCCAGGCTGAGCAGGAGCTCGCCGAGTCCCACCTCCTTAGCTTACTTCATTCGGCCATCAGGTCAGCAGCTTGATGATCGCGGCGATCGCGAAGACGACGGATCAGAAGGGCCGGACGGAGGTCAGGCGGGTTCGGTGGGGCTCTGCGGGGATCGGTCGGCGGAAGGGTCCCGGCGCGGGAGAAGTGGGATGAGGTTCGCTATAATAGCCTAATCGCCATGGCGCAACCAGCTCCCTTCGTGTTCTTCGGGTGCATCGAGCTCAGGGAGCTCCTGGGCCTGCGCGCGAGGGACGAGCGGGAGCTCCTGGAGCAACTGGAGCGGGCCCCCCTGGGCTCGGTCTATTACCATACCCACAGCGTCTTCCTCCGCCACCACCAGGTCACGGGGGCCTACCCGAACGACTTTGCCAACTGGGTGGCGTTCCAGGTCCGCGATCAGGTGCTCGGCGAGCGTCTGGCCGTCGTGGATCCGTTCGCGTTCGGCAGCCTCGAGGCGCTGCGGGAGGAGCTGGTGTCCGTCATCGATGACCACATCGCCACCCTGCATCCGGTCCCCCGGGTCGTCTTCGGGGACCCCTTCTTCTTCGTCCAGTCGCACGTGATCGAGGTGCCCACCGGGATGGAGGCGCAGAGCCTCGGCGAGTTCCGTCAATGCCTCGCCGAGGTGGACGCCAGCTCGATCTACTTCCACGCGCTCGAATCGCGCATCCGACGCGGCCATCCCCACGGTGATTTCGCGGAATGGATCGATCGGGCGCTCGGGCTTTCGCCGCTAGCAGAAGAGATCGCCCGGATCAATCCGTACCTGGGCGGCCTCGAAGAGATCCGCCTCCGGATGCTCCGGCTGCTGGATGCGGTGCTCGGGCGGGAGGCAGCCGCCGGTGGGGAATAGCGTGCTCGGTATCGACGCCTACCGGGAGGTGGCGCCCAAGGGGACCATCGACTTCCTGCTGCGCCTGGCCGAACGGGCGCGCGGGCGGCGCTTCCTCCACGTCAACTCCACCCGCTACGGCGGTGGCGTGGCCGAGATCCTCACCCGCCTCGTGCCCATCATGGGAGAGCTCGGCATCAAGGCGGATTGGGAGGTCATCGAGGGCGATCCAGAGTTCTTCGCCACCACCAAAGCCTTCCACAACGCCCTCCAGGGGACCGAGCAGGTGTTCACGGAGGCGATGCTGGAGCATTACCTCGAGGTCAACCGGGCCAACGCCGAGCGCCTCAGGCCGGCGGGCGACCTCGTGCTGATCCACGATCCCCAGCCGGCGGCGATGATCGAGGCCCGCCCGCCGGAAGGCAAATGGGTCTGGCGCTGTCATATCGATCTTTCCACCCCCCAGCGGCGCGCCTGGGCGTTCCTGCGCCGGCACGTGCTCCGGTACAACGCGGCCGTCTTCTCCCTCCCGGCCTTCGCCCAGCAGCTCCCCCTTCCCCAGTTCCTCGTCTACCCGTCCATCGACCCGCTGGCGGAGAAGAACCGGCGGATGACCAAGGGCGAGATCGCCAAGATCCTCGCCAATCTCCAGATCCCTGACGACAAGCCGATCCTTCTCCAGGTCTCGCGCTTCGACCGTTTCAAGGACCCCATCGGGGTCATCAACGCCTACCGGCTGGTCAAGCGCTACCACGACGTGCGGCTGGTGCTGGCGGGGGGAGGCGCGGCGGACGACCCTGAAGGGGCGCAGGTCCTGGCGGAGGTCCGGGAGGCGGCGGGGCGCGATCCCGATGTCTACGTGCTCGATCTGCCCTCCAACGCGCACCTCCAGATCAACGCCCTCCAGCGCTCCGCCACCATCGTCATCCAGAAGTCCACGCGGGAGGGGTTTGGCCTGACGGTGGCCGAGGCGATGTGGAAGGGGAAGCCCGTCATCGGCGGGGCGACGGGCGGCATCACCGTGCAGATCCTCTACGGGGTCACGGGCTACACCGTGAACTCGGTGGAAGGCTGCGCCTACCGGATCCGCCACCTCCTGAGCAACCCGGCCCTCATGCGGAAGATGGGGGAGGCCGGGCGCGAGCACGTGCGGCGGAATTTCCTCGTCACCCGCCACCTCCGGGATTACCTCTCCCTGCTGGTCCACCTCACCGCCTGACACACAGGGGCCGAGATGAACCCGATCTTCCAATGGATCGTTGCCCATACCACAGCGAAGTCGCTGGCACGACGCTGCCCACAATGTCAACGCACGCAAATTGTGGGCCGCAGCCAGGTCCGGGACACGGTACCCTGTGAGTTTTGCCGAACGCCTATTCCGCCGAAGGGCAGTTCGGGAGAAGGCTCGGGCACCTGATGCCGGAGTTCCCCTTTTTCCGCGATCTCGTCCTGGCGGTCGGCGCGGCGCTCGTCGGAGGTGTGATTGCTCAACGCCTCGGCCAACCCCCCCTCCTCGGCTATCTGCTCGGCGGGATTCTCATCGGCCCGTACACGCCCGGGCCGGTCAGCGACATCCGCCACGTCTCGACGTTGGCCGACATAGGGATCGTCCTTCTAATGTTCGAGCTCGGCGTCGAGTTCCCGGTAGCGCGGATCCGACGGGTCCGGTCGGTGGCCCTCGGCGGCGGGTCGGCCCAGGTGATCCTCACCGGCGTCCTGGCGATCGGGATCTCCCGCCTCCTGGGGCTTCCCCTCGTCCAACAGGTATTCTTCGGCGCCATCGTCTCGCTTTCAAGCACCGTCGTCATCCTCAAGCTCCTGCTGGATCGAGGGGAGATGGACACCCCCCACGGAGAGATCTCGGTGGGGATCGCGCTCGTCCAGGACCTGAGCCTGGTCGCGATGATGGTGCTACTGCCGGCCTGGGCGACAGCGGAAGAGGACGTCGGGTGGACCCTGCTCCTCGCACTAGGCAAGACGATCGGGTTGTTCCTCGGCGCCTATTTCGTCGCCGGTCTCCTCCTCCCCGCCCTCTTCGCCGCTGTCGCGCGCCTCCGCTCGCGAGAACTGTTTTTGCTGGCCGTCGTGCTGGCAGTGATCGGCACCACCGTCGCGCTGTCGGCCCTCGGTCTTTCGACGGCTCTCGGGGCTTACCTGGCCGGCGTCGTCGTCAGCCGCTCCCACTACAGCCGGCAGGTGCTGGCGGAGCTCCTTCCCAGCCGCGACCTGTTTGCCAGCCTCTTCTTCGTCTCGGTGGGGATGCTCGTGGACCCGCTCCTGCTCTGGCGCCATCCGGGGACATTCTTTGCCGTCGTCGCCGTGATCGTGCTCCTTAAGCCGGCAGTGTCGGCGCTGATCGTCCGCGCGTTCGGCCATTCCGCGTCGACCGCCCTCCTGACCGGCCTCTTGCTGGGACAGGTCGGCGAGCTCTCCTTCGTGCTGGCCAGGCTGGGAGCCGACCGCCGTTTCATCGGTGAGGAATTGTACGGGCTGGTGCTCGGGGGCGCGCTCGTGTCGATCCTCGTGAACCCGGTGCTTCTGCGCTACGGCGGCGCGCTGTTGGCGCGGGGGCTGCCCCGGGTCGCGCCATCGCCGGCTCCGTCAGACGTGCCGGAGGCGGGAAGGTCGCACCTTGCCGGTCACGTCATCATCTGCGGCTGTGGCCGGGTGGGAAGCGAACTCGTGGCGCAGCTCCGGGCCGCGGGATTCACCTACGTGGTGATCGAGCTGAACCCGATCCGAATCGAGGAGCTGCGGCGTGACGGGGAGCCCTGTCTCTTCGGTGATGCGAACAATCTCCGAATCCTCAAAGACGCCGGGGTCGAGCGAGCCAAGCTCCTGGCCATCACCCACTATAACGCCGCCGCTTCCGAGCTGACGATCAGGACGGTGCTCGAGATTCACCCCGCGCTCCAGGTCATCGCCAGGGCCCATTACGCCGGTGACGTTCAGCGCCTGCGTGGCGCTGGCGCATCTGAGGTCGTGGTGCCAGAGTTCGAGGCCGGAATGGAATTTCTCCGATGGACTCTGGGGCACCTGGGGCTCTCGCTGGCGGAGATCGAGTCGGTCATCGGGCGCCGCCGGACAGCCCTCAAGCCACGCGAGTCCTGAGGCGATGGAAGGACGTCACCCGAGCGCGTCGGCCAGCCAGGCGAGGAGTCTCTCCACGGCCGCCGGCCCGCTGACACGATAGGGCGCGCGGGTCCGGCGGCGCCCGACCGCCACGCACACGGCCTTGCCTCGGAGCGCCTGGAACGCCTCCTCGTCGGCCGCGTCGTCGCCCAGGTAGAGGGTCAGCGGGAACGGGTCCCCGAGGGATTGTGCCAGGAGGTCGCGCATCAACTCGACGGCCTCTCCCTTTCCCCAGGCGACGCGCGGCCTCAGCTCGAGCACTTTCTTGCCCGCGAGGAGCTCCAGGGCGGGCGCGCCGGCGAGAATCTCGCCGGTCATCCTCCGCAGCGCGGGGACGATCCGGGGATCCGCGAGCCGGTAATGGAGGCTGACGGTCAAGCCTTTCGGTTCTACGAGAACGCCGCGCCGCCCGGCGGTCGCTCGCCTCAGTTGCCGCGTGACCCGCCTGAGGAGCGGCAGGAGGGCCACGGCCCGCGGATGCCTGAAGCGCGACCGGCCCCAGGCGACCTCAAGCCCGTGGCAGCCGGCATAGGCGGCGCCCGGGATGCGGACGAGCTGCTTGAGCGCGGCGAGACTCCGCCCCGAGACGATGCCGACTCGGGCGCGCGGGTGGCGGGCCAGGCGGGCGAGGATGCGCCCCGCGCGCGCGGAGAGGCGGACGGCCTGGGGGCGATCCCTGATGGGTGTGAGGGTGCCGTCCAGGTCCGAGAGGACGATGAGCCCGCGGTTTCTTGCGAGGGCTTCCCTGAGGCGCTGGCGGAGAGTCACGGGGCTCCGGGCGTGTCTCACACCTCCACGATCCCGGCCCGATCGACAGACAGGCGGGTGAGTTCCTCCAGGAGGAGGCCGGCCCAGCGGTAGATGTTGCGCTCCCGGATGATCTGCTTCATCCGGCGCATGCGGAGCGCCCGTTCCGCCGGTGGCATCTCGATGGCAAGGCGGATCGCCTCCGCCATCTCGTCGATGTGATAAGGGTTGACCTGGAGGGCATCCACCAGCTCCCTTGCTGCGCCGGTGAACCGGCTCAGGATCAAGAGCCCGCGCTCCTCTTCCGCCGCCGAGACGTACTCCTTCGCCACCAGGTTCATCCCGTCGTGCAGGGACGTCACCATGCAGAAGTCGGCGTGCCGGTAGTAGGGCCAGATCTCCGCGTGGCTGTGGTGGCCGCGGAGGTACACGATCGGCTTCCAGCGGTTGGTCTGGAGGTTCCAGTTGATCTTCTCCGCGGCCCGGTCCACTTCCTCGTCGAGATCCTGGTAGCGCTTGATGTGGCTCCGGCTCGGCGCGGCCAGTTCGACGAAGACCATCCTCTGGCGATAGTCGGGGTACCGCTCGAAAAAGCGCTCGATGGCCCGGAGCCGTTCGAGGATCCCTTTCGTGTAGTCGATCCGGTCCACGCCCACTCCCAGGAACTCCACGGAGGCTCCCAGATCTTTCAAGAGCTCGTCGCGCGAGACCCCGACGTCTGCGGGGTCAGGGGCAGGAGCGACGCTGATGGGAAACGGCTTCACGTAGGTCGTGTGCCGCCCGCGCACCACCGCGAAGCGCTCGCGGTCCACCCTGGCCTCGATGGCCCGGTCCACCGTCTCCAGGAAATTGTTGCAGTGGAACTGAATGTGGAAGCCGATGAGGTCGGCGCCCAGCATCCCCAGGAGGATCTCTTGCTGCCACGGGCAGATTCCGAAGGCCTCGGGGTTCGGCCAGGGAATGTGCCAGAACAGCACGATCCGGGCGTCCGGCCGCCGGTCCTTCACGAGTCGCGGGAGGAGCGCGAAGTGGTAGTCCTGGATCAGC
>LDXP01000026.1 GCA_001443385.1 Candidatus Rokubacteria bacterium CSP1-6
GGGGTGGTGGCGCTGACCTTCTTCGCGCCGTTCCTCGCGGATCAGGCGCTCAGGTTCGGCCCGCCCGAGTACTTCGGCCTCATGGTTCTCGCCTTCACGGTCATCGCCTCGCTCTCGGGCGGCTCGCTCGTCAAGGGCTTCGCCATGGCGTTCCTCGGCTACTTCATCTCGCTGATCGGGCTGGGGCCGTCCACGGCGGAGCCGCGCTTCACCTTCAACTGGGGGCCGCTCATGGGCGGCGTGGACCTGATCGCCCTCGTCGTCGGCCTCTACGCCATCTCGGAGGTCTTCATCGGGCTCGAGGAGTCTCGCGTGGCCATCACGCAGAAGATCCGGAACGTCTTCCCGCGCCTCGCCGACCTCCGGGAGGCCTTTCCCGCGATCCTGAGAGGGACGGGCATCGGCTTCTTCCTGGGGCTCCTGCCCGGTTGCGCCCCCGGCGTGACCGTCTTCATGGCCTACGACGCCGAGAAGAAGCTCTCGAAGCACCCGGAGCGCTTCGGCAAGGGCGCCATCGAGGGCGTGGCCTCGCCCGAGTCGGCCAACAACGCGACCTCCTCGGCCGGCTTCATCCCCCTCCTGGCCCTGGGCATCCCCGCCTCGGCGCCGCTGGCCGTTCTGCTCGGCGGGCTCCTGGTGTACGGCCTCCAGCCGGGGCCTCTCCTCTTCCAGAAGAACCCGGAGTTCGTCTGGACCGTCATCGCGAGCCTCTACGTCGGGAACGTGATCCTGCTGATCCTGAACCTCCCCCTGATCGGCATGTGGGTGTGGCTCACCCGGATCCCGTACGGTATCCTGGGGCCGGTGATCCTGCTGCTGGCGTTCATCGGCGCCTACTCGGTGCGGAACAGCATGTTCGACGTGGGGGTGAGCCTCGTGTGCGGCGCGTTCGGCTTCTTCCTTCGGCGGTACCAGTGGCCGCTCGCGCCCCTGCTTCTGGCTTTCATTCTGGGCCCGCTCCTCGAGAAGTACCTGATCCAGTCGCTCTCCATGAGCGGCGGGAGCCCCTTGATCTTCTTTCAGCGCGGGATTTCCCTCGCGCTGCTCGTGGGCGCGGCCCTGTTGCTGCTGACGTCCCTCGTCCTCGTCCGGTACACGAGCCGGCGGGTGAAGGAAGAGACCGCGGAGGAACTGGCGCTGTAGCGTATCCATCAACGCGACGACAAGGAGGGACCGAAGCCATGAGATGGCCTCGCATCGAAACCGTGGTGGTCGCACTGTTGGCACTCTCGCTGCTCTGGAGCCCCGCGGGCGCGTGGGGGCAGGAGTACCCGACCAAGCCCATCGAGATCGTGGTGCCGTTCGTCCCGGGCGGGGGGACGGACCTGATCGCGCGGCTCCTCGCCGACTATATGGGGAAGAAGTGGGGCCAGCCGCTGCTGGTCGTCAACAAGCCGGGCGGCGGCGGCATTGTCGGCGCGCGGGCGGCCCTGAAGGATTCGCGGCCCGACGGCTACACGGTCCTCATTGACATCCACACGACCTCTTCCATGCACATCGGCGCCTGGAAGACCCCGCAGCTCACGCTCGCCGACCGGAAGTACGCGGCGCGGGTCGTGCGCGACCCCATGGTCTTCGCGGTGAAGGCCGACGCGCCGTGGAAGAACTTCAAGGAGTTCTCCGACTGGGTGAAGGCCAACCCCGGGGAGCTCGTCTGGTCCAGCGTCGGCCCCTCCGGCCCGTCCCGCTACACCGCCTTCGACTGGTTCACCCAGATCGGCGTGGATCCCGTGAAGACGAAAATGGTCATTACCGAAGGGGCGGGGGATTCCTTCGCCAAGCTGGCCGGCGGACACGTCGTGATGGCGATCCACTCGGTGGCCGAGGCCAACGCCATGCTGAAGGCCGGGAAGATCCGGCTCCTGGCCGTGCTCTCGCCCTCGCGCATCAAGTTCATCCCCGACGTGCCGACGGCCGAGGAGCAGGGGGTGATGAAGGGCGTGCGCGTCCAGTGGTGGGCCTCCGTGGCGTTCCCCGCCGCGACCCCTGACGCCATCGTGAAGAAGTGGGAGTTCGCCGTCGCGGAAATGGTGAAGGACCCCGCGTTCCTCGCCGGCGCCGAACGGATCAGCATGAACATCGACTTCCTCCCCGCCGCCGAGATGCGCGCCTTCGTCGAGCATGAGGTCGAGGGCTACACCGACATGGCCGGGAAGATCGGCATCCGCCGGTAAGTGCCCCCTCTCGCCCGAGGACTCCCTCTCCCCCCTGGGGAGAGGGTAGGGTGAGGGGAGAGGGCAGGGTGAGGGGGAGAGGCAGGGTGAAGGGGCCAATGGACGCCAAGACCGCCGTCGCGAAGATCCTGAAGGCCGAGGGGGTGGAGCACCTCCTCTGCTTTCCGAACAACGCCCTCATCGAGGCCGCCGCCATCGAGGGGATCCGGCCCATCTGCGCCCGCACTGAGCGCGTCGCCGTCAACATCGCCGACGGGCTCAGCCGGGTCTCCTCCGGCCGGCGCATCGGTGTCGTCGCAGTCCAGTACGGCCCCGGCGCCGAGAACGCCTTCGGCGCCGTCGCCCAAGCCTACTCCGACGCGAGCCCCGTCCTGCTGCTGCCTGGCGGGGTCGAGCGCGGCCGCCAGGGCGTCCCGCCGAGTTTCCAGGCCATCTACAACTATCGCGGCGTGACCAAGTGGGTGGAGACCGTCAACCAGGCCGAGCGCCTCCCCCAGATGCTCCGCCGCGCCTTCACGCTCCTCCGCATGGGCAAGCCCGGCCCCGTCATGCTGGAGATCCCCACCGACGTCCTGAAGGAGGCCGTCCCCGACGAGGCCGTCACCAAGTACACGCCCGTCAGGCGCGCGGCGCCACACGGTGATCCCGCCGACGTGAGAGAGGCCGTGCGGATGTTCCTGGCCGCCCGCTCGCCGGTGATCGTCGCCGGCCAGGGGATTCTCTACGCCGAGGCGTGGGACGAGCTGCGCCGCTTCGCCGAGGCCGTCCAGGCGCCCGTCCTCACGACCCTCAACGGCAAGAGCGCCTTCCCCGAGGACCACCCTCTCGCCCTGGGGGCAGGCGGTCTTTCAGGTCCCAAAACGGTTGACCACTTCCTGAAAAAGGCCGACCTGGTCTTCGGCGTCGGCACGTCCTTCACGCGCTCCCATTTCATCGTTCCGATCCCGCCGGGGAAGCCCATCATCCAGGTCACCATCAGCGAGGAGGACGTGAACAAGGACTACCCCGTGGCCCACGCCGTTATCGGCGACGCCAAGGCCGTCCTCGCCCAGTTGATCGACGAGGTGCGGGACCGCAGCCGGGGCGACTCACGTGTGGCCGAGGAGGTCAAAGCCGTCAAGGCCGAGTTCCTGAAAGAGTGGATGCCACGCCTGACCTCTGACGAGGTGCCGATCTCACCCTACCGTGCGATCTGGGACCTCATGCACACCGTGGACCGGTGGCGCACCATCATCACCCACGACGCCGGCAACCCGCGGGACCAGCTCGTGCCGTTCTGGGAGAGCCTCGTCCCCCACGGCTACGTCGGCTGGGGGAAGTCCACGCAGCTCGGCACCGGGCTCGGCCTCGCCATGGGCGCCAGGCTCGCCGCCCCCGACCGCCTCTGCGTCAACCTCATGGGTGACGTCGCCTTCGGCATGGTCGGCATGGACTTCGAGACCGCCGTGCGCTCGAAGATCCCGATCCTGACGGTGATGCTCAACAACGGCCTCATGGGCGGCTACGACAAGTACCTCCCCGTCTCCACCGAGCGCTGGGGGCTCCGCTACGTCTCGGGCGACTACGCCAAGGTCGCCGAGGGCCTCGGCGGCTACACCGAGCGCGTGGAGAAGCCCCACGACCTCGTCCCCGCCTTCCGTCGCGCCCTCGAGGAGGTGCAGGCCGGCCGCCCGGCGCTCCTCGAGGTCCTCACGCGCGAGGAGGCGGTGTACCCGAAGTACTGGTGAGGGACATGGACGAGAAAGTCCTCAAGCGCGCGTGGACGACCACCGAGGGCTGGCGCGGCACCCGGGCCGGCATGTGGGCCTGGCTCCTCCAGCGCGCCGCCGCGGTTGCGCTGCTGGTCGTCATCGGCCTTCACCTGGCCAATCCGTTCCTCCGCCCCGTTCAAGCGGCCCTCCTGGTTCTCGCCCTCCTTCACGCGCTCCTGGGCGTTCGCGTCTTGCTCCTCGACCTCGGCCTCCCCCTCCGCTGGCACCGCTTGCTGTTCATGCTAGCGTTGGCCTTGACCGCCGCCCTCTTCTGGGCCATCTGGTCCTGGCGCTGGTACTGATGGCGCCCCCGTGGAACGAGTTCCTCGCTGACACCGCTGGCGCGGCGGGGATCACTTGCGGCACGAGCTCTGGCACAGTTCTGACACAGGCTGGCCGTTCGGCGTTGACTTCTCTGGAGTTGGGGGTGCGCCGAGGATTGAAAATCCTTTGCTCATCTCCCCAAGATGCCCACGCCGGGCTCACTCCAGCGCATTCCGGCGCACGTCGAACGCGTTCTTGACGGGCGCCTCGTGCACGCCTAGACTCCAGCCAAGCCGCACACCCTGATCCCTGCGGCTTCGGAGAAAGCACTATGAGGCTCAGGAGAATCCGGCTTCTCCTTGCCCTCGTTCTCGGCATCGTCGTGGCGCCGCTCGTCGCCGACGCGCAGCCGGCGGGGAAAGTCCCCCGCATAGGTTTGCTAGGGGTCTCCCCTGAGTCTCCCACGGGCCGGGCAGTGCTCGACGCATTCCGGCAAGGGCTGCGCGACCTCGGCTACGTCGAGGGTCGGAGTGTCGTCATCGAATACCGATGGGCCGAAGAGGTGGATCGCCTGCCTGCCCTCGCGGCCGAGCTTGTTCGCCTCAACGTTGACGTTCTCGTGGCAGGAGCAGGGTCGGCCGGATCCCTCGCTGCAAAGCAGGCGACCGCCACGATTCCGATCGTCTTCGTGTATACGGGGGACCCGGTGGGGCTCGGGCTTGTCGGGAGCCTCGCGCGGCCAGGTGGGAACATCACGGGGTTGTCTGCTCAGGGCATCGAGTTCGCCGGGAAACTGTTGGAGCTGCTGAAGCAGGCTGTCCCGCATGCCAGGCGTGTCGCGGTGCTCGGCGATCCGGGACATCCGGCCTACCCGAGCGTTTGGCGAGAATTGGGCCTCGCTGCACGGACGCTGCGTCTGGCACTTCAAGCGGCCGACGTGCGGAAGCGAGAAGAGCTCGAGAGCGCATTCTCGGCGATGACTCGAGCGCCTGTGCCCGGTGGGATTCTCGTACTGTCTGAACCCCTCACGTTCCGCAACTCCGCGCGGATCGCGAACCTCGCCGCGAAGAGTCGATTACCGGCAGTGTTCGGGTTTCCTGAGGGCGCGGCGGCGGGAGGGCTCATGGGCTATGGGCCCAACGTACGTGACACCTACCGCAGGGCCGCCACGTACGTCGACAAGATCCTCAAAGGTGCCCGGCCTGCCGACCTGCCCGTCGAGCAGCCGACGAAGTTCGATCTGGTCATCAATCTCAAGACCGCCAAGGCCCTCGGACTGAAGATCCCGCCGTCCGTGATGATCCGGGCGGACCAGGTGATTGAGTAACCTCTTGCTGTGCTGTGTCAGTTTTGTGTCAGAACTATCGGGTGCCAATGGGCACCATTGGGCAGAATGCTCGGAGCGGCGGGCGGGGAAACGGCTGGATTCCTACCGATTCGATCCAATAGTGCCCGATAGTCCCCGGTCGGAATGAGAACTGAAAATCCTTTGCGCATTGCTGGGTTGGGGACCCGACTGGCTGTAACTGCCCGAGTCTCTTGGAAGAACCGGTCTCCGGAAAATGGCGGCCGCCCCCTCAGACGCGGAGGGCCAGCAATTCGTCGGCGAAGATGATCTCGCCGGAGTAGATTCGCCGGACGTCGCCGATCCCCTTCTCCATGGGGCCGTGGGTGGAAAGGTGGGGGCCGATGTGAACGAGCACGAGCTTCTTGACCCCGGCCTCCTGGGCCATCTGAGCCGCCCCCGTCGTCCCGCACTGGCCCGGGGCCTCGCCGTTGGCCTGCATCCGCTCCTGGTCGTCCCAGCACATGCAGAGCATCATGTCGGCGCCGCGCGCCAGATCCACCACGCTCCGGCAGGGCTGGGTGTCGCCGGTGAAGACGATGCTCCCCTCGGTCGAGTCGAGCCGGTAGGCGAGGGAGTCGAGATACGGCTGGACGTGCTCGGCCGGCGCGGCGCTGACGGCCCACTCGCGCCCGCGGTGGACGGGGCCCGGGCCCACGTCCTTGGCCAGCACGTGAGGGGGCTTCCGCGGGAGCGTGCCGCCGCGGTTGACGAAGACGCGCTGGCTCAAAGGATGGTTCACGCGCGCCTTCCAGTCGTGGGCGAAGACGCCCTGCTCCCCGATGATCCGCTCGGTGAGGGTCTGGGTGAGGGTAGGGCCGAAGACCTGGAGCGTCTGCTCCTTGCCGACGGACTGGTCCCAGCGGCAGAGGAGGAAGCACGGGTAGTCCACGTCGTGGTCGAAGTGATGGTGGGTGAAGAAGAGGTAGTCCACCTGGGTGGGGAAGATCCCCATCTTGACCAGCTTGTGGGTGGCGGCGGGGCCGCAGTCGAACATGAGGTACTCGCCGCCGACCTGGACGGCGAACGCGGAGCCGAAACGGTGGGGCGTCGGCGTGGGAGTGCCGGCGCCGAGGACGAAGACCTGGGCCATGGATCACCTCCGGAGAGAATGGCGTCCCCCTCTTCTAGCAGGCCCGGCCTTCCTTGACAACTCCCCGGCGCGCGTCTAGCATCCGTGGCGACATGGGCGTGCTCCTGATCGTCGGGACGGAGAAGGGCGCGTTCCTCGTGCGCTCGGATGACGCCCGGGCGCGCTGGCGGGTCGAGGGGCCCCTCTTCAGGGGCTGGAAGGTCACGGCGGCATCGCGCGATCCCGGGGGCCGCTACTACCTTGGGGTGGCGAGCCCCGTCTATGGCCCGACGATCCAGCTGAGCGACGATCTTGCAGCGTGGCGCCAGGCACCCGGCAGTCCGGGCTATCCCGAGGGCGGCAAGCGGAAGCTCACCCAGATCTGGCGCGTCCATACGGAGGGGCCGACGCTCTTGGCCGGCGTCGGCGAGGCGGGGCTCTTCACGAGCGAGGACCGCGGGGAGAGCTGGAAGCCCGTCGACGGCCTCAATGAGCACGAGACCCGCGAGGCCTGGCTGCCGGGCGCGGGCGGGCTCTGCGCCCACACGATCCTCACCGACAGACGAAACCCGCGGCGCCTCTGGTGCGGCATCTCCGCCGTCGGCGTCTTTCGCACTGAAGACGGCGGCCGGACCTGGCATCTCAGGAACCAGGGCGTGAGGGTGACGATCGAGGACAAGGTCAGGAAAGACGTCGGCTACTGAGTCCACGCCCTCGCCCAGGATCCGGAGGATCCGGGGACGATCTACCGCCAGGACCACCGCGGCATGTACCGCACGCGCGACGGCGGGGACTCGTGGGAGCGGACCGAGAACGGCCTCTCGTCGGGTTTCGGCTTCCCGATCGTCATCGATCCGAAGACGAAGGCGCTCTTCGCGGTGCCGCTGGAGAGCGACGAGTACCGCTTCCCGCCGGGGGGCCGGCTCCGCGTCTACCGGAGCCTGAACCGCGGAGACTCGTGGGAGCCCCTCGGGCGCGGGCTGCCCGAGGAGCACGCCTACGCCCTCGTGCTCCGCGGCGCCATGGCGGTGGACGGCCTGGATCCGGCGGGCGTTTACTTCGGGACGACGGCCGGCGGCCTCTACGCCTCGCGCGACGGCGGCCAGACCTGGCAGGCGCTGCCGGTGACGCTGCCGCGCGTCCTCTGCGTGACGGCGTTCGTCGTCTAGCGCCGATGCCACAGGTGACCGTGGCGCTGCCGAGCCTCCTGGCGGGGGTCGTCGGCGGGGCTAGGACGCTTCCCATCGAGGCCGAGACGCTCGCCGGCGCGCTGGATGAGTTGGTGCGGCAGTACCCCGCGCTCAAGATCCACCTCTTCGACGAGAGCGGCGCGTTTCGCCAGCATGTCCTCTGCTTCCACAACGAGGAGAGCACGCGCTGGCTCGGGAGCCTCGACCGGCCGCTCGCCCCGGGCGACGTGATCACGATCATGCAGGCGGTCTCGGGCGGCGGATAAGGACCCACAAGGCGGGTAGAAAATACCCGAGAGACGGGTAGAAAATACCCATGAGACGGGTATAATATACCCATGCTTCGAAGGGGCATCGAAGGCTCGCTCAAGAAGGCCCTGACCGATACCCCGGTCGCGCTCCTCGTGGGCGCCCGCCAGGTCGGCAAGAGCACGCTGGCCCAGGCCCTGGTTCCCGAGGAGCGTTATCTCACCCTCGACGATGCCACGCTCCTGGCTGCGGCCCAGGCCGACCCGACGGCCTTCGTTGCCCGGCAGGAAGGGCTGGTCGTGATCGACGAGGTCCAGCGAGTCCCCGACCTGCTCCTGGCGATCAAGGCGTCGGTGGACCGGAACCGGCGGCCCGGCCGCTTCCTTCTGACGGGATCGGCGAACATCCGGTTGGTCCCGCGGGTGGCTGGCGCCCTCGTCGGCCGGATGGAGATCCTCACGCTCTGGCCCCTGTCCCAGGGGGAGATGGAAAAGCGCGGGGAGGGCTTCCTCGACGCCGTCCGGAGGGCACGCCTTCCGGGTGACCCGCCTGCCCTCACGGCTGCGGAGGTGGCGGGGCGGATCGTCCGCGGCGGCTACCCGGGCGTGTATGCTTGGGCAGAGCGGCGGCGGTCGACATGGCTGCGTTCCTACGTCACCGGCGTCCTCGAGCGCGACGTGCGGGAACTGACAACCATGGAAGCTATCGCCGCCCTGCCACGGCTCCTCGCGCTGCTGGCGACGCGCCTGGCTACCCTCGTCAGCCTCGCGGACGTCTCGCGCACGACCGGCATCCCTCACAGCACACTCCAGCGACACATGGCGCTCCTGGAGCGGACGTTCCTGATCCATCAGATCCCTGGTTGGGGAGTGAAGCTGGGCGCTCGCGTACTGAAGTCGCCCAAGCTCGTTTTCTCGGACACGGGGCTTGCGACCTCAGTCCTTCGGCTTAGCTCCTCGCGCCTGCGACAGGAGCAGATTTTCGGCCCTGCCCTCGAGAACTTCGTGATCATGGAGCTCGCCAAGCAGGCTTCATGGCACGAGGAGCAGCCAACGCTCTACCATTTCCGTACCCCGAAGGGCATTGAGGTGGACGTCGTGCTGGAGTTCGACGGTGGCGAGATCCTGGGGGTGGAAGTAACCCGGAGCCAGACGCTCACGGGGGACGATCTCCGGGGACTGCACGAACTGGCGAAGGTAACAGGCAAGCGCTTCCGGGCGGGGGTGATCCTCTACCTCGGGCGGCGGGTCGTCCCGTTTGGCAAGAACCTGTTCGCCGTGCCGCTTTCGGCACTTTGGGAGTGGTAGCGCGGAGACTGCGCGATGAGGCTGACGGCGGAGGAAGAGGCGATCCTGGCGGGGCGGCGGGGGGAGCCTGCGCGGCGGGCGCTCCTGATGCAGGTCGCCACGGGCGAGTTCTTCGGCGCCGAGCGCATGGTGCCCGTGACCTCGGCCCACCTGACCGGCGACCCGGAGTCCATGGGGGACGCGGGCCTCGCCTTCGTCGAGGACCTGGTCCGCCAGGGGGCGCGCTTTGTCGTCCCCACCACCACGAACTCCTGCAACGTGGACTTGGCCCTCTACCGGGAGTTCGGCCAGCCCGAGGAGGTGGCGCAGAAGGAGCGGCGCCTCCGCGAGCTGATCACCGCGATGGGCGGGATCTTGCTCACCTCCTGCACCAACTACCAGGCGGTCGCCCAGCCGCGCTTCGGCGAGCACCTGGCCTGGGGCGACACGGGGACAGTGATCTACGCCAACGCGGTCTGCGGCGCCCGGTCCAACTTCGAGGGCGGGCCGGCGTCGTATGCGGCGGCGCTGACGGGGCGGGTCCCCGTGTACGGGATGCATCTCCCCGAATGCCGGCGCGGGACGCACCTCATCGAGGTGCGCGACCAGCCGCGGGGCGTGAGCGACTGGGGGGCCCTCGGGGTCTTCGTCGGGCGCCGGCTCACGAACTACTGGCTCGTCCCCGTCTTCACCGGGCTCGAGGTGGAGCCCGACTCGGACGGGCTCAAACAGCTCGGGGCGACCCTCGCCTCCTACGGCTCGCTCGCCATGTTCCACATCGTCGGGATGACGCCCGAGGCGCGGACGCTGGAGGAGGCCTTCGGCGGGCAGGAGCCCCGGGAGCGGATCGTCGTGGAAGGGGGAGACCTGGGCCGGACCTACCGCTCCTTCGTCCCCGAGAAGGACAAGGTGGACCTGGTCGTCTCCGGGACGCCCCACCTCTCGCTCTTCGAGGTGCGGACGCTCGCGCGCCTCCTGGAGGGGAAGAAGGTTAGCGCGAGCACGATGCTCCTCCTGACGACCAACGCCCCGGTGAAGGCGCTGGCCGACCAGGAAGGCTACACGAGAGCGATCGAGGCGGCCGGCGGGCGGATCGTCGTCGGGGTCTGCTACTACATCATGACGCCCCGAGAAATGGCTCGGCGTTACGGCCTCAGGACCATCGTCACCGACTCGGCCAAGCTCGCCAACATCATCGCCGCCTACGGCTACAACCCGATCTTCCGCCCCACGGCCGAGTGCGTGGAGGCGGCCGTGACGGGACGGATCGCGCGATGAAGGAGCCCATCGTCCTGACGGGCCATCCGGGCGTGGGCGACGTCGTCGAAGGCGAGGCCCTCGTCTCCCCCGACGGCTTCAGCGCCCGCTACGACCTCGACCGGGCGACGGGGATGATCTCGCGCGAGTCCCACGCCCTCTACGGGAAGTCCATCGCCGGCAAGGTCTTCGTCTGCCCCCTCGCCAAGGGCGGCTTCGCCACCTCCTGGGCGCTCCTGGACCTCAAGTCGCGCGGCCTGGCGCCGGGCGCCATGCTCTTCGGCGTCGCCAACCCCGTGATGGTTCAGGGCGCTGTCCTGGGCGGCGTGGCCCTGATGGATCAGCTGACGCCCGATCCGATGACGGCGATCAGGACCGGCGACCGGGTCCGCGTGGACCCGAAGGCCGGCCGCGTGGAGGTATGGAGAGCGCGGTAGCCGAGCGCCTGGCCCGCGTTGCGCGTAAGTCTACGTGCCGGCTCACGCACTATGGCCGGAAGAGCGGTCAAGCCTATGAGGTCACCATCTGGTTCCTGGTGGACGGGGACGCCGTCTATCTGACGACGATGAACATGCAGCGCCAGTGGACGCGGAACGTGCAAGCCAACTCAAGAGTGCTCCTGCGGGTGGGCGGGGAGACCTTCGCCGGGGACGTCGAGCTGGTCAGCGCCGGGGCGCAGATGCTCCACGTCGTGGGCCTCCTCAGGAAGAAGTACTGGCTCGCCCGACCCTACCTCTGGCTCAAGGGGAAACCCGATGGGGCCTTTCGAGTGCGTGTTCGCCCATCATCGGCATGAGAAAGGCCGACAGTTTGAAGCGATGACGAGAACACCGCAGAAAGAGGTGGTCGTGGTCAAGGCCGAGCGGCTCCGGGCCTTCGTGGCGCGGCTCCTCACGGCCCTGGGGCTCCCTGAGGCCGATGCCGAGAGCGTGGCGGAGGTGCTCGTGGAGGCGGACCTCAGAGGCGTCGAGTCCCACGGGACGACGCGCGTGGCGGGCTACGTCTCCATGATGCGTTCGGGCCTCCTCAATCCCACCCCCAGCGTGAAGGTCCTGAAGGACGCGCCCTCCCTCGCCATGCTCGACGGGGACGGCGGCTTCGGCATCGTGGTGGCGAGGCGGGCGATGGCGATGGCCATGGACAAGGCGCGGGCCGCGGGCATCGCCTGCGTGACCGCCCGGAACATGACCCACACGGCGATGGTCGGGTTCTACCCGATGATGGCGGCGCGGGCGGGGCTCATCGGTCTGGCGCTGAACAACGGCCCGGCCATCGTCCCCCCGTTCGGCGGCACCACGCCGACCTACGCCACCAACCCCATCGCGGTCGCGGTCCCCGCGGGCGGCGAGGAGCCGATCGTCCTCGACATGGCGACGACGATGGCGGCGGGCGGGAAGCTTCGCCTCGCGGCCAAGAAGGGGCAGCCCATCCCACCGTCGTGGGCGCTGGACCGCCACGGCCAGTCGACCACCGACCCGGAGGAGGCGCTCCTCCACGGCTTTCTCCAGTGGGCCGGGGGCTACAAGGGATTCGGCATCGCGACCGTCGTGGAGATCCTGGGCGGGGTTCTTGCCGGCGGGCTCTTCGGCACCGACGTGCCGCCGATGAAAGTCTTCGGCAAGGACCCGCTGGTCGCCAGCGGCTTCTATATGGCGATCGACCCCGCGCGCTTCATGCCGCTCGACGAGTTCCGGGCGCGCGTGGACCGCCTGATCCGCCAGATCAGATCCTCGGCGCGCGCCGCGGGCGTGGAGGAGGTGCACGTCGCCGGTGAGATCGAGCACCGGCGGCGCGCGGAGCGCCTCCGGGACGGCATCCCCCTGAGCGAGGTGGTCTATCGCGAGCTCGCCGCCCTGGCCGGCGACGCCGGCATCGCCTTCGACCTGGCCGGCCCGGCCTGACCCCCGCTCATTCAACAACGCAAATACGCATGCCTGACCCCAGCCGTTGACAACCTGCCCTGGACCCGTCTAGATTCCACTTGCGCCATGAACTCTTACCCGAGGAGGAGCGACCTATGGAGCTGACTCGACGCGACATGCTGCGACTGACGGCAGCGGGCGCGCTGGCCGCCCACTATCCCTCTCCCGCGCGCGCGGCGGAGTTTCCCACGAAGCCCGTCACGCTCATCTGCCCGTGGCCGGCGGGGGGGAGCACCGACCAGCAGATGCGGGCCCTGGCCGAGGTGGCCGGGAAGCACCTGGGCCAGCCTGTGGTCATCGAGAACAAGCCGGGCGGGAGCGGCACCGTCGGGGCGGCGACCATGGCGGCCACGGCGAAGCCGGACGGCTACACGATCGCCCAGATTCCCATCACGATCTTCCGCCTCCCGCACATGCAGAAGGTCACGTGGGATCCGCTCAAGGACTTCACCTACATCATCCATCTGACGGGCTACACCTTCGGCGTGGTGGTCAAGGCCGACTCCCCCTGGAAGACCTGGCAGGAGTTCATCGCCCACGCCAAGGCCAACCCGGGCAAGGTCACCTACGGCACGCCCGGGGCGGGCACGACGCTCCACATCACGATGGAGGCGCTCGCCGCCAAGGAGGGGATCAAATGGATCCACGTCCCGTTCAAGGGCGGGGCGGAGAACACGGCGGCCGTCCTGGGTGGCCACACCATGGCGAACGCGGACTCCACGGGCTGGGCCTCCCTCGTGGACGCCGGTCAGCTCCGGCTCCTCGTCACCTGGACGGCCCAGCGGACGAAGCGCTGGCCCAACGTGCCGACGCTCAAGGAGCTGGGCTATGGGATCGTTTCCAACTCCCCCTACGGGTACGCGGGTCCCAAGGGGATGGACCCGAAGGTGGTCAAGGTCCTCCACGACGCGTTCAGGAAGGGGCTCGAGGAGCCGGTGCATCTGAAGACTCTGGAGCGGCTCGACATGGAGCCGGTGTACATGAACAGCGAGGACTACACCAAGTACGTCAAGGTGCTGGTGGACGAGGCCAAGGTGCAGGTGGAGCAGGCGGGCCTGATGAAGAAGAGCTAGGTGAAGCGGGAGGATATCGGTAGCTCGCTCTTCTGGCTCCTCCTGGGCGCGGGTGTCGCCTACGCCGGCTGGGACCTGGGGCTCGGGAAGCTGCGCGACCCCGGACCCGGGTTCATGCTTTTCTGGGTCGGCCTCATCATGGTCGGCCTCTCTCTGGCCATCGGGGCGGGCGCCCTCCGTCGCGCCCCCGGGGCGGCCGTAGCCCTCTGGGCCGGGTCGCGCTGGCGGAAGATCATCCTGGTCGTCGCCGCGCTTGTGGGATACGCCTACGCCCTCGAGCGGCTCGGGTTCTTCCTCACCACCGTCCTCGTCCTGATCTTCCTCTTCAAGGCGATCGAGCCCCAGCGCTGGACGGTGGCCGTCGCCGGCGCCGTCCTCACCGCGCTCGCGGCCTACGGCCTCTTCAACCTCTGGCTTGGCGCCCAGCTCCCTCGGGGGGCTCTCTTCGGTTAGCCGATGGAGCTCCTCCAGGCTCTCGGCGTCGGCTTCTCGGTCGCGCTCCAGCCGGTTAACCTCCTCTACTGCTTCGCCGGGGTCTTCATCGGGACCCTGATCGGCGTGCTGCCCGGCATCGGCCCGGTGGGGGCCATGTCGCTCCTCTTCCCCGTGACCTTCCAGGCCACGCCCGAGGCGGCCATCATCATGCTGGCCGGGATCTACTACGGCGCCATGTACGGCGGCTCGACCACGTCCATCCTCGTCAATATCCCAGGCGAGGCGGCGTCGGTCGTCACCTGCCTCGACGGCTATCAGATGGCGCGGCAGGGGCGGGCGGGCCCGGCCCTCGGCATCTCGGCCATGGGCTCGTTCATCGGCGGGACCGCGTCCGTCATCGGCCTGATGGCGCTGGCCCCGCCGCTCTCGAAGTTCGCCCTCAAGTTCGGCCCCGCCGAGTACTTCTCGCTCATGGTGCTGGGGCTCACCATCCTCATCTATCTGGCCCACGGCTCCATGCTGAAGGCCCTCCTGATGGCCGCCTTCGGGATCGTCCTCGGGCTCGTCGGGCTCGACGCCATCACCGCGCAGCCCAAGCTCACGTTCGACCGGATGGAGCTGGTGGACGGCGTCGGCCTCGTGCCGATCGTGATGGGGCTCTTCGGGATCGCGGAGGTCCTGGCCAACGTCGAGCGCCAGCTCCGCCGGGAGGTCTTCGACACCCGGATCCGGGGCCTCCTTCCCACGGCGAAGGACTGGCTCGAGAGCCGCTGGGCGGTGGTGCGCGGGTCGCTCGTGGGTTTCTTCCTCGGGATCCTCCCCGGCGGGGGCGCGGTGATCTCCTCCTTCCTCTCCTACGCGCTGGAGAAGCGCGTGTCGAAGCACCCCGAGCGCTTCGGCCACGGGGCGATCGCAGGGGTCGCGGGACCCGAGGCCGCCAACAACGCCGCGGCCGGGGGGGCCTTCATTCCCCTCATGACGCTGGGCATCCCCCCGAACGTGGTGATGGCCATGCTGCTCGGCGCCTTCATGGTCCACGGCGTCCAGCCCGGGCCGCTCATGATGGCGCAGAACCCGGGGCTCTTCTGGGGCGTCATCACGAGCATGTACATCGGGAACATCATGCTCCTGATCCTCAACCTGCCGCTCATCGGGATCTGGGTTCAGGTGCTGAAGATTCCCTACAAGATCCTCTTCCCGCTGATCCTCTTCTTCTGTCTGGTGGGCGTGTACAGCGTGAGCAACACCGTCTTCGACATCTACCTGATGATCGCCTTCGGTGCGGTGGGCTACCTCATGCGGAAGTTCGGCTACGAGCCGGCGCCGCTGGTCCTGGCCTTCGTGCTGGGGCCCCTCATGGAGAACAACCTTCGGAAGTCCCTGATCCTCTCCCAGGGTGACTTCGCCACCTTCGTCACGCGCCCGCTCTCCGCCGCCTGCCTCGCCATCGCGCTTTTCCTCCTACTCTCCCCGCTGCTCCCCGCCCTCAGGAAGCGGCGCGAGGTGGTGGCGATGGAGGAGGTGGCTTGAGCGCGCGGCCCCAGACCACCGCGGTAACGAAAGTCCCCAGAACTCCCGCCGCGCCGGCCAGCGTGAATCCCGCGGCATAGCCCCAGCCGGCCATCACGGGGCCCAGGGCGATGGAGGCCAGGCCCATGCCGATGTAGATCGCCGTGCTGTAGCCGCCCATCGCCAGCCCGCGCGTGGCGGGAGTAGTGGCCTCCGACAGGGCCGCGCCAACCGCCACGAAGGTCACCGCGAAGGCGGCGCCGATCACGGCGCTGAGCAGGACGAAGTCGGCCCGCCCGCTCGCGTGGGGCAGGAGGGCGGTCGCCAGGGCCGCGGCGACGAGGCCGCCGAGGACGTACGGCCGCCGGGTGCCGGTGCGGTCCAGCAGCCAGCCGGCGGGAACCCGTGCCGCCGTGTTGACGAAGGCCTGCACCCCGAGGACGAGGCCGATCTCCAGGGGGAGGATCCCGCGCTCCCGCGCCAGGAGCGGGAAGAAGGTCAGGATCGCGCCCCAGAGGCCGAGACCGCTCACCGTCGCGATCCACCCGGCCCAGACGCGCCGGTTCCGGCGGACTTGGTCGAAAGCCGCGAGCGGTGCCGACCGGGCGGCTCCAGTCTCGACCCGCGGCAGCATTCCTCCGGCGGCCAGCGCCGCCGCGATGATGATCCCGGCGACGACAAAGGCGGCGCGCTCGCTCCAGCCCTGGGCGACGTAACCGCCCAGGATCGGTCCGAGCCCGAATCCCGCGTAGAGCGCCATCGTGTACCAGCCGTAGGCGCGCGCCATCGCCCCCGGCGCCGCCACGTCGCCCACGAGGGACATCACGCTCGGCGTGAACGCCGCCACGCCTAGGCCCGCGGCCCCGTAGATGACCATCAGCCCGGGAGGCAGGCTCGCCAGTGGGAGCAGGAGCGAGGTCAGCGCGCTGAGCGCCATCCCGCCGAGGAGGAGGGTCCGCCGCCCCCAGCGGTCGGAAGCCAGGCCGAACGGAATCGCGCTGATGGCGGCGACCACCATGTGGGCGCCCATGACCAGCCCAACCTGCGTTGGAGTGGCGCCGTGGGCGGTGGCATAGAGCGGCAACACCGGAACCCGCATGTACGCGCCCGTGTAGTGGAGGAGCGTCAGCAGGCAGACGAGGCCGAGGACCTTATCTCCCTGACGCATCCCGTATATAATGCTCCCGCGTATGCCCAAATCCTACAGCGGCAAATCCTGGGACGAGCTGGTTGTCGGCCAAGAGTTCTGGACCGGTGGCCGCACCGTGACGGAGGGGGACGTTCTCGCGTTCGCCGGCCTCACCGGCGACTACAATCCCCTCCACGTGGACGAGGAGTTCGCGCGCACGAGCCCCTTCAAGACGCGCGTCCCCCACGGCCCGCTGATCCACGACATGTACCTGGGCCTCATGGACCGGCTGGGCCTGGTGGCGGGGACGGCGCTGGCGTTCCTCGAGTTGCGTTGGAAGTTCCTGGCTCCCGTCCTAATGGGCGACACCGTTCACGCGCGGGTTACCGTCCGGGACAAGCGCGAGGTAAAGAAGCCTGATCGCGGGATCGTCACCTTCGCCGTGACGCTCTTCAACCAGCGGGGCGAGGCCGTCCAGGAGGGCGAGCACGTCCTTCTCCTGGCCCGCAACGCAAAAACGCAAGCCTGACACGAAGTTCCACGCACCCCCAGGTCCCGGCCGCAACGCAAATACGCATGCCTGACCCCAGCGTCGTTGTCTTTCGGTGGGCGCCGGGCCGTCCCGAGCGGACGCAGACCTATCGCGTCGAGGCGAGGCCGGGGATGACGGTGCTCGATGCGCTCGTCGAGATCCAGCGGGAGCAGGATCCGACGCTCGCCTTCCGCTATTCCTGCCGGGTGGGGATGTGCGGCTCCTGCGCCGTCGTGATCAACGGCCGAGAGCGCTGGGCGTGCCGGACGCTTCTCGCCTCTCTCAAAACCGAAGCCGTCACCGTGCGCCCTCTTTACCATTTCCCCCTGATCCGGGACCTCGTGGTGGACATGGCCCCCTTCGCGGCGAAGATGAAGGCTGCCGGCGCCGTTTTCGTGGCGAAGGAGGGGGAGGAAGCCTTCGCCCCCATCGGCCGGAACGTGAAGGAGCGCCGGCAGATCGATGGGGCCATCGAGTGTATCGGCTGCGGGGCGTGCCTGTCGGCGTGCACGATGGTCGGATGGAACGAGCAATACGCCGGCCCCGCAGCGCTCAACCGCGCCTTCACCCTCATGGCCGACAGCCGCGACGGCGCCGGGGCCGAGCGGTGGCCGCTGCTCCTCTCGGAGGACGCCCTCGTCCGCTGTCACGGCCAGGCCAACTGCACCGAGGTCTGCCCCATGGAACTCTCCCCCACCGACAGCATCCTGAAACTCCGGCGGAAGTCGATTTTTCAACTAGTTAGGTCGGCTCATCGCCTTGACACCTCGGGAGCCACCGTGGTAGCGTAGAGTGCCACTTCGAGAGCGGGACGTGATCGCCTCCTGCCCCGTAGGGTGGGAGGCGATACGTTTGAAATAGCAGCGGCAGTCAGGAGGCCCACCGATGGGTGCCGCGGAGATCCGGAAGCTGTACGAGGCCATGCCCGAGCGGCTGGCCAAGGCCCGCAGGAAATTCGGGCGCCCCCTCACCCTCACCGAGAAGATCCTCGTCGCTCACGCCGACAACTTCGACGCCCAGCAGTGGGATCGCGGCAAGGCCAACCTGCGCCTCCGGGTGGACCGGGTCTCCATGCAGGACGTCACGGGGCAGATGGCGATCCTCCAGTTCATGCATTCGGGGAAGAAGGGCGTGGCGGTTCCCAGCACGCTTCACTGCGACCATCTGATCCGGGCGGAGAGCGGCGCGCCCGAGGACATGAAGCGGGCGATCACCGAGAACAACGAAGTCTACAACTTCCTCCGCTCGGCGGCGAAGAAGTACGGGATCGGCTTCTGGAAGCCCGGCTCCGGCATCATCCACCAGGTCGTCCTCGAGAATTACGCGTTTCCCGGCGGGCTTATGATCGGGGCCGACTCCCACACGCCCAACGGCGGCGGGCTCGGGATGCTCGCGATCGGCGTGGGCGGGGCCGACTGCGGCGAGGTCATGGCGGGGCTCGCCTGGGAGGTGCTCCACCCGAAGCTGATCGGGGTGCGGCTCACGGGGAAGCTCTCCGGCTGGACGTCGGCCAAGGACGTGATCACCTACCTCTGCGGGCGCCTCACCGTCAAGGGCGGCACCAACAAGATCATCGAGTACTTCGGCCCCGGCGCCGAGTCCATCAGCGCCACGGGGAAGGGGACCATCTGCAACATGGGCGCCGAGCTCGGCGCCACCACCTCGGTCTTCCCCTTCGACGACCGCATGGCGGCGTATCTCGAGGTCACCGACCGGGCGGACATCGCGAAGCTGGCCCGGCAGTACCGCGAGCACCTGGTGGCCGATCCGGAGGTGCACGCGGCTCCGGAGAAGTTCTTCGACGAGCTCGTGGAGATCGATCTCTCGGCTCTCGAGCCCCACATCGTCGGCCCGCACTCTCCCGACCGCGCGCGTTCTGTCAGCAAGCTCGCCGCGGAGGTCAAGGCCAACGGCTGGCCGGCCAACATGAAGGCCGCGCTCATCGGCTCCTGCACCAACTCCTCCTACGAGGACATGCGGCGCGCCGCCCACATCGCCATGCAGGGGCTCAAGGCCGGGCTCAAGGCGAAGGTCCCGTTCCTGGTCACGCCGGGCTCGGATCGTATCTTCCAGACGATCAAGCGCGACGGCATCATGGACACCTTCCAGAAGATGGGCGGGACCGTGCTGGCCAACGCCTGCGGCCCGTGCATCGGCCAGTGGAAGCGCTCTGACGTGGGAAAGAACGAGGCCAACTCCATCGTCAGCTCGTATAACCGGAACTTCCCCGGACGGAACGACGGCAGCGCGGCGACGCTCTCCTTCCTGACGAGCCCCGAGATCGTGACTGCCCTCGCCTTCGCCGGGACCCTCGAGTTCGATCCCGTCAACGGGACGCTGACGGCGCCCGACGGCAAGCAGTTCCGCTTCACGCCTCCCGAGGGGGAGGAGCTGCCGAAGGCCGGCTTCGCCAAGGGGCTGGAAGGCTACGAGGCGCCGGCCGAGGACGGCGACAAGGTCCAGGTGGAGGTTTCGCCAACGAGCGAGAGGCTCCAGCTCCTGGAGCAGTTCCCCGCGTGGGATGGCCAGGACTTCACGGACCTCGTGGTCCTCCTCAAGACCAAGGGGAAGACGACGACCGATCACATCTCGCCGGCGGGGCCGTGGCTCCGCTTCCGCGGCCACATCGACAGGATCAGCGACAACATGTTCCTCGGCGTCACCAATGCCTTCTCCCCCGAGGCCGGCAAGGGGACGGACATCCTCAGTGGCGAGTCGGGCCTGACGATCAGCCAGATCGCCCGCCGCTACAAGGCCAAGGGGGTCGGCTCCATCGTGATCGGCGACGACAACTACGGCGAGGGATCCAGCCGCGAGCACGCCGCCATGTCGCCGCGCTACCTCGGCGTGAAGGTTGTGCTCGTCAGGAGCTTCGCGCGGATCCACGAGACCAACCTCAAGAAGCAGGGAATCCTGCCCCTCACCTTCGCCGACCCCAAGGACTACGACCTCCTGGAGCAGAACGACCGGGTGAGCGTCACCGGGCTGGCGGCGCTGGCCCCGGGCAAGCCCGTCACAGTCACCGTGAGCAAGCCCGACGGGCGAGCCTTGTCGTTCAAGGCCAACCACAACCTCACCGCCGAGCAGGTCGGCTGGTTCAAGGCCGGCTCCGCGCTGAACGCGCTGAAATGACGTCCCGCGGCGCCAGAGTGCCGTCGTGCTGAACGCCCTCTGGTTCATCTTGGCTGGCATGGCCATCGTGTTTGCCACCCTGGGGCTGCTCCTGGTGGTGATGGCGGGGCTCAACCGCTTGCTGGCCCCCAAGCCCGGGGCCAAGGCGCGCGGCGACTCAACCTGAACCGGAGCTGGAGGCGATGATGGAAGGCGAACTTCTGGGCGTCCTGGCGCTGACCTGGAAGATGGCGGTGATGATCGGCGTGGGAGGTCTCCTCATCTACCTGGGAATCGCCCGGGAGGTGGAGCCGATGCTCCTGGTTCCCATCGGGATGGGGATCGTCCTCGCCAACATCCCCCTCGGCGGGCTGACCGAAGGAGGCGGACTCCTCTCGCTGCTCCGGCAGATCGGCATCGACAACGAGCTGTTTCCGCTCCTGATCTTCATCAGCGTGGGGGCCATGATCGACTTCGGTCCCCTGCTGGAGCGTCCCTACACGGTCCTCCTGGGAGCGGCCGCCCAGTTCGGGATCTTCGGCACCTTCTTCGTGGCCTATCTCCTCGGCGACGGCGGGCTCCGCCTGCTCGACTTCACCTTCAAGGATGCGGCCTCCATCGGCATCATCGGCTCGGCCGACGGGCCGACCTCCATCTACGTCTCCACGGTCCTGGGGACGAAGTACGCCCCCGCCATCGTGGTGGCCGCCTACTCCTATATGGCCCTGGTGCCCATCATCCAACCGCCCATCATGCGGCTCCTCACCACGAAAGAGGAGCGGCGGGTGACCATGCCCGCCCGCGCCGCGAGGGTATCCCAGCGCACCCGGATCCTCTTCCCCATCGTCACCATCCTGGTGGTGGGGCTCATCGCCCCCAAGGCCACGCCGCTCATCGGCACCCTGATGTTCGGCAACCTCCTGAGAGAGTCGGGAGTGCTCGAACGCCTCTCTAACGCGGCGCAGAACGAGCTCGCCAACATCGTGACGATCCTGCTGGGGCTCACGGTGGGAGGCATGATGCTGGCCGAGGAGTTCCTCCGCCTGGAGACCATCATGATCTTCGTCATGGGGGTGGTGGCCTTCGCCGTGGGCACCGCGACGGGGGTCGTCTTCGGCAAGGTGATGTATCTGCTCTCGGGGAAGAAGATCAACCCTCTGATCGGCGCGGCGGGGATCTCGGCCTTCCCGATGTCGGCGCGGGTCGTCCAGAAGGTGGGGCTCGAGGCCAACCCGCACAACCACCTGCTGATGCACGCGGCGGGCGCCAACACCGCGGGGCAGATCGCCTCGGTGGTGGCCGGCGGCGCCGTGCTGGTGCTGGTCCCCCTGTTCGCGTAGGCGGGGCCTCCGGGCCGAGGCTCCCGCCTACGATTCCCCCCTCACCCTCCCCTCCCCCCGCCGGGGGAGAGGATCAGGGTGAGGGAGGCGCGGGTCAGGCCTTGGGTGCCTCCCGACTGGAGAGGTAATCCTTGGCCTGCATCGGGAAGAGCACGCCCAGGAGGACGTCCTCGTCGCTCTTGGCCAGGGACCCGAGTTCCTTCACCGTGCGGTCCCAGTCCCCGGGATCGGCCAGGTTCCCCGCCCTTATCGAATAGTCGGGCTCCTTGTCACCCATCACCTTCTTGACGAGTTCCTTGGCGACGGGCCCCGGCGGCCGGCCGTACTTGCCCCCGACGTAGTCCGTGACCTCGCGGGTCACCATCTTGTAGCGCTCGCCGGTCAGCACGTTCAACACCGCCTGGACGCCGACGATCTGGCTCGTCGGGGTGAGCAGCGGCGGGTAGCCCATGTCCCGCTCGACGTTGGGGACCTCCTTCAGCGCGGCCTCCATGAGGTCCATCCGGTTCGACTCCTTCAGCTGGGCCACCATGTTGGAGATCATGCCGCCCGGGATCTTGTGAATGAACACGTCTCCGCTGACCCCGGTGTACCCCGTCTCGAACTTCTCGTACTTCTCCTTGATCTGCCGGGTGATCCGGGCAGGCTCCTCGAGGAGCTTCAGGTCGATGCCCGTGTCGAAGGGCGTATTCTGGAGCGCCGCCACCATCGTCTCCGTCGCCGGATGCGCCGAGCCGAAGGACAGCGGAGACATCACCGTATCGATCATGTCGACACCGGCCAGAATCGCCATCAGGTGGGACATGCTGGAGGTGCCGCCCATGTCGTGACAGTGGAGGAGAACCGGCAGCTTGTCCTTCGCCCGCTCCTTGATGCCCCTGATGATCCGGTACGAGTCGAAGGGCCTGAGGATCCCCGTGGCATCCTTGAAGGACAACCAGTCCGCCCCGATCTCGATCAGCTGTTCGGCGTACTCCATCCACCGTTCGATCGTATGGACCGGGCTGACGGTGTAGTTCACCTCCACGTGGGCTTCGCCGCCGAACTCCTTGACGGCCTTGGTGGCCACCTGGATGTTGCGGAAGTCGTTGGTGGCCTCGAAGATCCGGAACACGTTCATCCCGTTGGCGCAGGCGCGTTCGACGAACTTGCGCACGATGCTGTCGGTGTACGGCCGGTAGGCCAGGATGTGCTGGCCCCTCAGGAGCATCTGGAGCTTGGTTTTGGGCATCACCGCCTTGATTCGCTTGAGCCGCTCCCAGGGGTCCTCCTTGAGATAGCGCAACGACGCATCGAAGGAGGCGCCCCCCCAAACCTCCACCGCATGGAAGCCGCACGTGTCCAGCGCTTGGCACAAGGGGAGCAGGTCGTCGGTGGAGACTCTGGTGGCGAGCTTGCACTGCTGCCCATCCCTGGGCGTCAGGTCGGTGATCTTGATTCGTTTCGAGCCCGCCGCCCCCTTGAGGAGGGCCCGCATATCCTCCGCCAGCTTGTCCAGGCTTTCTTCAAACCGCATGTCAGACCTCCCTCATCTCACGATGACGAATTCGCAGGAGATCGGGGCGACCCGGTTGACCATGGCGGCGATGCTGCACGTCTTGTGGAGCGCCACGTCGATGGCCGCCTTCACGTCCCCATCGGTGAGCGCCTGCCCCTTCACGCGGAACTTCAACCCGATCTTCGTGTACACCTTGGGGTGGTCCTCGCGCCGCTCGCCGTCGGTCTCGACCTCCAGGTCCTCCACGTGCTTGCCGGCCTTGTGGAGCGCCTCGTAGGTGTGGATGCCCATGCACCCGGCGATGGAGTACATCAGAAGCTCCGGAGGCCTGAACCCCCGGCCCTTGCCGCCCACGTGGGCCGCGGCGTCGATGGGCAGCTCCCCGGGGAACTCCCCCCCGCTCCCGAGGAAATGAAAGCCTTCCTTCTGCTTGACCCTTATCTTCATCGCCTGATCCTCCTCTTCGTCAACGACACGCTCACTCCTCGGGACGAGCCACGGAAAGGGGCGCTTGGCCCGCCGCGACCCGCTGAATGTTCTCCCACGCGAAGCGCGACCGCCGGAACCAGCCTTCGTACGCGTGCCCGGCGGTGTGCGGAGAAAGCACGACGTTCTCCAGGCCCAGGAGGGGGTGATCCGGGGCGATGGGCTCCTTGCGGAAGACGTCCAGCCCCGCCCCGCCGATGCGTTTTTCCTTCAGGGCCTCCACGAGCGCCTCCTCGTCCACGATCTCCCCCCGGCTCGTGTTGAGGAGGACGACGGTCGGCTTCATCATCGCCAGCTCCTTCCGCCCGATGAGCCCCCGCGTCTCGCGCAGGAGTGGGAGGTGAAGGGAGATGATGTCCGCCTCCCGCAGCAACTCCTCCAGCGAGACCCTGCGGGCGCCCAGGTCCTTCTCGATGTCGGGGGCAGGCACGACGTCGTAGTAGATGGTGCGCGTCTCGAAGCCCGCCAGGCGTCGGGCAACCTTCCGGCCGATGTTTCCCGCTCCGACGAGCCCCACCGTCTTGCCCGCCACCTCGAAGGTGTCGAATCCCGAGACCGCCTGGCGCCACCGCCCCTCGCGGACGGACCGGTCGCACAGGACGAGGCGCTTGTAGACAGCCAGGAGCAGGGCGACGCTGTGCTCGGCCACCGCCCAGGCGTTGGCCCCGCCGTTGGTGGCGACGGGGATCCCGAGCTGCCCGGTGAGGCGGAGATCGATCTTGTCATACCCTGCGGTCAAGAGCTGGAGGAGCCGCAGGGTCTTGGCCTCGCGCAAGACATCGCCGGAGATCTCCGCCGGGTGGAGGACCAGGAATTCCACATCGCGCACCAGGGCCCCTTTCTCGTCGTCGCTCAGACGATGGGGTCGCCACGACACCTCGAACCCCGCGGGGACCTTCTGCTGGAAGATGTCGGCCACCTGCTGGCCCAAGCCGTTGAAGAACAGTACCTTAGGCACGTTGCTCACCCCCTACGGGGATTTGATCTTTTCACCTGATGGCGGGTAGCTCATTTGAAGGAGGATCGGTCCGGGTGGTCCTGGAGACTTCGTTCTCTTTTCCAACCCGGTCCCCCACAACACACTATAATGTGGTTTTTGGAGGAGTCAAGGCGCCTGGCCACAATCCTCACCAAGAGAGGAGCAACGTGGAAATGGCCGAAGAGATCGTCGAGGCACCCATGGCGGGGAGGACGATTCGGATTCACGTCCAGGTCGGAAATGCCGTCAAAGAAGGTGATCGCATCTGCGACATCGAGGCCTTGAAAATGGAGATCCCCATCCTGGCCCCGGTGAACGGCACGATCAAGACGATCTGTGTCTCCCCGGGGCAGAAGTTCGAGGGGGGCGATCCCCTGGTCGTGATCGAGCACTGACGCGACGGGTGGTTTGCTTGACCGCTCATCCGCCGCGTGTTAGCGTAAGCTCGGTGATGCTGGGCAGAGTGAAAATCCCTCCCGGAGAGAAGATCTCCATCCAGCACGGAAAGGTTCGGGTTCCCGACCACCCGATCATCCCGTTCATCGAGGGGGACGGCACCGGCCCCGACATCTGGCGTGCCGCCGTCCGGGTCATCGACGCCGCCGTCGGCCGGAGCTCCACAGGGCGCAGGAAGATCGCCTGGTGCGAGGTGTACGCGGGCGAGAAGGCCCAAGCCATCTACGGCGCGGCGTGCCCCCCGAACCTCCTCCCCCAGGAGACGCTTGACGTCATTCGCGAGTGCCTGGTCGCCATCAAGGGCCCGCTCACCACGCCGGTGGGCGAAGGGTTTCGGAGCCTCAACGTCACCCTCCGCCAGGAGCTCGATCTGTACGTCTGCCTCCGGCCGGTGCGGGAGTTCAGCGGGGCTCCCTCCCCGGTGAAGCACCCGGAGAAGGTGGACATGGTGATCTTCCGGGAGAACACGGAGGACGTGTACTCCGGCATCGAGTGGGGAGCGGGGAGCCCCGAGGCCCGCAAGGTGATCGACTTCCTCCTGCGGGAGATGGGGGTGAAGCAGATCCGCTTCCCGGAGACCTCGGCGATCGGTATCAAGCCGATCTCCCAGCAGGGGTCGGAACGGCTGATCCGCGCCGCCATCCGCTACGCGATCGCGGCGGAGCGGCGCTCCGTCACGCTGGTCCACAAGGGAAACATCCAGAAGTTCACCGAGGGCGCTTTCATGCGCTGGGGGTACGACCTGGCCAAGCGCGAGTTCTCGGACCGCATGGTCTCGTGGGAGGAGTGCGGCGGCAAGCCGCCGGCGGGGAAGATCCTGATCAAGGATGCCATCTCCGACGCCTTCCTTCAGCAGTGTCTGACGCGCCCGGACGAGTTCGACGTCATCGCCTGCCCGAACCTCACCGGGGACCTCCTCTCGGACGCCCTCGCCGCCCAGGTGGGAGGGATCGGCGTCGCGCCCGGCGGCAACATCAACTACGAGACGGGCCACGCCCTCTTCGAGGCCACCCACGGCACCGCGCCCAAGTACGCCGGGCAGGACAAGGTGAACCCGGGGTCGGTGATCCTCTCCGGCGAGATGATGCTCCGCTATCTCGGCTGGACGGACGCCGCCGACCGGATCATCACGGGGCTCGAGAAGACGATCCAGTCGAAGGTCGTCACGTACGACTTCGCCCGGCTCATGGAGGGGACGAAGGAAGTGAAGTGCTCGGAGTTCGCGAGCGCCATCATTCATAACATGTCATAGGTGGAAGGAGCGAACCATGCGACCCAAGGTCACGGTAGTCGGAGCAGGAAACGTCGGGGCCTCGGTGGCCCAGTACACGGTCGAGAAAGAACTGGCTGATGTCGTCCTCGTTGACGTGATCGAAGGCGTCCCCCAGGGCAAGGGGCTCGACCTCCTCCAGGCGGGCCCCATCCACCACTACGACTCGCGGCTCACCGGCTCGAACAGCTACGACGAGACGGGGAACTCCGACATCGTGGTGGTGACCGCGGGCTTTCCGCGCAAGCCGGGGATGACCCGCGACGATCTCCTCTTCAAGAACGCCGAGGTCGTCCAGGTGGTGACCCAGGAGGTGGCCCGGCGCTCGCCCAACGCGATCCTGATCATGGTCACCAACCCGCTGGACGCCATGGTCCAGCTGGCCTGGAAGGTCTCCGGCTTCCCGCCCCACCGGGTCATGGGCATGGCCGGCATCCTGGACTCGGCGCGCTTCCGCACCTTCATCGCCATGGAGCTCGGCGTCTCGGTGGAAAACGTGACGGCCTTCGTCCTCGGCGGGCACGGGGACACGATGGTCCCGTTGCCGCGGTACTCGACCGTGGCGGGCATCCCGATCACCGAGCTGCTGCCCCGCGACAAGATCGACGCGCTCGTGAAGCGAACGGCGAACGGCGGCGCCGAGATCGTCGCTCTGCTGAAAACCGGCAGCGCGTTCTACGCGCCCGCGGCCGCCGTGGTGGAGATGATGGAAGCCATCCTGAAGGACAAGAAAAAGATCCTCCCGTGCGCGGCCTATCTCGACGGCCAGTACGGAGTCAAGGGCCTCTACGTCGGCGTGCCGGTCAAGCTGGGGCGCATGGGAGTGGAGCAGGTCATCGAGATCAAGCTGACCCCGGAGGAGGACGTCGCCTTCAAGAAGTCCGCCGCCGCGGTCCGCGAGCTGGTGGAGAAACTCAAGCTCTAGACCCCTCACCCTGCCCTCCTCAAACGCCCCTCACCTCTTCTCCTCTCCCCAGTGGGGAGAGGTAGGGTGAGGGGGAGAGGATTCAGGTGAGGGGAGGAGTTCAGTCATGCGCGAAATTCACGTCTCCGCGATCACCGATGCGGTCAAGAAGCTCTGCATCGACGCGAACCTCGACCTCGAGCCGGACATGTTGCGCGCGTTCGACCGGGCGCTCGCGACCGAGCGCTCGCCCGCGGGGAAGCAGGTCCTCCAGATCCTCAAGGACAACGCCCAGATGGCGCGGACGAAGCTCATCCCGTACTGCCAGGACACGGGCTTCGTCGTGTGCTTCGTCGAGCTCGGCCAGGACGTGCACGTGACGGGAGGCCTGCTTGCTGACGCGATAAACACGGGCGTCAGTCAGGGCTACAAGGAAGGCTACCTGCGCGCGTCGATCGTCCGGTCGCCATTCGACCGTGTGAACACCGGCGACAACACGCCGGCCGTCATCCACATGGACGTCGTCCCCGGCGCGACGCTGAAGCTCATGGTCATGGCCAAGGGCGGCGGGTGCGAGAACCGATCCAAGTACAAGATGCTCACTCCCGCCGACGGGCCCGAGGGGGTAAAGGACTGGATCCTGGAATGCATCAAGACGGCCGGCCCCGACGCCTGCCCGCCGCTCATTGCCGGCGTGGGCGTGGGGGGCACCTTCGAGAAAGCGGCGATCCTCTCCAAGAAGGCGCTGTTCCGTGAGATCGGCAGCCCGAACCCCGACCCGGCGGTGGACGCCATTGAGAAGGAAGTCCTCGACAGGGCCAACCGCCTCGGGATCGGGCCCCAGGGGTACGGCGGTGATACCACCGCTTTCGCCATCCACATCCTGACCTACCCGTGCCACATCACCTCGCTCCCCGTGGCCGTCACGATCGAGTGCCACGCGCATCGGCACAAGGAGGCCACACTGTGACCCCCTCACCCTGCCCTCTCCCCCTCACCTCTTCTCCTCTCCCCAGTGGGGAGAGGCAGGGTGAGGGGGAGAGGATAAAGGTGAGGGGGAGAGGTCTCAAGCCATGGTCAAGATAGGGCCAGACGGCAGCAAGGACATCACCACGCCCCTCTCTGACGCTGACGTCGAATCGCTCAAGAGCGGCGACCGCGTGCGGATCACGGGCGTCCTCTACACCGCGCGCGACGCCGCCCACGGGCGGCTCATGCCGCTGATCGAGCGTGGCGAGAAGCTGCCGATCGACGTGCGTGGCCAGATCATCTACTACACGGGCCCGTCGCCGGCGCGGCCCGGGGAGATCGTCGGCTCGATCGGGCCGACCACGGCGAGCCGGATGGACAAGTACACGCCGGCCCTGCTCAAGCTGGGTCTCAAGGGCACCATCGGCAAGGGCTACCGCGGGCAGGCCGTCAAGGACGCCCTGCGGCAGTACAAGGGCGTGTACTTCGGGGCCATCGGGGGGGCGGGCGCGGTGCTCTCTCGGTTCGTGAAGAAGCTCGAGATCGTCGCTTACGAGGACCTCGCCACCGAGGCGATCCGCCGCCTGGAGGTGGAGGCTTTCCCCGCCATCGTCGTCAACGACTGCCACGGCAACGACCTTTACCAGGAAGGGATGAAAGCCTATGCCCGCTAGCGAGCTCGCGGCGACGGCCACCCTCCGCAAGGACACCTGGTGGGTGGAGCCGCTCCTGATCGTGCTGGGCCTCGGGGGGTTCGTGGTCTACACCACCTGGGCGGCCCTCCAGGGGGCCCACTTCGAGTACAAGAACTACCTCTCGCCCTTCTACTCGCCGACGCTGAAGCCGTCCTGGTGGCCGTTCTCCCCCGCCATCTTGATCCTCTGGGGCCCCGCCGGCTTTCGGCTCACGTGCTACTACTACCGGAAGGCCTACTACCGCTCGTTCTGGTGGTCGCCGCCGGCGTGCGCGGTCCGCGACGCCCACTCGGGCTACACGGGGGAGACCGGCTTCCCGCTGATCCTCCAGAACATCCACCGCTACTTCTTCTACGTCGCCACCGCCTTCCTGATTTTCCTCTGGTACGACGCGATCTACGCCTTCATCTTCGACGGCCGCTTCGGCATCGGGCTGGGCTCGATCATCATGGTGGTGAACGTGGCGCTCCTCTCGATGTACTCCTTCTCCTGCCACTCCTGCCGCCACCTCTGCGGCGGCTGCCTGGACCGGTTCTCCTCGAGGCCGCTCCGCTACCGGCTCTGGAGGATGGTCACCACCCAGAACGAGAGGCACATGCTCTGGGCGTGGCTCTCGCTCGTGTCGGTGGCGCTCACCGACGTCTACATCCGCCTCCTCTCCATGGGCATCATCCGCGACGTGAGGTTCTTCTAATGGCTCTCGACAAGTACGAGGTCCACGAGCACGACGTGATCGTCATCGGGGCCGGCGGCGCCGGCCTGCGCGCGGCCATCGAGGCCTCCGCCCAGGGGGCGAAGACGGCCCTGATCTGCAAGTCGCTCCTCGGCAAGGCCCACACCGTCATGGCCGAGGGCGGAATCGCCGCCGCGCTCGGCAACGTCTGGCCGGAGGATAACTGGAAGGTTCACTTCCGCGACACCATGCGCGGCGGCAAGCTGCTCAACAACTGGCGCATGGCCCAGCTCCATGCCCAGGAGGCGCCCGACCGCGTGAAGGAGCTGGAGGCCTGGGGGGCGCTCTTCGACCGCACCCCAGACGGGCGGATCCTCCAGCGCGATTTCGGTGGCCACCGCTACGCGCGCCTGGCCCACGTGGGCGACCGCACCGGGCTCGAGATGATCCGCACCCTTCAGCAGCACGCCGTGCACAAGGGGATCGATGTCTTCATGGAGTGCACGATCACGCGCCTCCTCAAGGACGGCGACCGCATCGCCGGCGCCTTCGGCTACTGGCGCGAGAGCGGGCGCTTCGTGATCTTCAAGGCGAAGGCGGTGGTCCTCGCCACGGGCGGGATCGGCAAGATCTGGAAGTTTACCTCCAACTCGTGGGAGTACACCGGTGACGGAGTGACTCTCGCCCTCGACGGTGGGGCGCACCTCATTGATATGGAGTGCTATCAGTTCCACCCCACCGGCATGGTCTGGCCTCCCAGCGTCCGCGGCATCCTCGTGACCGAGGGGGTCCGTGGCGACGGCGGGACCTTGAAGAACGCGCTTGGCGAGCGCTTCATGTTCAAGTACGTCCCCGAGTTCTTCCGGGCGGAGACGGCCGACACGGAGGAGGAGGCCGATCGCTGGTATACGGACAAGAAGAACAACCGGCGGACCCCAGATCTCCTGCCACGCGATGAAGTGGCGCGCGCGATCAACACCGAGGTCAAGGCGGGGCGGGGCAGTCCCCACGGTGGCGTCTTCCTCGACATCGCCTCGCGGCGCGACGCCAAGTACATCCAGCGGCGGCTGCCCAGTATGTACCACCAGTTCAAGGAGCTGGCCGACGTGGACATCACCAAGGAATCCATGGAGGTCGGCCCCACCGCCCACTACATGAACGGTGGGGTTCGCGTGGACGCCGATACCGCGGTCACCGCCGTTCCCGGCCTGTTCGCTGCCGGTGAGATTGCGGGGGGCCTGCACGGTGCCAACCGGCTGGGCGGGAACTCTCTCTCGGACCTCTTGGTCTTCGGCCGCCGCGCCGGGCTCTACGCCGCCGAATACGCGAAGAACTTCAAGGGGACGCTGACGGTGGACGCCGGGCAGGTGGAGGCGCTGGCGCGAGCGTGTCTCGATCCCTTCGAGCGGACCGGTGGCGAGAACCCCTACGCGATCCACCAGGACCTCCAGGAGTGCATGCAAAGCCTGGTGGGGATCATCCGGACCGAGGGCGAGCTGAAGAAGGCGCTGGAGGAGGTTGCGACGCTCCGGGAGCGGTGCCGGCGGATCAAGATCGACGGCAATCGGCAGTACAACCCGGCCTGGCACTTGGCCCTGGATCTCCACTCGCTCCTCACCGTCTCCCATGCGGTCACCCTCGCGGCGCTGGAGCGGATGGAGAGCCGCGGCGGCCACACTCGGGACGACTACCCCAAGACGGACCCCGAGTTGGGGAAGGTCAACCTCGTCGTTCGGAAGGTGGGGACCGAGCTGACGGTCGGCCGGGAGCCGCTCCTCCAGATGCCGCCGGAACTCAGGCAGCTCCTCGAGGGGGACAAGTAATGCCTGACGCGATCATGCGGGTGTGGCGCGGCGACGCCAGGGGCGGCGCCTTCAAGGAGTTCCGCGTCCCCACCGAGGAGGGGATGGTGGTCCTCGACGTCATCCACAAGATCCAGGCCACGCAGGCAAATGACCTGGCCGTCCGC
>LDXP01000027.1:0-27891 GCA_001443385.1 Candidatus Rokubacteria bacterium CSP1-6
GGCTGGGAGCGGACAACGGCCGGGAAGCCCAGGGCCGCAGCGCCCGCGCCCGCGGCCACCGTCTTGAGCAGGTCCCGGCGGCTGAGTTGCGTTCTGTCATCGCGTTCGGAAGTCATCGATGTCCTCCCTTTGATGGATGCACGGTCGGTCGGGACTGGAATGGCCGGCAGCTCGCCCCCCTCCGCTGCCAGGGGGCGTGCCCGCGTGGGTATTAAACCCCGCGGAGGTGGAGTTGTCCAGAGCCTCGTCGGCGGGCGACACTTGGCGGTTGACAGGGCCGGGTAGGCGCCGTTAGCGTCGGGGGCATGATCGTCGGGGTTCCCAGGGAAAGCTTCCCCGGGGAGCGGCGCGTCGCGCTGGTCCCCGCAGTCCTCCCCACCCTCGCCAAGGCCAAGTGCGAGGTGCTCGTGGAGGCCGGCGCCGGCGATGCCGCCTTCTACGCCGACGCGGCCTATGTCGAGAAGGGCGCCCGGATCGCCGCCTCCCGGGCCGAGGTCTTCGCCGCGGCGGACGCCGTCTTCCAGGTCCTCGGCCACGGCGCCAACGACAAGACCGGCCGGGCCGACCTCCCGCTCCTGCGCCGGGACCAGGTCCTGATCGCCTTCCTCCGGCCGCTGGGATCGCCGGAGAGCGTCAAGGAGATCGCCGCCACGGGCGCCACCGCCTTCGCTGTGGAGCTGATGCCGCGGATCACGCGCGCCCAGAGCATGGACGCGCTCTCCTCCATGGCCACCGTGGCCGGCTACAAGGCGGTCCTGCTCGCCGCCGCCACCCTGCCCCGGATGTTCCCGATGCTCATGACCGCCGCCGGCACCGTCACGCCGGCGAAGGTTCTCATCATCGGCGCGGGGGTCGCGGGGCTCCAGGCCATCGCGACGGCCCGGAAGCTCGGCGCCGTCGTGTCGGCCTACGACGTCCGGCCCGCGGCGAAGGAGCACGTGCTGAGCCTGGGTGCCCGCTTCGTCGAGCTGCCCCTGGAGGCGGCCGACGCCGAGGACGCCGGCGGCTACGCAAAAGCCCAGGACGAGACGTTTTACCGGCGGCAGCAGGAGCTCCTCGCGCGCGCGGTCGCGGAGAGCGACGTGGTAATCACCACCGCCGTGGTCCCCGGCCGCAGGCCCCCGTGCTGATCACGGGGAAGATGGTCGGCGGGATGGCCCCCGGGTCGGTGATCGTGGACTTGGCCGCCGAGCGGGGCGGCAACTGCGAGCTGACCCGCCCCGAGGCGACGGTGGTGGAGCACGGCGTGACGATCATCGGCGCCGTGAACCTGGCGGGGACCGTCCCCCACCACGCCAGCCAGCTGTACGCCCGGAACGTCACCGCGTTCTTCCTGCACCTGGCGAAGGACGGGAAGCTCGAGCCGAGCCTGGAGGACGAGATCACGCGGGAGACCCTGCTGACGCGCGGGGGCGAGGTGGTTCACCCGCGGGTCCGCGACGCCCTGGGAGGCGCATGATGGAAGTACTGGCGATCACGCTCACCGTGTTCGTGCTGGCGATGTTCGTGGGCTTCGAGGTCATCACCAAGGTCCCGCCCACCCTTCACACGCCCCTCACCTCGGGCTCCAACGCCATCTCGGGCATCACCCTCGTCGGCGCGATCCTCTCAGCCGGGCTTCAGCTCACCACCCTCACCACGCTCCTCGGCTTCCTGGCCGTGGTCTTCGCCACGATCAACGTGGTCGGCGGCTTCCTGGTCACCCACCGCATGCTCCGCATGTTCAAAAAGAAGTAGCGCCGTGCGCCTGGCCCTGGTCAACCTCTCCTACCTCGTGGCCTCGGTCCTCTTCATCCTGACCTTCAAGGGGCTGAGCCACCCGCGGACTGCCGTGCGCGCCAACCTGATGGGCTCGCTGGGGATGCTCATCGCCGTGGTGGCTACGCTCCTGCTCCTCGACTGGGGCCCGGGCGTCCAGCGCTACGGGGTGATCCTGGCGGGGCTCACCGTGGGCGCGGTCATCGGCGCGCTCCTGGCGCTCAAGATCCAGATGACCGCCATGCCCCAGATGGTGGCGCTGCTGAACGGCTTCGGCGGGGCGGCCTCCACCCTGGTCGCGGGTGCTGCCCTGCTGGAGGAGCTGGCCCAGGGCCGCCTGCCGTCCACTCAGTCCACCGTCGCCACCGTCGCCGCGGGGATCATCGGGGCGGTGACGTTCTGGGGGAGCCTCGTCGCCTTCGCCAAGCTCCAGGAGATCATGCCGGGCCGGCCCCTCCTCTTCCGGGGCCAGCAAGCCCTCAACGTGGCGCTGCTCGCGGTCTCCCTGCTCCTCGGCGCGTGGCTCGTCGCCGCGCCCCAGGCCACGTGGCTCTACGTGCTGATCGTGGCCCTCTGCACCGTGCTCGGCGTCACGAGCGTGATCGCGATCGGCGGCGCCGACATGCCCGTGGTCATCTGCCTTCTGAACTCCTACTCGGGGCTCGCCGCCTGCGCCACCGGCTTCGTCCTGGACAACAACATGCTCATCATCGCGGGCTCCCTGGTCGGCGCGTCGGGGCTCATCCTCTCCCAGATCATGTGCCGCGCCATGAACCGCTCGCTGGGGAACGTCCTCTTCGGCGGGGTGGGAGCCGAGGTCGTGACCGGCGCGGCCGCGGACGCGGTCTACGCCGGGCGCGTGAAGGCGGCCTCCGCGGAGGAGCTCGCGATGATCCTGGAGTCGGCGCGGCGTGTCGTCATCGTCCCCGGCTACGGCATGGCCGTCTCCCAGGCCCAGCACGCCGTGCGCGACCTGGCGAACCTCCTGGAGTCGCGCGGCGCCGAAGTGGAGTTCGGCGTCCACCCCGTGGCGGGGCGGATGCCCGGGCACATGAACGTGCTGCTGGCCGAGGCGGACATCCCCTACGAGAAAGTCCGGGAGATGGACGCCATCAACCCGTCTTTCGCCCAGACGGACGTCGTCATCGTCATCGGGGCCAACGACGTGGTGAACCCCGTGGCCCGCACCGACCCCAAGAGCCCCATCGCCGGCATGCCGATCCTGGACGTGGACAAGGCGCGCACCGTCATCGTCATCAAGCGGAGCCTCTCGCCCGGCTTCGCCGGCATCCCCAACCCTCTCTTCGCCGCCGACAACACCCTCATGTACTTCGCCGACGGCAAGAAGGCCGTGCTGGACCTGGTGGACGCGCTGAAGCAGGCCGCCTGACCGCAATTCCGATGGCCCTCCTCGCGCTGCGAGCGCGCGGATCAGCGCTTGAACATGCGGGGGTCAAACTGGAACGGGGTCTTCTCGCTGATGCGGATTTGCTTGAAGGCCGGGTGGAGAGGATTGAGGAGATAGTTCAGGTCCGAGGGGATGACGGCCGATGGGACACCAAGAACCGCTGTCTTTCTTCCACGGGCCCACCGGGTCCCGAGGTCGGCCAGCGCCGCGGGTGCCGGATAGCGTCTCCATTTGGTGGGCAGTCGTGCAGGCCTGATCCGGGTTATTTGGAGGGATGCCGGAATATCTGCCGGAATCCCGACGAGATCGTTTGGGGCTTCTGAGGGGTCGAGATGGACGAACAGCTCGAGCGCGGCAAGGGCGAGCGTCGAGGAGGTGTAAACGACGGCTGTTCCCGGGTGATTCCACCTGCCGCCGGACAGTCGCGCGCCCTCGCCGTCGAACGCGGCGTTACGCGCCTTGGAGATACGCCAGACTCGAATCAGCTGTAGACGCCGTGGGCGATGCGAGACAGAAGCTGCTCAACCTGTTGCCCGCCGATTTCGGTATCGAGGCGATCGAGGGGGTTCATCCCCCGGAGGGCCCTGTTAGGCTTCTGTAGCCAGGCGACGGCCTTTTCTCGGCTCCCAAGGACTTCTTCGGCCAGAGTAGCGATCAAGGCGAGTCGGATCAGGCGATCGGATTCGTCTGCCCTCAGGCGACGCTCTTTCTTTCGCCGGGCCAGAGTGCGAAGGGGGAGGGACAACACGCGGACGAGGCGTTCCTGGGGGATCTCAAAGTGTCTCGCGATCGCCTCGAGCGCGGTGAAAGGAAGCCCGGACCTCACCCGATCGATTACGGCCTCATCGCTCAGGGGACGACCCTTGATGATGCGCCTTCCGCCCAGGGTTTCGACTAGTCGAGCTGTAGAGATCATCGCCACGCTGCCAATCTGGCTGAAAGTATAGCGCCAATTGGCACGAAAGACAAGACGAGCCCGGTCAGGGGGGGCGGACGATAAAGGCGCCCTTGGCGACCATCCACTTGTGGCCCCAGCCGCAGGTGCCGGCGCCGTCCATGCCCGAGTCCACGCAGAGGACGTCGTAGGCGCCCACGCGCTTGGTCGTGAAGGTGACGGTCTTGATCGTCGGATCGGATCGCTCGACTGCTTCACGGAGCGTCTGCGGGCCGCCGTCGCGGAAGGGCCGCGCGTTCAGGGCCGGCGTGACGTTGGTCGTGACGTAGACGGGCAGCCCGGTGATCCCGATGATGTGCTCGACGTTGCCCAGGGCGAAGTCCTCCAGGATCTTCTTGCGAACCTGAGGGTCCCCGGCGGCGAGGCCGCCGATGGGCACGCGCAGCGACCGCTCGGCGTACTCGAGGACCATCTCCCGGGGGAGCGCCTGGGACGGCACGATGTAGAGCGTGACGGGTTCGCCCGCCTTCACCTCCATGGCCGCGACCTCGGTGAAGGTCCGGTCGTAGAACGCGTAGCCGTAGTGGTAGGCGACGACATAGAAGACGGTGCCCGCTCGCCCTGCGTCCCGGGGCGCGGGCGGGAACTTCCCGAGGAAGGCGAGCACCACGAGGCCGGTCAGCACGCTGAGGCCGAGGGCGGCGGCCGCAGTCAGGGCGGGATGGCGGACTCTTCGGGGCGTCTCCACGGGCACTGGGGGTCTAGAGAAGCGGTGCGCCCAGCATCCAGAGGCTCACCAGCGTCAGCACGACGCCCAGCCCCGCCATCGGCAGGAACGACGCCAGGGCGACCTCGCGGTTCTCGAAGAGCCGCAGCGAGATCCGGTGGAGGGCGAAGAGCGTGAAGAGGAGACCACAGAGGAGCAGGAGGATCTGGATCAGGTAGGTCTCGACGGGACCCAGCAGGTGGAGGACGGTCACCCGCCCCGCCACCGTCCGGTTGAGCGGGAAGTCCAGCATCAGCGCCCGCGTGACGTCGCCGAGCGCCCCCCAGGTGCGGAGCGCGTGATCCAGGAGATCGGCGAGGAACTTGAACAGGCCGAGCGGGATGAGCGCGTAGGCGTAGTGGACGAAGAGTGCCCGCGCCGGGAGGGCCCGAGCGCCGGCGGCGCGGCGCGAGAGGAGACTGAAGCCGTAGACGAGGGCGACGCTGGCGCCCAGCCCAATCGCGAAGAGGAGGCCCACGCCCACGAGACGGGGCGGGTCGTTGGGAGGGAGCCCGGCGGGGAGCACCCCCGCGAGGAGCCCTCGCACCTTCGGCAGCCAGGCGTAGGTCACGAGGGGAATGAGCGTCGCGAGCCCGACCACCGTGACGGCGGCGAACGCGCCGTCGGCGCGCGGCCTGCGCATGGCCCACAGATCCTGGCCCGGAGCCCGGAGCCGGAGCCCGATGTTGTCGTGGCCGCACCCCTTGATGCACTCGGTGCAGAGGATGCAGAAGAGGTTGGTGTCCATGGCGCCCCCGGGGAATTCCCCCATGGGGCAGCCGTAGGTGGTGGCGTTGCCGCGGTAGCAGTCCTTGGTCGCGCAGTCGGCCCGGCAGACCTCAGCCTCCCGGCGCCGCAGCTCGAGCATGGAGAAGAGCGAGTTCAGCCCGATGAAGGCGGTCAGCGGGCAGACGTAGCGGCAGAAGGCCCGGCGCTCGAAGACGAGGCCGATCCACGCGGAGGCCAGGGTCAGGACGGCGATGAGGCCGGCCGTCAGGCGGGGGCTGTTGGACATCCCGTAGCCGTTGTCCAGCCAGACGAACGCCAGAAAGAGCCCGGTGGCGAGCCACAGGTTCCTGAGCCGCCGCGGCCACGGCAGCTCGAGGCCGGCCGTGTAGCGCGAGCGCCCCCAGAGACGGAGCCGCTGGACCCACTCCCCGGCGGCCCCGATGGGGCAGACCAGGCACCAGGCCCGGCCCAGGAAGACGAAGGAGAGGAGGAGGGCGCCCCACCAGACGACCCAGGTGAAGACCGTCCCGAAGTTGAAGCCCGGATGGTCGATCCCGAACCAGGTGGACGCCACGACGACGGCCACGACGAGGGCGGCCGGCACGATCGCCAGGAACTGGAACGGGCGAAAGCGGAGAGCCCGGCGGACGGGCGGGAGTACCAGGAGATCGCGCGTCATGGGCCCGGCTCCCGGCGCCCCGCCGCGAGGGCCGCGAAGGACCCCGCCGCGGCCAGGGCGAGCAGCGAGGCGATCCACGGGACCGTGGCGGCGGGGGTCGGGCCTGGATTGCCGACGATGAGGCTCGCCTTCATGGAGGGATGCCCGAGGCCGCAGAAGGTGCTGCACTGGATCGGGTATTTCCCGGGTGGCAGCGTGACCTTCACGTCCGGCGAGCGCACCTCGCGGCCCGAGACGAGCTGGAGGTTGAGCCCCAGCTCGTTGATCGCAAAGCCGTGCTGGATGTCGTCGCTCACCACCCGGAACCGGACCGTGTCGCCCGGGTCCACGCGGATGACTTTCGGGCTGAACCCCCACGCGTAGACGCGGATCGAGAACTCTTTGACGCCGTCGCGCCTCGCGCCCGGGGACGCGGAGATGAGCGCCTGGGGGCCGTCCACCGTCCAGATGGTGAGGGCCCCCAGCAGCGCGACCGCCGCGGTGGTGAGGAGCACAGAGCGAACGAGGGGTCGCAGCACCGTGCCCCCTCCTAGGCCCGGCCGATCTCTTTCCAGATGCTCCGCTTCAACTCCAGGAACGCCGGCGAGAACCGCGTTTCGAGCGAGCGCGGCCTCGGCAGATCGACCACCACCTCCGCCTGGACCCGCCCGGGGCGCGGCGTGAAGACGACGACCCGGTCCGCCAGATAGATCGCCTCCTCGATGTCGTGGGTGACCAAGATTACCGTCTTCCGCTTCTCCTCCCACAGCCGGCTCAACTGGTCCTGCATCTTCGAGCGCGTCTGGGCGTCGAGCAGGCCGAAGGGCTCGTCGAGCAGCAGGATGGCCGGGTCCGTCGCCAGGACCCGGGCCACCTCCACCATCTTGGACATCCCTCCCGACAGCTCCTTCGGGTAGGCGCGCTCGTATCCTTCCAGCCCGATGAGGGTGACCAGCTCGGCGACGATCTTCTCGCGCTCCGACGCTGGGACGCCCTGTGCCAGCAGTCCGAACTGCAGATTGTCCCTGACGGTCATCCAGGGGAAGATCGCCTCTTCCTGGAAGACATACCCCCGCTCGGGACTGGGCCCCGCCACGGGCGCGCCGTCCCAGAGCACGACGCCGCTCGACGGCGTGAGGAAGCCGGCGACGATGCGCACGAGGGTCGTCTTGCCCGAGCCGACGGGCCCCACGATCGCCAGGAACTCGTTCTCGAAGACGTCGAGGCTCACGCCGTCCAGGGCGCGGGTGGCCGTCTTGCCCTCATAGACGTGGGTGACGTCTCGGATTTCGAGGCGGCGCCGGCGCGGGTCAGGCATGGGCCGGGCTCCGCTTCATCCAGCGGGTCGCCACCGCATAGCAGCCGAGGGCGACCGCATCGCACGCGAGCACCAGGAGGCCGATCGTGACGATGCCCACCGCGATGGTGGGCACCCGCGGGTACGCGCCGGCCAGCGCCAGCAGGTAGCCGAGACTGGGCATGGTCGCCTTGATCAGCTCCGCGACGACGACTGTCACCCACGCGAGCCCGAGCGCGATCCGGAGGCTCGAGAAGATCTGCGGGAGCGCGGCCGGCCACACGATCTTCCTCAGGATCAGCCCCTTGGAGGCCCCGAGCGACTTCGCGGCCTCGAGGTAGACGCGCGGCACATCGCGGACCCCTTGGTAGGCGCCGAGCAGGGTGACGACCGCCACGGCGGTCGCAATCAGCAGAATCTTGGAGAGTTCCCCGAGGCCGAACCACAGGGCGTAGAGCGGCAGCAGCGCGAGGGCGGGGGTGAACCGGAAGAACGTGACCCAGGGATCCAGCAGGCACTCCAGCCGCGCAGCCCGCGCCATCGAGAGGCCGAGCGGCACCCCGACGGCCGCGCCGAGCGCCAGCCCCTCGAACACGCGCGCCGTGCTCACGAGGACGCTCCGCGGCAAGATCCCCGACTGGATGAGGAAGACCGTCTCTTCGAGCAGCGACCGATAGGGCGGCAGGAGCTCCACGTCCTCGAGGTAATGGGCGACCATCCAGATCCGGCGCGGGAGCAACGCGCTCCCGATCTCGGAGGCGATGCCGTACAGCACGGCCAGCGCGCCGACGGAGAGCAGGGCCCGCCAGAGCCGCCTGCGCCAAAGGCCGTTCATCGCTTTACCCACTCGGTCAGGCGGTCGCCGGCGACCCTGACCCCCGCGTCCATCGCGTAGCCGACCAGGGCGAGGGCGACGATCCCCACCACGATGACCGCCGGATCCCCCGCCACCTCCAGCCGGGACGACCACATGCCGCCTCCGATCAGGAGATAGCCGATTCCCTCGTCCGCCATCAGCATCTCGACCCCCACCGTGGTCATCCAGGCGATGATGAGGGCGTACCGGAGGCCGGACAGCACGAAGGGGCCTGCCGCCGGCAGCACCACCCGCGAGAGCAGCAGCCGGCCCCCGGCGCCGAGCGCCCGCGCGGCTTTCACGTAGATGTCGGCCACGTCGCGCACGCCGTGGTAGGTCGGGATGACGACGACCGTGAACACGGCATAGATGATGGGGAGGAGCACGTGCGCCGTGCCGTGCCCGAGCCACAGCATCACGTATGTGATGAGCGCCAGGGGGGGAATCGAGCGGAACAGGATGTAGATCGGGTGGGCGTACTCATCGACCGCTCGGCTCCAGCCCATGAGGAGGCCGGCCAGGACCCCCAGCGACCCGCCGACGGCGATACCGATCAGGACCCGGTAGGTGCTGATGAGCAGCGACCCCTGCAGGGTCACGCGCTGCTCGACCAGGCCGCCGATGTGGTCGCCCGTGTGGACGTAGGCGCCGCCCACCGGGGACGCCCCGGCGCCCACCAGCTGGACGAACGCGTCGAAGATCCGCTGGGTCGGCGGGAGGATCTGAGGGCGTAGCACTCCCCGGATCGGGTCGGGAAGGAGCGAAGGATCGACGACCCGGTAGGCGTTGGAGAGGAGCGTATAGGCGGCGACCAGCGCCACCACCGACGCCAGGCCGAGCCAGACGCGCCGCGCCTTCGGGGGTCGCGCGGCCTCAGCCGGCCTCACGGCTCGTAGGCGCAGAGCGCGTCGGAGCCGAGGGGGTTGCCCGTGGCCGCGTAGGCGCGGGCCCGGGAGCCGCCGCAGATCGCCCGGAACTCGCAGCGGCCGCACTTGCCGTCGTAGCGCTCGGGCGCCCGGAGGGCCGTGAAGAGCGGCGCGGCGCGGTAGACCTCCACCGGGCTCTGGGCCTTCACGTTTCCGGCCGCGAGCGGGAGGAAGCCCGAGGGATGGATCTCGCCGGTGTGGGAGATGAACATGACGCCGTTGCCGTCCCGGATCCCGAAGCCGCGCCGCAGCGGGTGGTGCCTCAGCTCCTCGCCCGCGCGCCCCTCGGCCTTCAGGCGCTCCAGCACGACCCGGCGGTAGTGGGGCGCCTCGGTCGTGGTGACGGCGGGCCGCCCGTCGCGGGAGTGGTCGTAGACCCAGTGGAGCAGCGCCTCGCACTCGTCCGGCGTCAGCTGGCCGAGCACGCGGCCGCGCCCCACCGAGATCAGGAAGAAGAGGCTCCAGCGCTGCGCGCCGATGGCCGAGACGAGGCGGTGGATCTCGGACAGGTCTCCGGCGGTCTCGCTGGTGACGAGCGTGTTGATCTGAAGGGGAATCCCGGAGTCCACGACCTCCCGCGCCGCCGCCACCGTCAGCGCGAACGTCCCCGGGATGCCGCGGAGCCCGTCGTGAGGCTCGGCGGTGGAGCCGTCCAGGCTGAGGGACATTGCCTGCACACCGGCCGCCTTCAGTGCCAGGACGCGCTCCCGCGTCAGCAGCCCCGTCGCGCTCGGCGAGACCGAGATCGGCAACCCTGCGCTGACCCCGTGCTCCACCAGCGCCTGCAGATCGGGGCGCTTCAGCGGATCGCCGCCGGTGAGGATCACGTGGGGGGCGGGAGGGCCGAACTCGACCAGCTGGTCGAGAAGCCGGAATCCCTCCTCTGTCGTCAGCTCCTCGGGGTGGCGGCTGGGGATGGCCTCGGCGCGGCAGTGACGGCAGGCGAGGTCGCAGGCCCGCGTCAGCTCCCAGTACACCCGGAGCGGCGCCCGGGCGAAGACGTAGCCTGTCGTCACCGGGCGCGCCTCACGGCTCTTCTTCTGAGTTGCGGCTGGCGATCGGCACGTAGTCCCGGAGCGCGGACCCCAGGTAGAGCTGGCGCGGCCGGGCGATCTTCTGCTCGGCGTCGGCCCGCATCTCCTGCCACTGGGCGAGCCACCCGGAGGTTCGCGGGATCGCGAAGAGGACCGGGAACATCGCGACGGGGAAGCCCATGGCCTGGTAGATGAGGCCGGAGTAGAAGTCCACGTTGGGGTAGAGCTTGCGGGAGACGAAGTAGTCGTCCTGGAGCGCGATCCGCTCCAGCTCCAGCGCCATGGGCAGGAGCGGGTTCGGCCGGGTGACGGCGAAGACCTCGTCGGCCATCCGCTTGATGATCTTGGCGCGTGGGTCGTAGTTCTTGTACACCCGGTGGCCGAACCCCATCAGCTTCGCCTTGCCCTCCTTCACCTGCTTGACGAACTCCGGGATCTTGTCCTTGGAGCCGATGGCCTGGAGCATCTTGAGCACTTCCTCGTTGGCGCCGCCGTGAAGGGGACCGTAGAGCGCCGCCACCCCCGCCGCCACGGCGCAGTACGGGTCCACCTGCGAGGAGCCCACGCTCCGGACGGCGTTGGTGGAGCAGTTCTGCTCGTGGTCGGCGTGGAGGATGAAGAGCACCTCCAGCGCCTTCTCCAGCACGGGATCGGGCTTGTACTGCGCCTCGGTGGTCTTCCAGAGCATGTTGAGGAAGTTTCCCGTGTAGGACAGGTCGTTGTCCGGATAGGCGTAGGGCATGCCGAGGGAGTGGCGGTAGGTGAAGGCGGCCAGCGTCGGCATCTTCGCGATGAGCCTCACGATCTGCAGCTGGCGGGTCTCCGCATCGGTTCCGTTCTTCGCTTCCGGGTAGAACGGCGAGAGCGCCGCCACCCCCGAGACCAGCATCCCCATGGGATGGGCGTCGTGGTGGAAGCCGTCCATGAACTTTTTCAGATTCTCGTGGATCCAGGTGTGGTGGGTGATCTTCCAGGCCCAGTCGCTGAGCTGGTCGGCGGTGGGCAGCTCCCCGTGGAGCAGCAGGTACGCCACTTCCAGATAGGTGGACTGCTCGGAGAGTTGCTCGATGGGGTAGCCCCGGTAGTGGAGGATCCCCTTGTCGCCGTCGATGAACGTGATGGTGCTGCGGCAGGAGGCGGTGTTCATGAACGCCGGGTCGTAGCTCATGAGGCCGAAGTCGTCGTCGGAGACCTTGATCTTCCGGAGGTCCATCCCGCGGATGGCCCCGTGCTCGATGGGAACCTCGTAGGCCTTCCCCGTGCGGTTGTCCGTGATGCTCAGGCTCTCTTTGCCCATAGGCATCCTCCTCGATGCAGTTCAGGCCAAGCCGGAGACGACCGTCTCCAAGTATCGCGCCCGCCGGAAGCCAGCGCAATCGCCGTGATGGCCGGTGGTGCAGAACCGGGCCAGCTCGTCGCGGGACGGAATCCGCACCCGCCCGTCGGGCAGCCGGCAGTACACCCCGAGGGGAAACGCCCCCAGGCGGTCAGCCCTCTCGGGTCTGAGGTAGGGGCACTTCAGCGTCTCGGCATCGTTCCCTTGTCCCATTATGATCTCCTTGGCCCCCACGCGCAGGAGCGCTTAGAGCCTACCGGGTGCAAGCCGAATGCCGGGGTCCTGAAAGGAAAAGTGGTTGGAAATCAAGGAGATGGCCTGAGCCTGGGCCCGTCAAGGGGAAGGGGCGCCGCCTCAGGCGGGGCGCCGCCGCCCCACCCCTGGGGTCAGGCATGCGCATTTGCGTTACGTGGGGTCAGGCCCTGCGTATTTGCGCTTGGGGTCAGGCATGCGTATTTGCGTTGGGCTTACCGGGCGGCTTCGGTCATGATGGCCTCCAGCGTCGCCTCCACCTCTTGGGCCACTCCCTTGAGCTCGGGGTTCGGATAGAGGGCGATCATCGCCGTCGGTTTGATCATGGCCAGCTTGGTCTTCCCTCCCTCTTCGTAGGCCGAGATCCGGCAGGGCAGGGCCGTGGAGATCTCGAGGTTGGCCTCCAGCACCTTCTTGGCCTGGTGGGGATTGCAGACCTCGAAGATCCGGCACTCCCGCTGGAACGGGACGCCCTTCTTCGCCATGGTCTCTTTCAGGTTGTGAACGCCCAGAACGCCGAACTTGTGGCGGCTCACCGCCTGCTCGAGGTCGGCGGTCAGCCGGTCCAGGGGTTTCGTAGACTCGACGATGAACAGGATGCTCATGGGCTACTCCACGATTTGACGGATCAGGTCCCCATAGCCGGGGTCCTCCGCCGGGTCATAGCCGGGCTCCACGTAGCGACTCACGAAAAACCGGGCGATCTCCGGAAGCCGCGTCGGCCGATTCGCCGTCAGGTCCTGGTCTGCCTCCTCCAGGAGGAGCGACGCCTGGAAGATCCGGGCCATGCGGTGGACCAGGCGCCGGACGCCGAGGGCCGCCGCCTCCGGGTCCCGGCGCAGCAGGCGGTGGAGCTTCTCGCGCCCGTCCTGGAGCCCCGCCGTGGCGGCCTCCCGCGTCGCCGCCAGGGCCGGGTGCTTGACGCCGAGCAGGGTATCCTCGGCCTGTCCCAGCAGCGCGTCGTGCATCTTGGACTTGAGGGCGTCGCGGAGGATCTGGGCCATCATCGTGTTGTGCGGCCCTTCCCAGCTCTCCTCGACGGGCATCTCGCGGTAGAGGCGGGGCAGCGGGCTGAAGTCCTCGATGGTGCCGTTGCCGCCCAGGATCTCGATCCCGTGGTGGACGACCAGCCCCCCGTCCACCGAGCAGATGTACTTGTTGACGTTGACCCCGATGCGGAAGAGCGGGTCGTCTTCCGGATGCGTTCCCTCGAGCGCCAGCCGGTCCTCGAGCGCCGCGAGGAAGAGGGTGGACGAGAGGCCGGCGACGCCCAGGGCGCGCATCTCCGCGAGCTGCTCCCGCACGGCCGGAAACTCGATGAGCCGGCGGCCGAACGCCTCGCGCGCGCGCGCGTAGTGGAGAGCCTCGACCCAGGCGCGGCGCATGATCCCGCAGGAGCCCAGCGCGACCCCGAGGCGCGAGGTGTTGATGATCACGCCCATCATCACCCTGAACCCCTCCTCCAGGCTCCCCAGCTGGTAGCCGAGCGCATCCTGGAAGTCCACCTCGGCGGTCGGCAGCGTGCGCGTCCCAAGCTTCTGCTTGAGCCGGCGGATGAAGACGCCGTTGGGGCTGCCGTTATCGAGGCGGCGGGGGATCACGAAGAGGCCGATCCCCTTCGTCCCCTCGGGCGCGCCCTCGGGACGCGCGCTGACGGCGTAGAGGTCGGCGTGGACGTTGGAGCAGAACCACTTCTCCCCGCTGATGCGCCAGGCGCCGGGCGTCTCGCGGACGGGGCGCGCCACGCACGCATTGGCGCCGACGTCGGAGCCACCCTGGACCTCCGTGAGGAACTGGGCGCCGTGCCAGCGCCGGTCGTAGTCCGGGTCCAGGAGGCGGGGGAGCCACTCGCGGCGCATCCAGTCGCTCCCGCAGCGCTGGATCGCCTTGATGAGCCCCGAGGTACACGCCACCGGGCACAGGTGCGGCACTTCGCCGTTCTGGGCGAAGAGATACGCGAGCGCGGTGTGGAGGGCCACGTTGCCCGGCTCTCCCAGCAGCGACAGGACCCGCGACCGCCAGACCAGCCGGCCCACCTCGTGGTAGGCGGGGTGGAACACGATCTCCTCGGTGCGCTCGCCGATGCCGTTCCAGGGCTCGAGGCGTGGCAGGTGCTCCGGCCGGTCCAGGAGCGCCGAGGCGCGGCTCACGGGGCCGGCCGCATCGGCGCCCGCCTGGTGGAGCAGCGGCGCCACGGGCGCCAGGCGCGCGGCGTCCACCCGGAAGGCCAGCACTCGCCTCAGGTGCTGATCGTCTTCGTAGAAATTGGTGGGCTTCGACTCTTCCCAGCGGCGCAGCAGCGAGCGGCCCTCTTCGATCCGGTTCATGATAGTGACTTGCGCGTTGAGACCCCCAACGCGTGGGAGCCGGGTCAGTACCTAACCAGGCCTGTGAGGAGCGGGATGATCCCCACGAGCCCCCACCAGGTTTTGGGTCCCACCACGACCAGCACGAGGAGGACGATACCGACGATAATCCGGGCGATCCGATCTACCCCTCCCACGTTCAGCGTCATGTCGCTCCCTCCCCTTAATAAGTCAATTACTCAGGCCTGACCCCATTTGCGCAGGCGGCGGTCCTGCCGGTAGGGGAAGATGTCCAGGACCTCGCGGGCGGCATGCCGCGCCTGCATCCTGCGCCAGAAGTCCGGGCTCAGCAAGTCCCGGTGCGCTTCGAGGAAGACCTCGCGCACCTTCCCCTGGAGCCCCATGAAGATGAGGAATTCCTCCGGGAAGAGGTCGCCGTCCCCGACGTAGAACCACGGTTCCGCTGCAAGCTCCTCGTCCAGGTCCCGGGCCCGCGGCGTGTCGCGGAAGTTGCAGTCCGTCAGCGCGCAGAGCTCGTCGTAATCGTAAAACGCTGAGCGTCGGGCATGGGGTCAACCTCCTGAAAGCCCCGCCAGCTCCTGGAGCCGACGCCAGTTGGCCAGGCGATCGGCCTGCGCGGCCACGAGGGCGGAGGACGGGCGTCCTTGGGCGTCGAACTGGCGGGCGAAGCGCCCCTCCGTCCGGGCGAAGGTGATGAAGTCGATGACCTCGCCGGTCTTGGGGTGGCGCGCCCAGTCTTCTTTGGGATCGGGATTTCCCTGCAGGGAGAGCCGCTCGCGGATCGTCTCACCCTTGCGCGGGTCGTGGATGAAGAGCGGGAAGGCGCGGGAGTCCACCGCGAGCTTGGCCTGGTGCGCCGCCTGGTCGTCCCCCACGCCGTGCTCGGGCTGGCAGGTCGTGTAGGCGACGACGACCGCGGGGCCGGGGTAACTGTTGGCGTCCAGGATCGCGCGGTAGAAATGGTTGATGTGGGCGGCCGTCGTCTGGGCCACGAAGACCTCCGGGTGCATGAGGCAGATCAGGCCCAGCTCTTTCCGCCGCTCGCTCTTGCCCGCCACGGCCGGGCCCACCGCCGCCATCTTCGCGTCCTGGGCGAGGAAGGACGCCGTCGAGACCTGGCCGCCGGTGTTGGAGTACACCTGGGTGTCCAGCACCAGCACCTTGATGTCCATGCCCGCCGCGAGCATCCGCGAGAGCGACTGGAAGCCGATGTCGTACATGGCCCCGTCGCCGCCCACGACCCAGAGGCGCTTGTCCTGCCAGCCGCGCTGGTCCCACTTGGCGCGCACCCCCATCGCCACGGCCGGGGCGTTCTCGAAGAGGGAGTTCGTCCAGGGGACCAGGAACGGATTGTAGGGATAGGTGGAGCAGTAGACCGTGTTGCAGCCCGTGGCCGCCACGATCGCCAGGCCCTCCGGGCCGTGCGCGAAGCCGGTCGCCGCCACCATCATCCGGAGCGCCGTGCCCTCCCCGCACCCCATGCACGAGCCGGCGCCCCCCACGTAGAGCAGCGCCGACTCCTCGGCGAGCATCATGTCGGCCAGCGACTTCTCGTTGATGTACTCGGCCGGGGTCGGCCCCACCTTCCGGAAGAAGTTGAACGCCCGGCGGTAGCTGTCGAGCGTGGCGTCCTGCTTCCGGACCATGCGGAGCGCGTCGTACCCCAGCGCGGCGCACACTTCCACGCACTCGGCGCACCCCTTGCACTTGGTGGAGTCGATGAAAATGCCGAACAACGCCCCTTCGAGCCCCTTCCGCGCCGGGACGTCGAAGTACTTCCGGGTCCGCACCCACTGGGCCCCGTCGAACTCGGGCTCGCCCTCGAGCCGGGAGGCCGGGATCGCCTTGGCCAGGATCGCCGTGTCCGGACACTCGGTCACGCAAGTCATGCAGCCGACGCATCGGTCGGCGATGAACTCGGGGATATCCGGGGAGAGGTAGGAGAAGTCCCTCAGCGCGGCCGTCCCCGCCGGGATGAGGCTGCGCGCGATGCCCACGTCGGCGGGGAGCTCCTGCGAGCCGACTCCCTTTTCGTAGGCGCCGATGACCCGGGCGTTGAAGTCGGCGACGTACTCGGCGACGTCGAGCGTCAGGATGGACTCGGTCGGCAGCCGGGCCTCGTGGACGTCCTTGGCCAGCCCGGGCTCCTTGGTCCCGCGGGAAACTTCCTCGGTCTCGACCTCCAGCGGATTGAAGATCTTCGGCTCGTCACTCATCAGCTCACCTCGGCCGGCGGGGCCCCAGCCCCGCGACGGCCTGCGGCTCGCACTGCCATGCTCATCAGGGCCTCCCGCGCGCCGCGCTGATCTCGCCGACGTCCACGTGCCGCACCACATCGGTCAGCGAGAGGATCCCGATGGGCCTCTCGCCGCCTGGAACAGCCTCCGTAACCACTAAGCGGTGAATCTTCCTCGTCCTCAGCAGATCGAGCGCGTCGGCCACCGGCGTCCCGGCGCCCACGGAGATGACGGGAGAGGTCATCAGGTGGCGCGCCGTCATGCCCCGCCAGTGGCGCATATAGGGCTCGATGAAGCCGGCGTTGGCCAGGTCGGTCCGGGAGATGACGCCGAGGGCCAGTCCATCGGTGTTCACAACCACGAGAGCGCTGATCTGGTGGGTCTTCATCGTCTGCGCCACCTCGGGCAGCGTCGTCTCCGGGGCGCAGACGATCACGCCCTCGTGCATCCACTCGCGAACCTGCGGCTCAGTCATGGGCTGCCACCTCGTGAGCCCGCGCCGGCACCGGAACCTCGAAGACCTCGCTGAAGCCCCGCCGGGCCGCGCGGAGGTTTTCCTGGATCACCGCCTCCCCACGCTTGCCGAAGAACTTCCTCATCGAGCGCTCCACCGCCCGGTCGATCTCGTCGTCCGTGTAGGGCAGACGGGACAGGAATGGCGTGGCGCGGAGGAAGATGCCGAGCAGCACGATCCCCTGCATCCTCACCTGGAGCTCAGGCCGACTCGTGGTTTCGCGCGCAATCTTCTGCGTGTCCAGGGCGAGGATCCGGAGGCCGCGCTCACGGATGATCGCCTGGGCCTCGTCGGGGATCCGTTTCCAGATGGCCGCCGGGTCCGCGTCGGACGACTGGATGAACACGGTGCCGCCCGCGGCGATGCCCGCCAGCGGGTTGCCCAGGTGGAAGGCGTTGACGTCGTTGAGCGGGACGAAGTCCACATGGGCCAGCTCCGAGTGGGTCCGGATCCGCTCTTCCGCCACGGTCAGGAAGTACGTCGTCGGCAGCCCCTTCTTCTCCGAGCCGTAGAGCGGGTACGCCTGCACGTGAAGCTTGAAGAGGTCGCCCAGGATCGTGGCGATGACCCGGTTCGTGGTGACCGAGCCGAACCCGCCGACCGAGTGCCCCCGCATCGAAAACGCGCCGCGCGGACGGACGTCGGGGTCCTCCGTCGGCGGCAGGGCGAGCTCGTGGCGGATGCCCAGGACGAAGGTGCGGCGGCCGCCCCGCTCCATCTCCTCCACGGCGGCGACGAAGTCCCCGGGCCGCACGTCCCGGCTCCCGAGCCCGGCAGCCGCGGCGTGGATGGCGGGGAGGCCGTGGATCGGCGTGGAGCCTGGGGCTCCCGCCGCGGCGTCGGCGAACGCCGCCTTGATCTCGGCGGCCAGCGGGTTCGACTGAGCCAGGGGGTTGTCCATCCTCTCGATGACGGTGAACGCCTTGACCGTGCGCAGGGCTTCGACGATCTCCCGCGCGGGAAACGGCCGGAACACGGTGACCCCGAGCACCCCCACGCGGAGCTCGCGCACCGCGCGCAGCCAGTCGGCCGTCGCCATGGCGGTCTCGACCAAGCTCCCCATCCCGACCAGGGCGTACTCCGCGTCCTCCAGCCGGTACGGCTCCACCAGGCCGAAGCGCCGTCCCGTCAGCGCGTGGAAGCGCTCCATGGTGGCGGTGAGGATGCCCGGGAGGCGATCGGTGAAGTAGCGCTGGGCGATCTTCCCCTTCATGTAGGCATCCTGGTTCTGCACCACCCCTGACATGATGGGCTTTGCGGGGTTCATCAGGTTCCGGAGCCGCGTCGTGGCGTACGGGTCTCCGACGAACTCGGCCATCAGCTCAGGCTCCGGAAGGCGGACGTTCTCCACGGTGTGGGTGGTGAGAAAGCCATCCTGGACCGAGAGGAAGGGTGTCTCCCCTTCTTCGGCAGCCCGGCGCAGAATCAGCGCCAGGTCCCCCGCTTCCTGGGCGTTCTTCGCGAAGGCGATCCCCCACCCCGCATCGGCCACCGCCATCACGTCGTCGTGGCCGCAGTGGACGTTCAGCGCCTGGGACGTCAGGGCCCGCGCCCCGACGTGGAAGACGACCGGCAGGCGCTTGCCCGCGATCGTGTAGAGCACTTCCTTCATGAGGACCAGGCCCTGCCCCGAGGTGAAATTCGTGACGCGGCCGCCCGCCAGGGCGAACCCCTCGCAGGTGGAGGCGGAGGAGTGCTCGGACTCCAGCTCGAGGAAGAAGAGCGGCTCTCCCCACAGGTTCTTCTTGCCGCTGGCCTGAGCGGTTTGGTAGCCGGCCCCCATGTTGGTGGAGGAGGTGATCGGATAGGCGCACGCGCCCTGGGTGACGTGGGTCTCGACCCAGACCACGGTCTCCGAGCCGTCGGCCGTGGCGGGGGTCCCGGGGAAGGAGGGGTTCGTAGGCATCATGCACTAGGTATGCAGACGGGGTGCCAGGCAGGGTGTCGAGAAAGGGGACACATAATCAATCATTTCTATCATAGATGGGGGAACGTTTCCGAGCAAGCGGCCGCGGGGCGCCGCCTCACGCGGGACAGGGCTGCCCCACCTGTTCGGCCCGGGCCCGGTAGCCGCGCGCCAGCTCCAGGAAGATCTCCAGGTCGCGGTCCAGCCCAATCTCAGCCTGGAGATACTGCGGGCCGATATCCGGATGGACTGCGAGTCTGCAGTGTTTGTCGGAGAGGAGAGGCTTGACAACGTCGTGCAAGTGGCGGATATTGCTCCTGATTTTGTTTTATGACTGGAGGACCTTGGGCGAGATAGGATGCAGGCATAGCCTGCAAGAGACTCAATAGTTAGGCAACATCTGGGGAGGTGCCCATGAGACTCGAGCGTGAGCGTGAGATTGGAATCCTCTTCATCGACACGGAGAGGAATAACGCCGTCAACCCCGACTCGATCCACGAGGCCAACCAGCTCATGGACGAAGCGGAGCGCGACCCGACAATCCGGGCCCTAATCGTAACGTCTACCCACAAGTCGCTCTTCTGCCCGGGGCTCGACTTTCCGACGCTCATGGGCAAGTCTCGGGCCGAGATGGCGGCTTTCTTCCAGACTCTCCTGGGACTCACACGCCGTAAGCTGGCATACCCGAAGCCCGAGGTCTACGCACTCAATGGCCACACGCTCGCTGCGGGAGCGATCCTCGCACTGACAGGCGACTACCGGGTCATGACGAACGGCTCTTCATTCGGGCTGGTGGAGATCGACCTGGGCATTGCGATCCCCCGGAGCACAGTCGCGATGCTGGAGCACCTCCTCGGCTCGCGGCTGGCCGAGCGCGTGCTTGTCGGCGGGCAGCGTTACACGGCTGAGCAGGCGCTCCAGCTCGGACTAGTGGACGAGGTGGTCGAACGTGAGCGGCTTGTGGAGCGTGCTCTGGAGCACACACGCCTCCTTGCGGCGAAGCCACCCGAGGCTTACCGACGCCTCAGGCGCTACCTACGACACGACGTAGCCGACCGGATGGAGGCGCTCGACGCCGCGCACCTGGACGAGTTTGTGGACCAGTGGTTTAGCGAGGAGACCCAACGTCAGCTTCGCGCGACCCTCGAGCGGATGATGTCGGGCAAGGCGGCTGCGCGCGCGTGACGTGCGTGAGCCTAACCAGCCAGTGGAGCGGACGCGGATAGTACGTGACTGTGTCCTCTGGTGCTGCTGCCGCGCCGCTCACCGGCAGCGTTAGACGCAAAGCCTCTGCTGGCCCGGGGCGAAAAGGAGATAGCTGCGGGCCAGGGCTATGACTTGGAGGAGGTCCTGGACGAGGCGGACGCTCTCCTCGCGCGCGCGCCGAAGTGAGGGTCCGGTTTACGCCTTCGGGCCGTCTTCAGTTTCTGAGGGCCTTGGCGTACGTTCACGGCGACAACCCTGAAGCGGCGTCGTGAGGTCCTCATCCCACCCTATTAGTTCTTCTACCGGGTTGAAGGGAAAACCGTCTGGGTCGTGGCGGTTTGGCATGGGGCGCAGCTTCCTGAGTTCGGGCCCGGTAGCCGCGGGCCAGCTCCAGGAAGATCTCCAGGTCGCGGTCGAGCGGCGCCGGCTTGCCGTCGAAGTAGAAATTCTTGATGGGAAGGCCGTCGAGGTCCCGGGAGAGGCGCGGGTAGAGGGCCTCCGACACGATCCCGTTCATGCACGTGAAGGGACTGATGTCGATGACACCGTGGGCGCCGCGCGCGTGGAGGTGGACGGCCTTCCCCACCGAGAGGATCATCTCCCCCAGGGCGCCCTCGGGCGGGAGGTAGGGCCGGGCGTATTCCAGGAGCGCCCCGGGCGACTCGGGCTCCTCGCGCCCATTGAGGAGATCGCGAAAGGGGCGCCAGAGGGCGTGCTCGTCGCGGCGCTGGACCCAGTCCCGGAGCCGCATCCCCAGCAGGCTGAAGGAGGGGCGCCGTCCCCCCCTGCCCAGGTCGCGCGCCTCCCACTCGTTGCAATACCAGATCCACTCGCCGACGTCGGAGAGCCACGCCTCCCCGCCCGCGCGCTCCAGCCGGCGGATCAGGTCCTGGTTGCTGAAGGCGTTGAGCCGGCAGAAGATCTCCCCCACGACGCCGATCAGCGGGCGCGGCTCTCCCTGGACGGCGACCCCCGCGAAGCGCTCGCTCGTCTCGCCGAGGCACTCCACGAGCGCGGAGAGGTGCCGGCGGCGCGACGGCGCCCGGCGCTCGATGCAGCGGCAAAAGGCGTCCAGGCCCTCGAGGTAGACGCGATCGGTGGTCCCCGGGGTGCATTCGTAGGGACGGACCCGATGAAGCGCCTTCTGGAGCAGGTCGGCGCCCACCAGCGCCCACCACCCGAGCCGCGGCAGGTCGGGAAACTCCCGCCCGACCGACTGGTAGGCGTCGTCGGAGTTGGGCGCGACCACCTGGAGGTTCCCCAGCCCCTCCTCCCTGAAGGCCTTCTTGAACAGGGGGATGTACTGGCCGAAGCGACACGGCCCCGTGGTGGTGGCGAAGAAGACGGCGGTCCGCTCGGGGGAATAGTCGGGGCGCCGGGCGATCTTGAGGAGGTCGCCCAGGGTGATCTTCTGGGGCAGGCACTCGTCCCCCGAGGTGTGCCGCGCCCCCAGCGCGAGGGTGTCGGCGTCCGAGGGCGGAATCACCTCCGCGTCCACACCGAGCGCGCGCCAGACGGCGGCGATGCCGCGGGCCCCGCCGTAGGTCATGGGGAAGACCCAGAGCTTCTTCTCCCTGAGCGAGGTTGGGCTCATCGGAGGATCCCTTTCGATTCGAGGTAGGCCTCGCACCGCGTCAGCATCCCGGCGTCGTTGCCGTGGCCGTCGAACTGGAGCGTCAGGAAGGGGCGCCCCGCGGCTTCCCCCGTGAAGTGCTTGATGTAGGAGTCGGGCCCGCACTTGAAGTTCGTCACGTAGATGACGTCCAGCCGCGGGGACCGCCCCGCGATCCGGGCCGCGGCGAGGATTCGCCGCCCCGAGCTCCAGAACATGTTGTCGTTCAGATCCCGGATGTCCTCGCCGTCCAGGGAAAGGAAGTCGAGGGGGATGACGTTGATGCCGTAGTGGTCCCGCAGCTTGCCCGCCACGTCGAGGTTGATGGCGCGGTCGTAAATGTTGTAGGCGCGCCCCAGGAGAATGATGCCGGGCTCGCCGCGCTCCCGGAGGGCCGCCAGGGCGTCCCGCCCCGCGGCTTCCCGGGCGGCGGTGAACTCGGCCTGGGCCGCGTAGGCGCGCTCCACCGCGCCCTCGGCATCGCGCCGCGACGCGCCGAGACGGCGGCAGAGGTCCCGCAGGGCGTCCCCGACGGCCTCCCGTCCCCGGCGGAACCAGACCGTGGGGATCAGGAGCCGGTCGCGCCACTCGGCGGCGCGCGCCACGGAGCGGAGCACGAAGGGCAGCGTCTGGTTCCAGGGGCAGAGATGCGAGGCCGGGGTCCAGGCGGGGGCCTCCGCGTCCATGATGTTCGGAAGGAGGATCCAGTCCACGTCCCGCGCCATCAGGTCCGACAGGTGGCCGTGGGCGACCTTCACCGGGAAGCAGGGCTCCGACACGGTCAGCTCCTGCCCGGCCTGGATGATCTGCCGGTTGGTGGGATCGGAGAGCACAACCTCGCAGCCCAGCGCCTCGAGCAGCGCCCGCCAGAAGGGAAAGTAGTCGTAGAAGCTCATGGTCCGCGGCACGCCGACTTTGAGGCCGCTTCCCGAGGCCCCGGGCTCCCCCCAGCAGAGCCGGTCGCGGAGCGCCAGGAGGTCCTCGATCACCGGCCGGCGCTCCGTCTTGGCGCGCCGCCGGAATTTCCAGGAGCACTTGTCCCCCCAGTAGGTCTTCACGCCCTCGACGGTGAACTCCTGCATGTCGCAGACGTTGGAGCAGGCCCGGCAGACGAATTCGCGGAGCCCGTACTCGACCTGGCCGAGATCGAAGCCCCTGAAGCGCGACGGACGCCCGGACCGGGCGGCAGCCTGCCACGCCAGGAGCGCCGCGCCGATGGCCCCGATGACCCCGTTGTGGGGCGGGACGATGATGCGCTTGCCCAGGAGCCCGGCGAAGGCGGCGGCCACCGAGTCGTTGTAGGCGGTCCCGCCCTGGAAGTAGATGGCCTCGCCGATCTTCCGGCCGCGTACCACCCGGTTGAGGTAGTTGAGGGCGACCGAGTAGGCCAGCCCCGCCACCAGGTCGTGCACCTTCGCCCCGCGCTTCACGTAGGCGTTGACGTCCTGCTCCATGAAGACCGTGCAGCGCTCGCCCAGGCGGATGGGAGCGGGAGAGGACAGGGCCAGGCGGGAAAACTCCCCCACGATCGAGACGCCGAGCCGCTCGGCCTGCTCCTCCAGGAACGACCCCGTCCCGGCGGCGCACGCCTCGTTCATCGTGAAGTCCACCACGACGCCGTCCTCGACCCGGATGAACTTGGAATCCTGCCCCCCGATCTCGAAGATCGTGTCCACCGCCTCCCCCGTGAGGGTGCGGGCCACGTGCACGGCGCCCGTCTTGTGGGCGGTGATCTCGTCGTGGATGGCGTCGGCGCCCACCAGCTCCCCGATCAGCTCCCGCCCCGATCCGGTGGCGCCCACGCCCACGATCCGGATGCGATCGCCGAACTCCTCCCGCAGGTCCCGGAGGCCGCGCGTCACCACCTCGATGGGCCGCCCGTCGGTCCTCACGTAGATCTCCCGGACCAGGCGCCCGGTCTCATCCACCAGCGCGAAGTTGGTGCTGACGGAGCCCACGTCGATCCCCAGGCAGAGCTCCTCGGGGCCGCCGTCGGGGGGCCGGGAGGGCGCCATCCGATCACGCAGGAGCGTCACCCGCTCCAGGGACAGGGGCGGGAGCGTCGGGAAGCCGGCCGACGGGCGCTCGGCGGCGAGCCGCGCCGGATCCGGGACGGCGGGCGCGGACCGGTCGCGGGCCAGGAGCGCCGCTCCCACCGCCCCGAACCAGGCGTAGGCGTCGGGGACGACGAGCTCCTCTCCCAGCGCGAACGCCTCGCCCAGCGCCTTGACCACGGCCCCGTTCGCCGCGAGACCTCCGATGAAGGCCGCCGCGGGAGCGACCGGCTTCCCCTTCGCGATGGACGCCTTGAAGTTCCGGGCGACGGCGTCGGCCAGACCGCGCAGGATCTCGGGCGGGGTCGCGCCCTTCTGCTGGGCGTGAATCATGTCCGTCTTGGCGAAGACGGAGCAGCGCCCGGCGATGCGAGCGGCGGACGCCGCGCCGAGGGCCACGGGCCCGATCTCCTCCACCTTGTAGCGGAGACGGGTGGCCTGCTGATCGATGAACGACCCGGTGCCCGCCGCGCAGTCGCCGTTGGTCTCGTAGTCGAGGATCTGGCCGTCGGCGTCGACGCGGATGAACTTGGAGGTCTCGCCACCCATCTCGAAGAGGGTTCTCACCGACGGGCAGAGGACCGAGGCGGCGCGGACGATGGCCTTGAACTCGTTCTCCGCCGGAAGCCCGAGCGGCTCGGCCACGAGCGCGCTGCCGGCGCCCGTCACGCCGATGCCGGTCACCGCGCCCGCGGGGAGGGCCGCGGTCAGCTCCTCGAGGAGCGCGCGCGCGGCGCTCACGGGGTTGCCCATCAGGCGCCGGTAGCACGAGAGGAGCAGCGGCAGGTCGGGAGGGCTCGACGGGAGAAACCAGAAACTTCCGCCGAGCCCGCGGAGGAGGGGGGCCGACTCCCGGTCGCCGGCGGCCGCCACCTTCACGCTCACGGCGCCCACGTCGATCCCGATCGTGATCTTGGGGTCAGGCATGCGTATTTGCGTTTGGCTCGATCGTCACACCCACGGCACGCCCTCCCGATGCTCCCCTCACCCCACTCATGATCCCCTCACCTTCATCCTCTCCCCCCCGGGGGAGAGGGCAGGGGGAGGGGGAGAGGAGAAGAGGAGAAAGACGCACCAACGCGCCACCAGATGACCGCGGCCCGCTTGGGGTACGGGGCGATCCATTCGTCCCCGTCGCGCACCAGGCGCCCGGCCAGGAACGTCCGGAGGAAGGCGCGGGGTTCCTCGCCCTGGAGCCCCATGTACTCCATCCAGAAGTCGCACGCCTCCGCGAGATCGGTGAACGGCTGGTCGGAGCGGTAGTCGATCAGGGTCACGGTGGGCGCGACGCCGAGCCGGGCCAGGGCCTCCACCGTTTCCTCCTGCTCGCAGGGGCCGCCGTAGGGGCGCCCCAGCAGGACGGGATAGAGCTCCTTGAAGAAGAACTTGTCGCCGCTCCCGGTGGCGTCGCGCACGAAGGCCACCCCTTTCAGGGCACACGCCGGAGCCTCGCGGAGAAAGGGCGACTCCCGCTCGAGAAGATTCGCCACGTGGGCGCAGAGCACGAGGTCGTGCGGCGGCACGGGAACATCCCCCCAGGCCGCTTCGACGATGCTGACGTTGGTGAGGCCGCGCTCCCGGACCTCCTCGGCCAGCGCCTTGGCCATGGCCGGGGCGGGCTCCACCGCCGTCACCCGGCGCAGGCGCTGGGCCAGCGGGATGGCCAGGGCCCCGCACCCCGCTCCGACATCGAGCGCGGTCTCGCACTCCTCGAGCAGCGGGGCGATGGCCCCCAGCACCTTGGGCGCGAAGTCGCTCCGCCGCAGCGCCCGCCGGTACCAGCCGACCTTCCGCTGGGTCCAGAACTCCCCGCTCCGGCGGGACATGCGGCGAGACCGGTCGGCGCGGTGGCGCTCAGGCGGCTGCCGGCAGGCCGTGACGGACCAGGACGACGGGCACCTCGCTGCGGCGGAGCACGGCCTCGGCCACGCTCCCCAGCATGAGGCGCGCCACGCCGCTCCGGCCGTGGGTGGCCATCACGACGAGGTCCGCGCCGAACTCCCTGGCCTCCTCCAGGATTTCTTCCGCCGGCTCGCCGAAGCGAACCGCGTACTCGACGGGCAGTCCGGCGAGCTGGTGCGCCGCCTCGCGCAGATAGTCCATCCCGAGGTGCTGGAGGCGGTCGGACTCCTGGTCGGCGTAAGCGATCACGCGCCCCTCGGCCACAATGGCGGACGGAGTCGGGGCCACGTACACGAGACGGATCACTGTTCCGTCCGACTTGGCGAGGTCGACCGCAACGGGCAGGGCCACTTCGGCCCCGGCCTCCCGGTCCAGCGGGACGAGAATCTTCTTATACATGAGTTGCCTCCTGTCCTTTTAAGGCTCCACCACCGCGGACACGGCGACCGTGAGCGCGGTCAGCCGCGGCCCCTCGTGGCGGACCTGCACCGTGACAAAATCGCCCTTCTTCAGCTCCCAGGGGGCGATCGCCACCTCCACGAACTCCCCGACCCACCCCGTGGGCCCCGCGCCAGCGGCGCGCTTCACCTGCTTGAACTCGGTCCCCGCGGTCACGGCGACCGTGCGGGGCGTGATCTCGGTGGCGCCGTCCTTCACGCGCCAGGGCCCGACTTCGCCCACGACGATCGTGCCGGCTTCCTTGTTGAGGGCGAGGATCGTTCCCGAGATGTTCGTCGTCTCCGCCGCCCAGAGGGGAAGCGCCAGCACCAGAAGGATGGCCGCCAGTAACCCGGTCACTTCGATCATCCGTCGCTCGTTCATCGCATTCTCACCATCCCTTCACGGGAGAAGGGAGCAATCCCGATGCCAGTGGAGACGGCGCGCTAAGCCGCTGATTCTTTTGAGGGGCAGCCGCCCCTCCCGTCGAGGGGAGCGGGCGGAGTGGGGCAGCAGCGCCACAGCCACCGGGGCGAGGCCGCGAGGGCGTCAGGCGGAAGAGATGCCCAGGGCGCGGTTGACGGCGCCCATGAACTCGGCCGCCGTAAAGGGCTTGGGGAGGAAGACGAGGGCGCCGGCCGCCTGCGCCTCCTGCTTCGCCTCGGTGGACGTGTAGCCGGTGATGAGGACCACCGGCACCGGAGGCGATGCCTGGCAGGCGTGCCGCGTGACGGCCAGCCCGTTGATCGTCGGCAGCCGGAGGTCGGTCACGACGAGGTCGGGATGCTCGGCGTCGATCAGGGCGATCGCCTCCCGGCCGGAGCGAGCCATCAGGCAGGAGTGGCCGACCTGGCGGAGGAGGCGGACGCACGTCTCGAGCAGATCTGGCTCGTCCTCGACGATCAGGGTCTTGGGAGACACGATGAGCCGTTCGTCTCCCGCCCGGATGATCCGGCTGGAATCGGTCATGCAGCGATGGACCGGCACAGCTTCCCGCATCCGATCGCGGAGGCCGGGAAGGCCGTGCAGCGCGCCACGTCGAGGTAGCGGCCGTGGCCGAAGGAGTCCTCCTGGAACTCCACGGTCACGTCCGTCCAGCGAAACGGGCACCAGAAGGTCCGGCTGACGGTCCGCATTTCCCTGGGGAGAAGCCCAGCCGCAGTGAACAGCGCGAGTGCAATCGCCATCGTCAACGCCGCAAAGATCGCAATGCTCTCCGGAAGACCCAGCATGGCTGTCACCTCCCCCTCCCCGCATACTCGAGCCACCGCCGCATTTCGGCCTCGCACGGCGCCAGACAGGCGGTCCCGGGCTCGCTCAACGGACAGCCGGCCGCGCCGACGAAGCCGCGCTCGTCGCAGATCACGGTGACGTCCACCACCTGCCCCCAGAGCGGGCAGATCAGCGAGACCGTCGTCAGCTCGACGCCGGAGCCGACCGGCTCACCCACGGGCGGTCACCGACGGGCCCACAGCCGCAGGCTGGGGAGCGGCGCTCTGGGAGTACACGAAGGCCCGGAGCAGATCGGTTTCGGTCAGGATCCCCCCCAGCCGGCCGTCGCTCACCACGGGCAGGGCGCCGATCCGGTGCTCGAGCATCAGGCGGGCCGCCTCTTCGACGGGCCGCCCCGGCTCAACCGTGATGACGAACTTGGTCATGACGTCGCCCACCGTCAGCTTGGTGAGCAGGTAGTTGATCTCCCACACCGAGAGGCTCGTGGCCGGCGACGGCAGGTTCAGCCGAATGTCGCGATCGGTGACGATTCCGGCCAGCCGCTCCC
>LDXP01000027.1:27931-31336 GCA_001443385.1 Candidatus Rokubacteria bacterium CSP1-6
GATCGGCCGCTCCGGCTCGACCGTGATGACCGCCTTCGTCATCACGTCGCCCACCGTGAGCTTGGTCAGCAGGTAGTTGATCTCCCAGACCGACAGGCTCGTGGCGGGGGAGGGCAGGTTCAGCCGAATGTCGCGATCGGTGACGATTCCGGCCAGCCGCTCCCCCTCGGTCACCAGGAGGTGGCGGATCACCTTGCGGCGCATGAGCTCCCGCGCCTCGGAGACGGACGTCTTCGGGCCGGCCGTGGTGGGCGACGCGCTCATCCATTCTTTCACTCGCATATGAACCTCCTCTGTAGGCGCAGTTCTTGGAACACGGCCACCCGCGACAGCCGCCGCACGAGGTACAGGACCTCCTGGACCTGGGTCCAGAGGTCGCACTCGTCGGTGTTCAGGGTCAGCTCCGCGTCAGGCGAGACCTCGTAGGGCACGTCCACCCCGGGCACCGTCGCCCCGGGGCTTCCGGCCCGGGCGTAGATGGCGCGCGGGGCGTACCCTGGACGCCGCCGCTGCTCGCGCTCGCGGCAGACCTCGATCGGGCAGAGGAGCTGCACCTCGGCAAACGCGGGGATCAGGCTGCGCGCCAGCTCCCGCCAGGCGCGCCGGTGGGCGGTGGCGTCCACGATGACCGGGACGCCCGCCTCCGTCAGCAGCTTCGCCATGTAGGCGAGGGCGCGGTACACGATGTCCCGCTCGGTCTCGCTGTAGGTGGGCGCGGGGGTCACGACCTTCCGCACCTCGTCGAGCTCCAGCAGCTTCAGGGCGACTCCCCGCGCCTCCAGCGCCGCCGCTACCCCCCGGGCCAGCGTCGTCTTGCCGCTCCCCGGGGGACCTGTGACCCAGATGGCCCAGTTCATTGGAAAGGAAATTCTGCAACCGTGGTGCCACGGCCCGGAATCGCCGAAACGGCTGTGGCGATTTGGAGTTAGGGCGCCGGTCCCGGCGGGGGAAGGGGGGTGGCGATGTCTCACCTGGGGCGGGAATTCCCTCCTTCACGGCCGACCGCACCCCGGGCGGAAGGGCCGCTTCTTGCGCGTTTTCAATGGCATCGGCTCAAGGCACGGAGGTTGCACGAAATTAGAGGCTGCAAAAAATCGTGAGGCGGCTCCCGGTGGTGAAGGACGGAGGAAAACTGGTCGGGATCATCGCCCTCGATGACCTGGGCCCGCGCGTAGAGGGAGGCCAAGCATGAGAGTTGAAGAAATCATGACCAAGGACGTCATCACGGTTTCTCCCAAGACCCCGATCCACGAGGCCGCGGAGCTGATGATCGACCACGGCGTCAGCGGTCTCCCCGTCGTGGATGATGCGGGCAGCGTGGTCGGCATCGTCAGCGAGGGGGATCTGATCCTCAGGGAGAAGCCCCGCGAGCGGGCGCCGTGGTGGCGTCTCTTCTTCGGCGACGCCGAGCGGCTGGCCCGCGAGTATCAGAAGGCTCACGGCATGACCGTGGGGGAGGTCATGACCCGGTCGCTGATCGCCGTGAGCCCCGACTTCCCCATCGAATCCGCCGCCCTCATTCTGGATCAGCACCGGATCCGCCGGGTGCCCGTCGTGGCCGACGGCCAGCTCCTGGGGATCCTGAGCCGCGGGGATCTGATCAAGGCGTTGGCGAAGGCGCCCGCGCGCGCGGGAGGCCAGCCCTCCGACGAGCACCTCGTCCGTGAGATGCGGGCCCGGCTCGCCGAGGAGCCCTGGGTCTCCAACCGCGGCATCGTCGCCCAGGCCAAGGACGGCGTGCTCTCGCTCTGGGGGCTGGTGCTCACCGAGACGGAGAAATCCGCCGTGGAGACCATGGCCCGGACGATCGAGGGCTCGAAGGGGATCGACAGCCACCTGGTGGTCAAGTCGGAGTTCCCGTACCGCTACGCAGTCTGAGTGGAGGCCCCGATGTCCCGCATCGGGGGAGCCGACCGCCGGGCGGTCGAGCGAGAGGTCCTCACCATCGTTGGGAGGCTCGTCGCTGAGCTGGGCGGTCTCCCCTTCCGTGGGGCCGTCGCCCTCGACGACTCGCTCGACCGTGACCTGGGCCTCGGCAGCCTGGAGCGGGTCGAGCTGCTCCTCCGGCTCGAGCAGGCCTTCGGTGTCCGCCTTCCGGACGCCGTGATGGCCGGCGCCGAGAGTCCCCGCGATCTGGCCGGCGCGATCCTCACCGCCCAGCCTGCCCCGCCCGAACCCGTTCCCGAGACGCGCGCCCCCATGGGCGTGGGGATCGCCGCGCCTGCTTCGGCGGGCACACTCGCCGAGGTTCTCGGCTGGCATGCCGAGGCCGCGCCGGAGCGCGTGCACGTCTTCCTTCGCGAGGAGGACGGCCGCGAGCAGCCGATCACGTACGGCACCCTCTGGGACCGGGCCACGGCGCTCGCGGCTGGGCTCGTCGCGCACGGCCTCAGGCCGGGAGAGTCGGTGGCGCTCATGCTCAGAACCGAGGAAGCGTTCTTCCACGCCTTCTTCGGCACCCTCCTGGCCGGCGGGGTCCCCGTCCCGATTTATCCGCCGTTTCGCCCCGACCGGATCGAGGAGTACGCGCGCCGCCAGGTGGGGATTCTGAGGAACGCCGAGGCGTGCATGCTGATCACGTTCCCTCGGGCCGAGAGGGTGGCCGGCCTGCTCCGCTCGCGCGTGCCGTCCCTGCGGGAGGTCGTCGCTGCCGATCGACTGGCAGCGTCGCCGGCGGGGGCGCCCCCGTTCCACGGAAGGCCGGCCGATCCCGCCCTCATCCAGTACACGTCGGGGAGCACGGGCGACCCGAAGGGCGTGCTCCTCTCCCAGGCGAACATCCTGGCGAACATCCGCGCCATCGGCCGGGCGATCCAGGTTCGCCCCGACGACGTGGCGGTGAGCTGGCTCCCGCTCTACCACGACATGGGATTGATCGGCTCGTGGCTCGCCGCCCTGTACTTCGGCATTCCGATTGCGATTCTCTCGCCGCTGGCCTTCCTCTCCCGGCCGGCGCGCTGGCTCCGGGCGCTCCACGCCCACCGCGCCACCCTCTCACCCGCCCCGAATTTCGCCTTCGACCTCTGCGTCAGGAAGGTGGCGGACGAGGAGATCGAGGGCCTCGACCTCTCGGCGTGGCGGCTGGCATTCAACGGCTCGGAGCCGGTGAGCCCGGAGACGATCGAGCGGTTCACGCGCCGCTTCGCCCCCTACGGCTTCAGGCCGGAGGCGATGTGCCCCGTCTACGGCCTGGCCGAGTCCGCCGTGGCACTGACGGTTCCGCCCCTCGGCCGCCTGCCCCGCGTGGACGTCGTGGCCCGGGAGGTGTTCCAGCGCTCGCGCGAGGCGTGGCCCGCGCCGCCGGATGAGCCGACTCCGCTCCGCTTCGTCTCCTGCGGCCGTCCGCTGCCCGGCCACGAGGTCAGGATCGTGGATGCGGCGGGGCGGCCCGTGGGAGAACGGACG
>LDXP01000028.1 GCA_001443385.1 Candidatus Rokubacteria bacterium CSP1-6
GTTCCGGATCGGCAGGCGCAGGTCCACCGGCTCCTTCAGCTCGAGGGCGGGCCGGCAGAGCGGGAGGATCGTGGTCATGTCGAGGGACTTCTCCAGGCCGTGGTCCTGCTCCCTCACCTTGCGGAGGGGCACCTCCGGCCCGACCGCTGGCTGGTAGAGGATGGAGGCGTAGTCGAGCCCCCGGGCCTTCCAGTGGTCCACCGCCTTCTTCACGTCGAGGCGGTCCACCCGCCCGATCATCTCGTCCATGGTCCTGAAACCGAGCCGGGCCATGTACTCGCGAACCTCCTCGGCGATGAACCGGAAGAAGTTCTGAACGAATTCCGGCCTGCCGGCGAACTTCTTCCTGAGCTCGGGATCCTGGGTCGCGATCCCCACCGGGCAGGTGTTGAGATGGCAGACGCGCATCATGACGCAGCCCATCACCACGAGCGGGGCGGTGGAGAAGCCGTACTCCTCCGCCCCCAGCAGGGCGGCCACCACGACGTCGCGGCCGGTCTTCATCTGGCCGTCCACCTGGACCGTGATCCTGTCGCGGAGCTTGTTCAGCACGAGGACCTGCTCGGTCTCGGCCAAGCCCAGCTCCCAGGGGAGGCCGGCGTGCTTGATGCTCGAGAGGGGGGAGGCCCCGGTGCCGCCGTCGTGGCCCGAGATCAAGACGACGTCCGAAAACGCCTTGGCCACGCCCGCCGCGACGGTCCCGACTCCCACCTCGGCGACCAATTTGACGTGAACCCGGGCCTTTGGATTGCTGTTCTTAAGATCGTGGATGAGCTGCTTGATGTCCTCGATCGAGTAGATGTCGTGGTGGGGCGGCGGGGAGATGAGCCCCACGCCCGGGGTCGAGAAGCGGACCCTGGCGATCCAGGGATAGACCTTCTGGCCGGGGAGCTGGCCCCCTTCGCCCGGCTTGGAGCCCTGGGCCATCTTGATCTGGAGGTCCGTGGCGTTCACCAGGTACTCGCTGGTGACGCCGAAGCGCCCGGAGGCGACCTGCTTGACGGCGCTCCGGCGCAGGTCGCCGTTCTCGTCCGGCTTGTAGCGCGCGGGGTCCTCGCCGCCCTCGCCGGTGTTCGAGCGGGCGCCCATCCGGTTCATGGCGATGGCCAGCGTCTCGTGGGCCTCCTGGCTGATGGAGCCGTAGGACATGGCCCCGGTGGCGAACCGCTTGACGATCGATTCGATCGGCTCCACCTCTTCCAGGGGGATCGGCGTCCCGGCGAACTTGAAGTCGAAGAGCCCGCGGAGGGTGCAGAGGTTCTGGTTCTGGTTGTCCACCAGGTCGGTGTACTCCTTGAAGATCTTGTACTGGCCGCTCCGCGTGGCGTGCTGGAGCTTGAACACGGTGTCGGGGTTGAAGAGGTGGTACTCCCCGTCGCGCCGCCACTGGTACTCGCCCCCCCAGTCCAGCTCGGGCTTTCCCACGGGGCGCTCGGGGAAGGCGTGCTGGTGGCGGAGGATCGCCTCCTCGGCGATCACGTCCAGGCCCACGCCACCGATCCGCGAGGCCGTCCACGTGAAGTATCGGTCCACGAACTCCTTGCCGAGGCCAATGGCCTCGAAGATCTGGGCGCCCCGGTAGGACTGGATCGTGGAGATCCCCATCTTGGAGATGACCTTCAGGACCCCTTTGTTCAGCGCCTTGATGTAGTTCTTCGTGGCCTTCGCGTGGTCCATCCCTGGGAGTAGCTCCCCGAGGATCATGTCGTCCAGGGTCTCGAAGGCCAGGTAAGGGTTGATGGCGCCGGCCCCGTAGCCGATCAGGAGCGCGGCGTGGTGGACCTCGCGCGGCTCGCCGCTCTCGATGATCAGGCCGACCCGGGCGCGCGTCCCCTCGCGCACCAGATGGTGATGCACCCCGGCGGTGGCCAGGAGGGCCGGGATCGGCGCCAGGTCCTTATCCACGCCCCGGTCCGACAGGATGAGGAAGGTATACCCGAGGGCGACAGCCTGGCCGGCCTTGAGGCACAGCTCCTCCAGGGCCCGGGCCAGGCCCGCCGCGCCGTCGGCCACAGGGAAAAGCATGGGGAGGGTGGTGGCCTTGAAGCCCGGGCGGTCCACATAGCGGATCCGCGCCAGCTCCTCGTTGTCCAGCACCGGGGTCTTGAGCTTGATCTGGCGACAGCTCTCGGGCTCGGGCTCGAGGAGGTTCCGCTCCGGCCCGGTCGTCGTGGACATCTGGGTCACCAGCTCTTCCCGGATCGCGTCCAGCGGCGGATTGGTCACCTGGGCGAAGAGCTGCTTGAAGTAGTCGTAGAGGAGGCGCGGGCGGTTGGAGAGCACGGCCAGCGAGGTGTCGGTCCCCATGGAGCCCACCGGCTCCTCGCCGTTCTGGGCCATCGGCGCCATCAGGATGCGTAGATCTTCGTGGGTGTAGCCGAAGGCCAGCTGCCGCTGGAGCACCGTCTCGTGGTCCGGCTCGTGGACGTGCGGCGGCGGCGGCAGTTCCTCGAGCGGGACCAGGTGCTGCTTCAGCCAGCCGCGGTAGGGGCGCTCGCCGGCCAGGGCCTGCTTGATCTCCGAGTCGTGGATGATCCGGCCCTGGGAGGTATCCACCAGGAAGATCCTGCCGGGGTGAAGCCTCTCCTTGATCAGGACGTTGTCCGGCGGGATGTCGAGCACCCCCACCTCCGAGGCCATGACGACGAGGCCGTCCTTGGTCACGGAGTAGCGGGAGGGGCGGAGGCCGTTCCGGTCCAGGACCGCCCCGATCACGGTGCCGTCGGTGAAGGCGATGGAGGCGGGCCCGTCCCAGGGCTCCATCAGGCAGCCGTGATACTCGTAGAAGGCCCTGAGATCGTCCGGCATGGACTCGTGGCCGCTCCACGGCTCCGGGATCATCATGAGCACGGCGTGGGGGAGGGGGCGGCCGGCCATCACGAGGAACTCCAGGACGTTGTCGAAGATCGCCGAGTCGCTCCCGCCTTCCAGCACGATGGGGAGGATCTTCTTGAGGTCCGGCACCAGCGGGGTCTCGCACAGCGCCTCGCGGGCCCGCATCCAGTTGATGTTGCCGCGGAGCGTGTTGATCTCGCCGTTGTGGGCCAGGTAGCGGTACGGGTGGGCCAGCGGCCAGGAAGGGAAGGTGTTGGTGGAGAAACGCTGGTGGACCAGCGCCAGGCCCGACTCCACGATCGGGTCCACGATGTCGGGATACATCGTCTCGATCTGGTCCGCCGAGAGCATCCCCTTATAGATGAGGGTGTTGGACGAGAGGCTCGGCAGGTAGAAGAGCCTCCGCTGGGGCATGTCGGTGCCGTAGATGGCGTGCTCCACGCGCTTGCGAATGACGTAGAGGGTCCGCTCGAACTGCCGGTCGTCCTGGATTCCCGCGTTCCGCCCGATGAAGATCTGCCGGATGACGGGCTCGACGGCCCTGGCGGACGGCCCGACCGGCGAGTCGTCCGTGGGCACGTCCCGCCAGCCCAGGAGCGTCTGCCCCTCCTCCAGGATGATCTCCTCGAAGATCTGCCGGCATCGGGCCGCCTGGGGGGGGTCGGTGGGGAGGAACACCAAGCCGGCCCCATACCACGTGGGGGCGGGGAGGGTGATCCCGATCCGCGCGCACTCCCGTGACAGGAAGGCGTGGGGCATCTGGATAAGGATGCCCGCGCCGTCTCCCGTGTTGACCTCCGAGCCGCAGGCGCCCCGGTGGAGCAGGTTCTTCAGGACGCTCAGCGCCTGGGTCACGATGGCGTGGGACTTGCGCCCCTTCATGTCCACCACGAAACCGACGCCGCAGGCGTCGTGCTCGTGGGCGGGGTCGTAAAGGCCCTGGGCGGGGGGGAGCCCCCCGGGGGTCGGCGCCGGCCGGTCCGTCTCCTTACTCACGTGGCTCTCCTTGGGAGCTTGTGAAGGATCGGTACAATAGTTTGCGTGAGAATACACGAAGTCAAATCATAAGTCACGCCCAAAATAAAAATATTGAGCATCAGATTCTCTAATAGTGTACCCTGGCTCCGTGAACCTGGAAACCCTCCAGCTCTACTGCGACGTGGTCCGGCTGCGGAGCTTCTCCCGGGGCGCCGCCGCCAACGAGGTCTCCCAGTCGGCCGCCAGCCAGGCCGTGCAGCAGCTCGAATCCGACCTCGGCGTGCGCCTGCTGGACCGGACCAAGCGCCCCTTCACGGTGACCCCGGAGGGGCGGGTGTTCTACGACGCCAGCCGGGAGGTCCTCCACCGCTACGAGCAGGCCCGGGCCCGGATCGGCTCGTCGCGGAACCGCCTGGACGGGACGGTCCGCGTGGCGGCCATCTACTCCGTGGGGCTCCACGACGTCAGCCGCCACATGCAGCCCTTCATGTCCGCCCACCCCCAGGCCCGGGTCCAGCTGGAGTGCCTCCATCCCCACAAGGTGGTGGAGGCGGTGATCAACGACGAGGCGGACATCGGCATCATGTCGTACCCGCCGGTCATGCGCTCGCTGGGGGTCATCCCGTGGCGGTCGGAGAAGATGGTCCTGGTCTGCCACCCCGCGCACCGCTTCGCCAGGCGGCGGAGCGTGATGCCCCAGGACCTGAACGGCGAGAAGTTCGTCGCCTTCGACCCGGACCTGGGAATCCGGAAGGCCATCGACCGGGCCCTCAAACAGCGGAACATCCGCGTGAACGTGGTGATGGAGTTCGACAACATCGAGACGATCAAGCAGGCCATCGCCATCGGCGCCGGGGTCAGCATCCTCCCGCGGCCCACCGTACAGAAGGAAACCGAGATCGGCAGCCTGGCCGCCATCCCCCTCGGCATCCCGGACCTGGTGCGCCCCGTGGGGATCATCCACCGCAGGCAGAAGCACCTCTCGCCCACCGTCACGCGCTTCATCGAGTCGCTCCGCAAGACGGGGGAGGGATGAACCGCCTCGGAGGGTGACGTCTCATATGGTATTCTAAGCGCGTGACCGTCGAGCCCCGCGTCCGTCGGTACGCGACCCGCTCCGGAATCCGCATCTACCAGCTCCCCGTCGAGACCTTTCCGCTGCACGTGAACAACATCTATCTGATCCTCGACGGCGACCATTCCACGCTCTTCGACGTGGGGTCGGGCACGCCCCAGTCGGTGGAGGATCTGACGCGAGGGTTCGCCGAGGTCCGGGAGCGCTTCGGCGAGCGGGTGGACGTCGCCGCCGTCCAGCACGTCGTGATCAGCCACTCGCACATCGACCACTTCGGCTTCGTGGCCTATTTCACGCGCGAGACCGACGCGGACGTCTTCATCCACGAGCTGGACGCCCGGGTGCTCAACAACTTCGAGGAGCGCATCGTCCTGGCCTCCAAGGACCTCCGGGTCTTCATGGAGCGCTCGGGGCTCAAGCCCGAGGCCCGCCAGGAGCTGGAGGAGATGTACCGGTTCTCCAAGCACTTCTTCAAGTCCGTGGAGCTGGACCGGATCCTGCGCGACGGGGACCGGATCATCAACGGCTACGTCGTCCACCACGTTCCGGGTCACTGCCCCGGGCAGATCTGCCTCCAGGTGGAGGACGTGCTCTTCACGGCCGACCACGTCCTCTCCCGGATCACCCCGCACCAGTCCCCGGCCTCGATCACGCCGTTCTGCGGGCTCGAGCATTACCTCGGGTCCCTCGAGAAGATCCGCCGCGTCGAGGGAGTCTCGCTGGCCCTCCCGGGCCACGAAGAGGCCATCCCGGACCTGGGCGCCCGCATCGACGCGATCGCCGCCCACCATACGCGCCGCCTGAATCAGGTGCTGGAGATCTGCCGGGAGCCCGCGCACCTGGTGGAGATCTCCAAGCGGCTCTTCGGCCCCAAGAGCGGGTACACGCGCATCCTGGCGCTCGAGGAGGCCGGCGCCCACGTCGAGTACCTCTTCCAGCGTGGCGAGCTCCGCATCGCCAACCTGGACGAGCTCAGCCGGGAATCCAACCCCGTGATCTTCTATGAAACTCGCCGCGGGGCGACACCATGAACGACGACACCGCGCTGCTCCTGATCGCCAACAGCGAGGTGGACGCCAACCTCTACTACGCGACCCGCTTCCTGGCGCCCGACCCCTTCGTGTTCCTGCAGGTGGGGACCCGCAAGGTGCTGCTCATGAGCGACCTCGAGATCGACCGGGCGCGCGCCCAGGGGCGGGTGGACGAGGTGCTGTCGCTGTCGGAGTACGAGGGGAAAGCCCGCCAGCGCTGGCAGTCCCCCCACCTGATCGACACGGTGAGTGTGCTCCTGGAGGCCTACGGGGTCTCGGCGGTCACCGTGCCGGCGACCTTCCCCCTCGAGCACGGCGACCGCCTGAGGGAAAAGGGCGTCAGCGTGACGGCCCGGCCCGACCCCTTCTTCCCCGAGCGCCTCATCAAGTCGGAGGAAGAGATCGCGGCCATCACCGAGACCCAGCGTCACACGGAGACGGCCCTCGAAGCCGCCCTGCAGGTGTTGAAGGAGAGCCGGATCGCCGGGGAGCGGGTCCTCTGGCGGGGCAAGCCCCTCACGGTCGAAGATCTAAAAAAGGTCGTCAACCTGTCGCTGATGGAAAACGACTGCGTCGCCCAGCACACCATCGTGGCGTGCGGCCTGGACGGCGTGGACCCTCACAACCAGGGGTCCGGCCCCATCCGGCCGCACCAGTCCATCGTCTTCGACATCTTCCCGCGGTCGAGCCGCACCCGCTACTTCGCAGATATGACGCGGACCGTGGTCAAGGGGAAAGCGTCGGACGATCTCCGGCGGATGTACGACGCCGTCCTGGCCGCCCAGCTCCGCGGCGTCGAGCTCGTGCGGGACGGGGCCTCCGGCCAGGCGATCCACGAGGAGGTGGCCCGCACCCTGGAGGCCCGCGGGTTCCAGACCGGGCCGGTGGACGGGCGGATGCAGGGATTCTTCCACGGCACCGGACACGGGGTGGGCCTGGACATTCACGAGCCCCCCCGCATCAGCAAGGCCGGGGCCGGGCTCAAGACCGGCCAGGTCGTGACCGTCGAGCCGGGGCTCTACTACTCCCGCTGGGGAGCCGTCCGGATCGAGGACCTCGTGGTCGTCGGCACCGACGGCTGTCGCAATCTCACCCGCGCCCCCAAGCTGGAGCTGCTCGAGTTGTAGTCTTACCTTGCCATTCCCGTGCCACTTCGATACCATTGAAGTTGGTTCACCGGCTTTACCAATCAATCTGCGGTGCTGCCAGCGAGCGGCGGTCTGTGGGCGCTGGTATTGAGGGGCGGTGAGGGACATGAGCGAGTTCCAGGACGAGTATTCAGAGTCCGTCGAGGTCGAGTTCCGCAAGCTGGAGGGAGCGCTTCTCAACGACGCGGTCAATCTTCTCGCGCCCAGCGAGCCCATCTGCCTGCCGGCGACGGCGACCGTTCATGAGGCCATCACCAAGATGCTGGCCAACCGCCGCGCAGCGGTCGTGATCGTGGACGGGGACGGGCGCCTGATCGGCATCTTCACCGAGCGAGATGTGCTCACCCGGGTCGTGGGCCAGAGCCGGGACGTCCAGGGCACGACGCTGGCCGAGGTCATGACCCGCGACCCCGAAGCGCTCTCGCCCCGGGACCGGATCTGCTTCGCGGTGAACCGGATGAACAACGCGGGCTACCGGACCGTCCCCCTCGTGGACGCCGAGCGGCGCCCCATCGGCATCGTGACGGTCAGCGACGTGGTCAAGTGGTTGGCGGAGATCTTCCCGGAGGCCGTGCTGAACCTGCGGCCGGGAGACGAGATCAAGCACCCGCTCCAGGTGGACGCCGGCTAGGAGGGGGGAGAGGCGATCTCATGAGTGACGCCGTCGCGTCGCCTGCAACCGCCGCAAAACCGCGCCGCCAGCTCGACCGGGCCGTCGTGCGCTTCGCCGGAGACTCCGGCGACGGCATGCAGGTGACCGGCGAGCAGTTCGCCACCGAGGCCGCCTGGGCGGGAGCCGACCTGGTCACCCTGCCGAACTTCCCGGCGGAAATTCGCGCCCCCGCCGGGACCCTGTTCGGCGTGTCCAGCTACCAGCTCCAGTTCGGCAGCCGCCGGGTGTACACGCCGGGCGATCGCCTCGACTGCCTCGTGGCGATGAATCCCGCCGCGCTCAAGGTGCACCAGCGCGACCTGAAAGACGGCGGCCTGCTCATCGTGAACACCGCCGCCTTCGAGAAGAAAAACCTCGACCGCGCGGGGTACACCAGCAATCCCCTCGACGATCCGGCCCTGGAGGATCGCTACCGGCTCCACAAGGTGGACATCACGCGCCTCACCATGGACGCCCTCGAGAGTGTGCCGCTCAACGTCAAGGAGAAGGAGCGCTGCAAGAACTTCTTCTCCCTCGGGCTGGTCTCGTGGATCTATACGCGCCCCATCGAGCCGACGGTGGCGTGGATCACCAAGCGCTTCGCCAAGAACCCGGCGTTCGTCGAGGCGAACACGCGGGCGCTGAAGGCGGGGTACCACTACGGCGAGACGGCCGAGATCTTCACCGAGTGCTACGGCATCGAGCCTGCGGAGATGCCGCCGGGGCTCTACCGGAGCATCACGGGGAACCGCGCGCTGGCGTGGGGGATCCTGGCCGCCGCCGAGCGGACGAAGCTCACCGTGGTGTACGGCGCCTACCCCATCACGCCGGCCAGCGACGTCCTCCACGAGATCTCTCTGCACAAGCGGTTCGGCGTCCGGGCGATCCAGGCGGAGGACGAGATCGCCGCGGTCGGGACGATCATCGGCGCCGCCTTCGGCGGGGCGATCGGCGTGTGCGCGTCCAGCGGGCCGGGCATCGCCCTCAAGGCAGAAGGCGTGAACCTCGCCGTCATGGCGGAGCTGCCGATCGTGATCTTCGACGTCCAGCGGGCCGGCCCGAGCACCGGGCTGCCGACGAAGACCGAGCAGGCCGACCTCCTCATGGCGCTCCACGGGCGCAACAGCGAGTCGCCGGTAGTGGTGCTGGCGCCGATGACGCCCGGGGACTGCTTCTTCGTCGCCTACGAGGCGATCCGGATCGCGGTGAAGTACATGGTCCCGGTCATCGTCCTGAGCGACGGGTACCTCGCCAGCGGCGCCGAGCCCTGGTTGATCCCCGATCCCAAGACGCTCCCCGACATCCCCGTCAGCTTCCGGACGAACCCGGAGGGATTCGCCCCCTACGTGAGGGACGAGGCGACGCTGGCCCGCCCCTGGGTCCGGCCGGGCACGGCGGGCCTCGAGCACCGGATCGGCGGTCTGGAGAAGGAGAACATCACCGGCAACGTCTCCTACGACGCGGACAACCACGACTTGATGGTGCGGCTGCGGGCGGAGAAAGTGCGGCGCGTGGCGCAGGAAATCCCGCCGACCACCGTCAACGGCCCCGCCGCGGGCGACCTGCTCGTGGTGGGGTGGGGGAGCACCTACGGCACGATCACAGCCGCCGTGGAGGAGGTCCAGCAGAGCGGGAAGGCCGTGGCCAGCGTCCACCTGCGCCACCTGAACCCGCTGCCGCCCGACCTCGGTCAGATCCTGAGGCAATACGAACGGATTCTCGTCCCGGAAATCAACAGCGGCCAGCTCGTGCGCATCCTGCGCGCGGAGTACCTCGTGGACGCCGTGGGGTTCAACCGGGTGCGCGGCCTGCCGCTCTCCACCGAGGAACTCCGCGAGGCCATCGAGCAGCTCCTCAAGGAAAAGCGATGAGCGTCACGGAGGCCCCGAAGAAGTACACGAAGAAGGACTTCGAGTCGGACCAGGACGTCCGCTGGTGCCCGGGCTGCGGGGACTACGCGATCCTCAGCGCGATCCAGAAGATGATGCCGGACCTCGGCATCCCGCGCGAGAACATCGTGTTCATCTCGGGGATCGGCTGCTCCAGCCGCTTCCCCTACTACATGAACACCTACGGCTTCCACACGATCCACGGGCGGGCGCCGGCCATCGCCACCGGCCTCCGCCTGGCCCGGCCCGACCTCAAGGTCTTCGTGGTCACCGGCGACGGGGACGGCCTCTCGATCGGCGGGAATCACCTCCTCCACGTGCTGCGGCGGAACGTGAACGTCACGATCCTGCTCTTCAACAACCGGATCTACGGCCTCACCAAGGGGCAGTACTCGCCCACGAGCGAGCTGGGCAAGGTGACCAAGTCCTCCCCCGCGGGATCCGCCGACCGGCCCGTCAGCCCCTGCGCGTTCGCGCTGGGCGCGGGGGCGACCTTCGTGGCGCGCACGGTGGACCGCAACGTGGCCTACATGGAGGAGACCCTCAGGCGGGCGGCGCAGCATCACGGCGCCGCCTTCGTCGAGATCCTCCAGAACTGCAACGTGTACAACGACCTCGCCTGGAACGTCCTCTACGATCGGGAGTCCAAGATCATGAACGACCTCCGGCTCGAGCATGGCAAACCGCTCCTGTTCGGCCCGGTGGACGACCGCCACGGCCTGGTGCTCGAAGGCGCAACGCCGCGCGTCGTCAGGGTCAAGGACGCGCCCGAGCGCGCGCTCTGGGTCCACGACGACGGAAACACCTGGAAGGCCCACGTCTTGTCCCAGCTGTGCACCCCCGACTTCCCGATCCCGATCGGCATCCTCATGCAGGTCGAGGCGCCCGCGTACGAGGAGGTGCTCCTCGAGCAGGAGCGGGCGGCGATCGCCGAGCGGGGGCCCGGTGACGTCGCGAAGCTCCTGGTCTCCGGCGACACCTGGAGAATCGGCTAATTCCTCGGAGGGGGGCTCCGCCCCCCTCCCGATGCCTCCCCCCGTGGGGTTCCGCGGGCGAAGCCCGCGGCGGAAACGCCCGCGATTAGGCGCCGGCCCCCGGCGGGGGGGCGGCGACTTTGTTTCTGGAGCGCGCATGGCCTTAGCTCAGAAGTTCCTCAGGGATCTAGAGGCGATCGTAGGTCGCGACGGCCTGGTGGCGACGCCCGAGGGACGGCTCACCTACGAGTGCGACATGCACACCTTCTACAAGGGCGCCCCCGACGCCGTCTGCCTCCCCACCTCCACCGAGCAGGTGGCGTCCGTGGTGCGCCTCTGCCTCGAGGCGCGCGTCCCCCTCGTCCCGCGGGGGTCGGGGACCGGTCTCATCGGGGGCGCCATGGCCCCTTACGGGGGCGTGATGGTGTCCACCACTCGCATGAACCGGATCCTGGACGTGGACCTGCCGAACCGCTGCGCGACCGTCGAGCCGGGCCTGATCAACCTCTGGCTCACCAACGCGGTCAAGGAGCGCGGATACTTCTTCGCCCCCGACCCGTCGAGCCAGATGGTGTCGTCCATCGGCGGCAACGCCTCGACGAACGCCGGCGGTCCCCACTGCCTCAAGTACGGCATCACCGTCAACCACGTCCTGGGGCTCGAAGTCGTCACGGGAGCGGGCGAGGTCGTCCGGCTCGGCGGAAAAGTCCAGGAGCGCCCGGGCTACGACCTGACCGGGGTGGTCGTCGGATCGGAGGGCACGCTCGGGATCCTCACGCAGGTCACGGTGCGGCTCCTCCACGCCCCCGAGGCGGTAAAGACGGCCCTCGCCGTGTTCTCCAGCGTCGAGGACGCCTCCGAGGCCGTTTCGGGCATCATCGCGGCCGGCATCATCCCCGCGGCCCTGGAGCTCCTGGACGCGCCGATCATCCGCGCCATCGAAGAGGGCATCGGCGCCGGGTACCCCAAGGGAGCCGGGGCGGTGCTGCTGATCGAGCTGGACGGTCCCCGCGCGGAGATCGAGACCCAGGCCCGGCGCGCGGCCGAGATCTGCCGCGACCGCCAGGCGCTGGAGATCCGGGTCGCGCGGGACGACGCCGAGCGCGCGCTCCTCTGGAAGGGGCGGAAGGAGGCCGCCGGCGCCGTCGGCCGGCTCACCCCCAACTGGCTGCTCCAGGACGCCGTCGTGCCGCGCTCGAAGCTGCCCCAAATCATGCGGGAGGTCGTGGCGATCTCCCGGCGGTACGGACTCGTGATCGCCAACGTCTTCCACGCGGGCGACGGCAACCTGCACCCGCTCATCTGCTACGACGACCGGGAGCCGGGCCAGCTGGAGCGGGCCGTCCAGGCCAACGAGGAGCTCCTCCGGGCCTGCCTGGCGCTCGGCGGGAGCGTCACGGGGGAGCACGGCGTCGGGGTTGACAAGGCGAAGAGCCTCACCCTCCAGTACGCCGAGGCGGATCTCAACTTCATGGCCCGGCTGCGCCGGGTGTTCGACCCGCAGAACGTCATGAACCCCGGAAAGCTCCTCCCCTCGCACCCCGCCTGCGGCGAGGCCTTCCAGCCGGCGGGAACGGGACGGCTTCCCGCAGGCACCTGGGTTTGACGTGCCGGTCTCGTCGCACGCCCTGACGGATGCCCTGGCGGGTATCGTCGGGAAGGACCGGCTGCTTACCGATGCCGCCTCCCTCGCCAGCCGCGCCGTGGACGGAGCCCTCCCCGCATGGATCGTCCGGCCGGAAAGCGTGGACGACGTCAGCCGCCTCCTGAGACTCGCGGCCGAAGAACGGCTGGCCGTCGCGCCGCGGGGAAGCGGCACCCTGATGGGCCTGGGCAATCCGCCGCGGCGACTCGACGGAGTCCTGGATCTCGCAGGCCTGGCCGCCGTCGTCGATTACGAGCCGGCCGACCTCACCACCACCGTTCAGTGCGGGATCCCTCTCGCGGCCCTCGCGCCCCGGCTGGCCGCTCAGCGACAGTTCTTCCCCCTCGATCCGCTCGACGGCTCCTCGCGCTCCGTCGGCGGCGTGCTCGCGACGAATGCGAGCGGCCCGCTCCGCTACCGCTACGGCACGCCGCGTGACCTCCTGCTGGGAGTGCGCTTCGTCCAGGCGGACGGGACGGTGACGTGGGGGGGCGCCAGAGTCGTCAAGTCAGTGACCGGCTACGACGTCCCCAAGCTCATGGTCGGCTCCCTTGGCACGCTGGGCGTCCTCGTGGAGGCGACCCTTCGGCTCCATCCCGTTCCGGAAGCGGAGCAAACGTGGGTCGTGAGCTTTCCGACCGCCGAGCGGGCCGCCGGGCTCCTCGCGGCGATTCTCGATTCGTCCCTCCAGCCGAACCGGCTTGAGATCCTGAGCGGCACGGCGGCGGCCCGAACGGCGGGCGCCGCCGCGGTGGCCGTCTCCTTCGGGAGCGTTCCCGAGGCGGTGACCGCTCAGGGAGAAGATCTTGTCCAGATCGCTCGAGGGGAGGGCGGGCAGGTCGTGACAGCTGAGGGAGACTTCTGGTCCAGGCCCTGGGGGTTCCTGGCCGACGCGACGGTGGTGCTGAAGGTCGCCGCGCCGCCGTCGGAGGCCGCGGCCCTCTGCGGCGAGATCCAGCATCTCGCGACGGGCATCGGGATCGTCGCCGGAATCCTGGGAGAGGCCGGCAACGGCGTTCTCCACGTCGCCCTGACGGGCACCCTTTCGGCCGCCGAGTGGGAGAGCCGCGTCATCGGCGCCCTGAGAGCGCGCGTCGCCCCGGCGGGAGGCAGCGTCGTCGTGGAGCGCGCGCCCCGCGAGGTCAAAGAGCGGCTGGACGTCTGGGGCCCCGTCGAGCCGGAAACCCTGGCCCTCATGAAGCGCCTGAAGAGCGAGTTCGATCCGCTGGGGACGCTGAACCCCGGACGCTATGTCGATCGGATCTGAGACGCAGGCCGCCGGCCGGCTCGGCGCCTTCGACCTCAGGGATCCTCCCGACATGGACGGGATACGCGCCTGCGTCCACTGCGGCATCTGCCTGCCCCAGTGTCCGACATACCGGGTGCTCGGCGAGGAGATGGACTCGCCGCGGGGGCGAATCTACCTCATGCGGGCTGCCGCCGAAGGCCGCGTCGGTCTGACCCGCACCCTCGTCCATCACCTCGATCTCTGCCTGGGCTGCCGCGCGTGCGAGACCGCCTGCCCCTCGGGGGTCCCGTTCGGCCGGCTGCTCGAAGCCACCCGGGGCCAGATCGCGCGGCGGGCGCCGCGACCGCTCGGCGAGCGCCTGCTGTCAGGCGCGCTCCTCGGCCTCTTCACCCACCCGAAGCGCCTCGGCTGGGCCCTCGGAGCGGCGCGCTTCTATCGACGGTCGGGACTCCAGCGGCTGGTGAGAGCCACCCGCCTCCTCGCGCCATTCAACCGCCTCAGGGCCATGGAGGCGCTGCTCCCCGCGACCTCGCCCGGGGGCCATCGGCCGCTCCCGGAGGTGGTGGCGGCCAGGGGCAAGCAGCGGGGCACCGTCGGTCTCCTCCTGGGGTGCGTCCAGCGCCTAGCCTTTCCGCGCGTGAACGCCGAGACGGCGCGGCTCCTGACGTGGGCGGGATACGAGGTGCTCATCCCCCGCGACCAGGGGTGCTGCGGAGCGCTCCACCTCCACACGGGGCGGATCGACGAGGCGCGGGTTCTCGCGACACACCTCCTCGCCCGCTTCGGGCGCGAGGTGGACTTCATCGTCACGAACTCGGCCGGGTGCGGCTCGGCCATGCGGGAGTATCCCCACTGGCTGGGGGCCGACCGCGACGTCGAGGCGTTCGCGCTCAAGGTCCGGGACGTATCGGAGTTGCTGGCGGAGGCCGACCTCCCGCTCCAGCGCCTGGACCTCACGGTGACCTACCATGACCCCTGCCACCTGGCTCACGGCCAGCGGGTGCGGCTCGAGCCGCGGAAGCTTCTGGCTGCGATCCCGGGCGTGAGGCTGGTCGAGCTGGCCGACAGTGATCTCTGCTGCGGAAGCGCCGGCGTGTACAGCCTGCTCGAGCCCGAGATGGCCGACCGGCTCCTCGAGTGGAAGGTCCAGCGCATCGCCGCCACCGGCGCCGGCATCCTGGCCACCGGAAACCCGGGCTGTCTCCTCCAGATCGCGCGGGGGTGCCGGGAGCGCGGGGTGGCGATCGAGGTGCTCCATCCCGTGGAGCTCCTGGGGCGGGCCCTCCCCGAGCCGGAGCGAAACGGGTGGAGATGACGGTCGCCGACCACGCCCAGAAACCGCACCCCCACGACGCGCCGGCCAAGGTATACTACGTGCTCAAGGGCGCGGGCCGGTTCTCTCTCTAGCCCCGCCTCCTACTCATTAGCCTCCTGGAGAGGAATGAAGAATCCGGTTCGCGCGTCGCTGCTGGTCACTTGCCTGGTGGACCTCTTCTATCCCGAGATCGGGGTGGCCATCGTCAAGCTGCTCCGCCGCCTCGGCGTGGCGGTGGACTTCCCCCCGGGCCAGACGTGCTGCGGGCTCCCCCTGTTCAACTCGGGCTACCACGAGGAGGCGGCGCGGGTCGCCCGACGGATGATCCCGATTTTCTCCGGCTCCGAGCATGTCGTGGTTCCCTCGGGGTCATGCGCGTGGATGATCAAGAAGGAGTACCCGGGTCTCGTCGGCGACGACCCGGCCGTCGGCTCCCAGGCCCGGACCATGGCGGAGCGCACCCACGAGCTCTCCCAGTTCCTGGTGAAGGTGCTCGGCGTCACCCGCCTGGAGACCGATTTCAGGGGAAGGGTGACCTACCACGACTCCTGTCACCTGCTCCGCGGGCTTGGTGAGTCGCAATCGCCGCGCACCCTCCTGGGCGGCCTCCCGGGCGTCGAGCTGGTGGAGCTGCCCGGCGCCGACGAGTGCTGCGGCTTCGGCGGTTCCTTCTCGGTCCGGTTCCCGGAAGTCTCCACGTCCATCCTCGACAAGAAGATCGCCAACATCGAGAAGACCGGCGCCGGCTGCGTGGTGGCCTGCGACGCCGGCTGCCTCATGCAGATGAGCGGCGGGCTCTCCCGCAAGGGGTCGCCCGTGAAGTCGCTCCACCTCGCCCAGATTCTCTCCGGGTCAGACCCGTCATGACCGCGAGCCCCCGATTCGGGGAGCGGGCGGCGGTGGCGCTGAAGGACGCGTTTCTCCAGGAAGCGCTGGAGATCGCCACGACCAAATTCATCGGGCTCCGGAAAGACTCCTTCGCCGGCTTCCCCGAGGGCGAGGGGCTCCGCGACCAGGCGCGCGCGATCAAGGAGGCGACGCTCCAGAAGCTGGACCACTACCTCGAGCAGGTGGCAGATAACGTAGAGCGGCTCGGCGGGCACGTCCACTGGGCCGCCACGGCCGAGGAGGCGCGCGAGACGATCCTGGGGCTCTGCCGCGACCGTGGCGTAAAGATGGCCGTCAAGTCCAAGTCCATGGCCACGGAGGAGATCGAGCTCAACGAGGCGCTGGAGCGCGCGGGCGTGACGCCGATCGAGACGGACCTCGGCGAGTACATCATCCAGCTAGCCCACGAGAAGCCGTCGCACATCATCGCCCCCGCGATCCACAAGACGAAGGGCCAGGTGGCCGACCTGTTCTCCCGGGAGCTCAACGAGCGCTTCGCCGCCGATCCCGAGGTGCTCACGGCTGCCGCGCGGAAGGAGCTGCGCCAGAAGTTCCTCCAGGCCGACATGGGGATCACCGGGGCCAACTTCGCCGTCGCGGACACGGGGACCGTGGTGCTGGTGACGAACGAGGGGAACGGCCGCATGGTGACCTCGCTGCCCAGGATCCACGTGGCCGTCATGGGGATCGAGAAGGTGATTCCCTCGATGACCGACCTGATGGTCTTCCTGGCGATCCTGGCGCGGAGCGCGACCGGCCAGAAGCTTTCCGTGTACACCACGCTGGTCCGGGGACCGCGCCGCTCTGGCGAGGTGGACGGTCCCGAGGAGTTCCACCTGATCCTGATGGACAACGGGCGCTCCCGGCAGATCGCCGGCGCCCTCCGGGAGGCGCTCTACTGCCTCCGCTGCGGGGCCTGCCTGAACGTCTGCCCCGTCTACCGCCAGATCGGCGGCCACGCCTACGGGGAAACCTACCCCGGGCCCATCGGCATCCTGCTCACAGCCATGCTGAAGGGGGACCGCGCCGTCAAGGACCTGGCCCACGCCTCCTCCCTTTGCGGGGCCTGCCAGGAGGTCTGCCCGGTTGGGATCGACATCCCACGGATGCTCATCGCCCTGCGCCACCGCCTCGATCGGGAGCGGATCGCTCCGCTGGGAGAGCGCCTGATGTTCCGGATTTTCGGCCGCGTGCTGGCGTCGCCGGCGCTCTTCAGGCTGGGCGCCGCGCTCGGCAGGCTGGCCCAGCGGCCCTTCGTCAGGGACGGACGGCTCCGGAGCCTGCCGCTGCTCTTCGGCAGATGGACGAGGAGCCGCGATCTGCCGCCGCTTGCGCGCCGGACCTTCAGCGAGCGCTGGAAGGATCTCGCCTAGCCATGGCGACGCGCGGCGAATTCCTCGAAAAGATCCGCCGCGAGGTGCGGCGGGCGCCGGGCCTCTTCGCGGCTTCCCCCGCGGCACGGCCAGACCGGCCGACGGAGGCCGCCGCGGCGGCGCGGCGCCAGATGGCCGAGCGTTGGCCCGAGGCGCTCGAGCGCTTCAGGCAGGAGTTCGAGCGGGTCAACGGCATCTTCCACCGTGTGGCCGGCCTCGACGAGGTGGCCGGGGTGATCCGCGACATCGCCCGCGAGAAGGGCGCGCGGGAGCTGGTCGCGTGGGCTCCAGGTGAGCTGGGGCTCGACCTTCGACCGAGCCTGGAGCCCCAGGGGGTTTCGATCGCCGTGGCGCCGACGGACGGGCGGGACGACGCGCGCCGGCGGCATCGGGAGGCGGCCGCGCGGGCGCCCATCGGCGTCACGGGCGCGGACTTCGCCCTGGCCGAGACCGGCACCCTCATCCTCATTTCCGGCGCCGGCCGTCCACGCTCCACCTCGCTCTTGCCCGAGACACACGTTGCGGTCTTCGACAGGGAGCGGCTGCTCGAGACGCTGGAGCAGGTGGGGGTCATGCTGGAAGCGCTCCATGCGGACGCGGAGCGGTCCATGAGCGGCGGGGTCATCAGCTTCATCACGGGCCCGAGCCGCACCGCCGACATCGAGCTGACGTTGACGCGCGGGGTCCACGGGCCCAAGGAAGTCCACGCCATCTTCGTGGGGACGCGGTGACCAAGTATTTCACCCCCGACGAGGTGGAGGCCCTGATCCCCAGGCTCAGGGAACTCATGGGGCCGCTGGTTGACCTCCACCGCGAGGTTCTCCGCCTCCGCGCCGACCTGGCCGGAGAGCAGCGGCGGATCATGCTCTCCGGTGGAGGGACCCTCGACCGGGACGCCTGGCGCGCCCGCTCCCGGCGGATCGAGGAGCTGACGCGGGACATTCAGGAAGGGATCGGCGCCATCATGGCCCTCGGCGGCGTGCCCAAGGACCTCGCGATAGGACTGGTGGACTTCCCGCATCTCATGGATGGCCGGGAGGTCAACCTCTGCTGGCGCTTCGGCGAGACCAGCGTCGGCTTCTGGCACGGCCTCGACGAAGGCTTTGGCGGCCGCAAGCCCCTGTGAAGTAATATGGATACGAGAGGGAGGCCTGAATGCAACTGATCCTGAGCACCGCCGGGAGCTACCCCCGGATCGGCGACGCCCCCGACCTCCAGCGGCACCGGCGCGCGTACGCCCAGCTCGAACGGGGCGAGATCAGCGCCGGGGAGTTCACGACCGTCGAGGACGAGGTGGTCACCGGGGTGATCCGCGAGCAGATCGAGGCGGGGATGGAGGTCGTGACCGACGGCCTGATCCGCTGGTACGATCCCTACTCCCATTTCTGCCGCGGCCTGGAAGGCGCGAGCATCAACGGGCTGCTCCGCCTCTTCGATACCAACGTCTACTTCCGCCAGCCCGTGGTGAAGGGTCCCATCCGGCGGAAGGCCTCCGTCATTCTTCCGGAGTACGAGTTCGCCCGCTCGGTCTCGCCTCGGCCGGTGAAACCCGTCCTGACGGGGCCCTACACGCTGGCGCGGGGCTCGATCCTGGAAGGGGGCTACCGCTCGGCGCACGAGCTCGCGCTGGCGTACGCCCTAGTGCTGGCCGTCGAGGTGAGGGAGCTGAGCCGGGCCGGCGCCCAACTGATCCAGATCGACGAGCCGGCCATCGTCCGCCACCCCGAGGATCTGAACGTGCTCGAGGCGGCGCTGGCGGTGGTGGGGCGCGAGCGCGGGGCGGCGCGGCTCCTCCTCCACCTCTCCTTTGGGGACGTCGCCCCGCTCTACCGGGACCTCCAGGCCCTGCCGGTGGAAGCGCTGGGCCTGGACTTCACCTACAGCCCCAAGCTCCCCGCCCTGATCGCCGACCTGGGGTCGGCGAAACCACTGGCCCTCGGCCTCATCGACGCCCGGAACACGAAGCTGGAGACGAAAGAAAGCGTCTTCCCCGTCCTCGACGCGGTCCTCCCCGCGCTCAAGACGGGGCCGACCTACCTGACGCCGTCCTGCGGGCTGGAGTTCCTCCCGCGAGAGCGCGCCCGCCTCAAGCTCGAGACGCTGAAGCGCCTCAGGGACGACTACCTCCGAGGCCGATCATGAGTCGCCAGAAGCTCACGCGCCTCGGCGTGGAGCTGCCGCTGCTCCCCACGAGCACCGTGGGGAGTTTCCCGAAGACCCCGGAGCTGGCCGAGGCCCGGACGAAATACGCGCGCAAGCAGATCACCCGCGCCCAGCTGGAAGCGCTGGAGAAGAAGGCCACCGAGTTTTGGATCCGCGCCCAGGAGGAGATCGGCCTCGACGTCCTGGTGGACGGGGAGCAGTACCGCGGCGACATGGTGGCCTACTTCGCCGAGCTCATGGGCGGCTTCCAGGCGGGGGGCCTGGTGCGCTCCTACGGCAACCGCTACTACCACAAGCCCGTGATCGTGGGGGAGGTGAAGTGGCCCGGCCCCATGACCGTCGCGTGGTGGCGGTGGACTCAGAGCCTGACGAAAAAGCCGGTGAAAGGAATGCTGACGGGTCCGTACACCGTCATGGACTGGTCGTTCAACGACTACTACCGCGACCGGAAGTCGGCGTGTCTGGCCCTCGCCCGCGAGATCCGGAGGGAAGTCGAGGCGCTGATCGAGGCGGGGGCCAGGATCATCCAGATCGACGAGCCGGCCATCTCGGTCCGGCAGGAGGAGCTGCCCTTCGCCATCGAGGCCATGCACCTCACGGTGGACGGCCTCCCCGCGTACTTCATCACCCACGCCTGCTACGGGGCCTTCGAGACGATCTATCCGGACATGCTCGAGCTCCCGGTGGACAACCTCGACCTGGCCATCTCGAACAGCGCCCTCGATCTCCTCAAGATCTTCGAAAAGGACCCCTTCACCAAGGACCTCTCCCTCGGCGTCCTCGACGTCCACAGCCACAGGATCGAGACGCCGGCGGAGATCAAGGCCCGCGTCATGCGCGGCATCCGGGTGCTCCCGCCGGAGCGCGTGTGGGTGGATCCCGACTGCGGCTTGAAGACCCGAACCGTGGAGGAGAGCCGCAGTAAGCTGGAGGCGATGCTGACAGCCGTCCGCGAGCTCAGGACCGAGCTCGCTTAGGACATTTTGGGCTATCGGCTGTCAAAAATGCACAATAGATGCAAGGTCCAAGGGGCGGCAAGGGGGTAGATACGCCTCCTGGGGTTCCCCCAGCCCCTTGATGCACGGCCGGCAGCCCGGCCATTCTGGCACGGTTGGTGCATTGAGGAGGTGTAAGACCTAGTCACGTAGAGGGATTTTCGACACCCGATGGATCTCTCAGGGATTCGCGAGGCCTCACGGCTCATATTCGTCGATGAGCTGACCGGACTCTACAACCGGCGGTTCATGCGGCAGTACCTTCGCGAGCGCCTGGACCAGCTCACCCGCGAGCGCGCCTCCCTCGCAGTCATCATGCTGGACCTGGACGGCTTCAAGCAGATCAACGACACCTACGGCCACCTCGACGGCGACCTCATCCTCAAGCGGCTGGCCGAACTCATCCTCGCCTCGCTGCCCGCCAACGCGTACGCCATCCGCTTCGCCGGCGACGAGTTCTTCGCCTTCCTCGAGGGGATTGACGCGAGCGAGGGCGTGAGGGTGGCGGAGGCCATCCGCGAACGGGTCAATACCGACCCCTTCGCCACGGACAAGGCACCGGACGGGATCCAGGTCCGGATCAGCCTCGGCGTCGCCGCCTACCCCGAGGACGCCCCGTCCCCCTCCGAACTCATCGAGGCGGCCGATCAGGCCCTCTACCGCTCCAAGCGCTCAGGAAAGAACTGCGTGAGCCGGGCGGGGGGCTGGACGCTTCCGGTCGAGGCGGGGATCCTCAAGCGGTTTCCGTGTCCCCGGCTGGTCGGCCGGGACGACGCCCTGGCAGAGCTGGAGCGATCATTCGCCGAGGGGGCCGAGCGGAAGAACCGCTTCCTCCTCGTGGAGGCGAACCGGGGGCTGGGGAAGAGCCGCCTCCTGCTCGAGGTGATGCGGCGCGCCGGCGCTCGAGGTCTCAAGTACCTCTTCGGGCGGTGCCTGGACTCCCAGCGCGCGATCCCGTACAGCAGCCTCACGCGGATCCTGGCCGACTACCTCGGCCGGGAGCCTCGGCTGCGCGACGCCGTCAGGGCGCGGCTGTCCGCACAGACGCTGAAGGAGTTAGGGGCGCTCATCCCCGCCCTGGGCCCGCCCGATGGGGCGGGGGCGGGCCTGGCTCCGGAGGAGCGGCGCAGCATCCTCTTCCACGGAATGGAAGATCTCCTGTGCCGCCTCTCCGAGCAGACTCCCCTCCTGCTCTTCCTCGACGATCTCCAGTTCGTGGACGAGGCGAGCCTCGAGGTCCTCTACCGCCTGCTGGATCAGGAGGAAGGGAAGGTGATCGTCTACGCCGCCGCCCAGTCCGAGGCCCTGGCCCGGCAGGAGGGGGGTCCGCTCCCCCTCGCCCGTCTGTTCGCGCTATTGCGCCAGTCCCAGAACTTCCTGAGAGTGGGCCTCGGCTCGCTTTCCCTCACCTCCGTCACCGAGATGGTGACCGAGATTCTGCAGCGCCACACCGCGTCCCCCGCCTTCTTCCAGCGGCTGTACGAAGCCAGCGAAGGGATCCCGCTGTTCGTCGAGGAAACGCTCAAGGGGCTCATCACCAAGGGCCTGCTCAAGACCACGGACGGGATGTGGAACCTCGACGCCGTCGAGCCCGCCGCGGTGCCGGCCTCCTTGGAGGCGGCGGTGCTCGGAGGTCTCGAGGCGCTCGACCAGGAATTCCACACCATGATCACCAAGGCGGCGGTCGTGGGCCCGCACGTGGACGTCGAGCTGCTGGCCGGCGTGCTGGGGAAGAACGCCGGGGAGACGCAGCAGCTGGTGGATCAGGGGAAGAAGCGCCGGATGTTCGAGGAGCCGGGGCCGCTGGTCGACGAGGACGAGGTGCGCTTTCTGAGCCAGTGCTTCCAGCAGATCGTGTACTCCAATCTCGACCAGGACAATCGGCGGAAGACCCACCGCACCGTGGGAGAGGTGGCCGAGCGGCTGGCGGGGGATCGGGTGGACAAGGTGCTGGGGCCGCTGGCGTACCACTTCGAGCGCTCGGACGACTCCACCAAGGGCGAGTTCTACCGCCAGCGGGTCCAGGAGCTGTCGGGGCAGCTCTTCTCCGCGGCCGAGATCGCGAATGAGCTGGGCCTGAAGGTCGGCGAAGTCGAGGGCGTGCGCCCGCTGGACGAGCGCACGTGGCCCTTCGCGGACCGCTTCTTGAGGGCCCTGACGGTGGCCGTCAAGAACATGCGGGTCTACCCGGCGGGGAGCCAGATCGTCGTGCACAACGCGGCCGCGGCCAAGGCGCGCCTGCTGGAGCTCCTGGGGCGCGTGGAGGCCGTGACCTTCGCCGAGGAGACCCAGGCGCTCCAGATCAACGGCGAACCGGTCGAGAGCATCGGGCTGGTCCCGGTCGCGCAGGATCTCCTGCGCGTGTACGCGGACCACGGAATTCGCCGAATGACCCTCGAGCGCGGGATGACCGAACCCGACGTGATGGGCCTTCTGAAGATTCTCAGCGGCTCGCCGCAGGGGATCCAGCACGACGTGGCGTACTGGGAAAATCGGCTCAAGACGGAGCGGATCGCCCACGTGCGCGTGTTTCCCGTCATCTTCCTGGCCGCCGCCGGGGAAGGCCGGGCCGTCTGGCGACGGGAGGAGAAAGAGGCGCAACTGGACGATCGGACCCTCGCGCTGGTCCGCGACACCCTGCGCGCGCTGGCCGCGGCCGTGGACAACATCCGGCTGTACCCGCCGGAGAGCGAGCTGATCACCCTCTCCCTCGACCAGCTGGAGCGCCAGGCCCAGGTTCTCTTCACGCGCATCCCCAGCCTGACGGTCGGCATGGCGGAAGGCACGATCATCGTCAATGCGACCCGGCCGAACCCCCGCCTGTTCGGCATCACGATCGAGATCCTCGACCGGCTCATGGAGGACGGCGGCCTGACGAGCCTGACCATCCGGCGGGGCGTCAGCCGGGAGGACCTTCGGGTCTTTCTCACGAACCTCTCCCAACCCCCACCCGAGGCGAAGGGAGGGCCGGCCTTCTGGCGGGGCGTCCTCGAAGGCCGCGGCATCCTGACGATCGAAGTGGGAACGCGAACCTACGCCGCCGCCTCGCGACTCGAAGAGGCGCAGATACCCGAGCCGGAAGGTCCGGTGCCCCCGGAGTCGGTGGAGCCCCCGGCGCCGCAGCCCTCGGAGGCGGAGCGGATCCTCGAGCTGGCCGCCCGGTGGCTCAAAGATCCCCTGGAGGTGTTCCTGGAGCCCCAGGTGCAGGAAGAGCTCGCGTCCGTCCTTGGCGGCCTCCGGGGACTCGGGAGGGAGGACCTGGCGACCCAGCTTGTCGGGCGCACGGCCGGAGCCTTCAGAGAGTCTGACGCAAGAATCCGGGGGAGGGCAGCCCAAGGCGTCTCGCACTGCATGGCACGCATGGACGACAACGGCCGCCTGTGGCTCCTGGGGAAGATCCTGGACCCGCTGGGCGGCGCCGTGCGGAGGGAGACCCAGCGCGAGGCGTTCCAGGCCGAGGTGGCGCTCGCGACCGAGATCCTGAATCGGCTCGTCGGTGCCGGGGAATTCGTGAGCGCGGCCCGCCTCAGCGAGGCGCTGGGCAGCTCGCTCCAGAGCCTGGGGCCCGAGGCCGAATGGTTCAGGGGCGTGGTCGGCGCCCTCGTGGATGCCCTGACGGCGGCCGGCGTGATCGAGACCGTCCTCAAAGCGTTGAAAGACCCCGACCCCGCCCGACGCCAGCAGGCCGGCGCCATCCTGGGCGGCCTGGGGACCGCCGCGGTGCCATTGCTCCTGCGCGTGACCCTCGAAGGGAAAGATGAAGAGATCTACCGCGCCGCCGCGGCGATCCTGCGCACTCAGGGAGAGACCAGCGTCCGCCTCCTGACCCAGGAGCTGGAGCGATCCCCCGCCCTCGAACGCGTGACGCGGATCGTGGCGGTGCTGGACGTGATCCTGCCGGCGCTCGGAAGCGAGCTCCTGTTCCTCCTCGGTCACCCCGAAGTGGAGGTGCGGGGGGAAATGGCCCGGACGCTGAGCCGGCTTCCGCGGGAGCAGACCACGCGCTTCCTCGGCCAGGCGCTCGGCCAGCGCAAGTCCGAGGTGGTGCTGGGGGCCCTCGAGTGCGTGCGCGGCCTCCGCGCGGTGGAGATGCTGGATACCGTGGTCCGCGTGCTCGAGAACCCTCCCAACGACCACGTCCAGCGGGCGGCGTGCATGTGCCTGGGAGGCCTGAAAGACGCGCGCGCGGTTTCTCCGCTCGTCGAGATCCTCGGGCGCCGGCCGCGCTTCTTCGGTCTGGTGAAGGGCCTCCCCGAGGGTATCCGCGCGACCGCGGCCCGCTCCCTCGGCGAGCTGGCGTTCCCGGAGGCCAAGGAGGCGCTGCAGGTGGGGCTCAGGGACCGGAGCAAGACGGTCCGCTCGGCCGCCCGCCTCGCCCTCCTGCGGCTCCAGCAGGAACTCGAAGCCAAGCCGAAGTCATGACGGCCGCGTTCCGCGACCCCAGGCGGCTGGTCTTCCTGGATCGGCTCACCCAGCTGTACAACTGGTGGTTCATGGCCCAGTACCTGAAGGAGCGCTTCGGCTGGCTCGCCGCCCAGAAGGTCCCGCTCTCCGTGATCCTGCTCGACCTCGATGACTTCAAGCAGGTCAACGAGACCCACGGCCGTCTCGCCGGGGACGTGGTGCTCAGGCAGGTGGCTCAGTTGCTCCACGAGGGACGGCAACGGGGCGGGTACGCGGTCCGCTACGCGGGGGACGAGTTCTTCGTCTTTCTGGAGGGCGCTGACGGCGCCCGAGCGATGTCCGTCGCCGAGGCGATCCGGACCCGGGTGGGCGCCGAGCCCATCGTCGTCCCCCACACGGCCAGCGGCATTCCGGTCCAGGCCAGCCTGGGCGTGGTGACGTTCCCCGACGAGGCGCAGACCGCCTCCGGCCTCATCGAGAAGGCCCGCCGGGCGCTGGCCCACGCCAAGCGCCTCGGGAAAAATCGCGCCAGCCAGGACGTGGGCGAGCGGCTCCCGACCGACAAGGAGGCGCTCCGCCAGCTTCACCGCCCGCGCCTCCAGGGCAGAGAGCGACAGCTCGACCTCTTGAAGGGGCTCTTCGAAGAGGCGCCTTCCGGGCGGAACCGGTTCGTCCTGCTCGAAGGCGAGCACGGCAGCGGCAAGAGCCGCCTGCTTGCCGAGCTGCCGGGGATGGTGAGAAACGCGGGGCTTCGCATTCTTCAGGGAGGCTGCCTGGCTCAGACCCAGACCGTCCCGTACAGCGCCCTGTCGCCCCTGATCCAGGAGTACTTCGACCGCTCCCCGGAGCTGATCCCCCCCACGATGGCGCGCCTTGCCGGGCCGAAGCTCGCCGCCCTGAGCGCGGCGCTTCCGTTCCTCGCGCCGAGCAAGGGTGCCGCCGAGGCGGTCTCGCCCCCGGAGCGGCGGCGCCAGCTCTTCCACGGGATGCTGGACCTCCTGTGCCTCATCTCGGAAGGGACCCCCCTGGTGGTGCTCCTCGAGAATCTGGATCGGGCCGACGAGGCGAGCCTGGAAGTCTTCCTTCACCTCCTGAGCCGGGAGGACGGAAGGGTCATCGTCTGTGCGACGGCGGTGACCGACCGCCGGGGGGAGCCCGAGGCGGGGCCGAAGGGCCGCTCCCTGAGCGCGTTCCTGCCCTACTTCGAGGCCTCAGCCCGCTTTACCCGTGTGCCGCTGCCGCGGCTCAGCCCGATCCAGGTTGGCGAGATGGCGGCCGACCTTCTCCGCCACCCCATTCCGGCCCGCTTTCACCAGCAGCTCTTCCAGATCAGCGCCGGAATTCCGCTGGTGGTGGAGGAGACGCTGAAGGCGCTCATCACCCGGGGCGCCCTCAGGCAGGAAGAGGGCGCCTGGAACTTCGAGCAGGTGACTCCGGAGGATTTCCCGGTTTCCGGGGACGAAGCGATCGCGCGACGACTGGAGAACCTGGACCCCGAAACGCTCGAGGTGATTTCGGAAGCCTCCGTCATCGGCCCGGACGTGGACCTTTCGGTGCTTTCGGAGGTCCTGGGGCAGGATCCCGGAGAGACGCTCGACCTCGTGGAGCGCGGTCGCCGCTCCGGGGTGTTCGAGCCCACCGATCCCGTGGCCGACGCGGGCGACATCAGCTTCTCCAACGCGCGTCTGCGCGAAATCGTCCACGACGGCGTCGATCCGGCGCATCGCCGGGAGACCCACCGCAAAGCGGCGCAGGTCTACGAGCAGCTGGCCGGGCCAGAGCCCGGTGAGGTGCTCGGGCCGATCACCTATCACTTCGAGCGCTCCGACGACACCGGCAAGGCCGGCTTCTACCGCGAGAAGCTCCAGGTACTCCGAGACTGGCTCTTCTCTCCCGCGGATGTGGGCGAGCCCGGGAGCGGCGAGGGCGGGAAAGGCGCTGGGGCGGGGGCTGGGACCGGAACGGGCTCCGGCGGCGGCGCCACGGGCGTCGGGGGGGGCGGCGAGGCCGGGACGGTCAAGGTGCGAATCGCCGAGGCCACAGAGCCCTTCGACGAAGAGAGCCTGCCGGTCGCCGTCCAGTTCATCAAGACCCTGACGCTCGCGTGCAAGAACATGCGCGTCTTCCCGGAGGGGAGCCAGCTCGTGCGCGAGGAAGTCACGGCGGCGGGCGCGACGCTGCTCCAGCTGCTGGAGGGACTCGACGCGGTCACGCTCGCCGAGGACCGGGGCACCCTCTCCGCGAACGGCAAGGCGATGGGGGGGAAAGCCCTCGGGGCGCTGGCCCAGGAGCTCCTCCGCTTCTTCAAGGATCAGGGGATTCGCAGCGTCACCTTCGTGAGCGGGGTGATCGGGCCGGAGGTCGAGGAGATGGTGAGGATTCTCAGCGGGCCCGCCCTGGGAATCCCCCCGGAACTCGACCGGTGGGAGAAGCTGCTGACATCGCGCGGCCTCCTGCACGTGGGCATCTTCCCCGCCATCTATCTCGCCACGACGCGTGAGATGGCCGAACCCGCGGGGGAGACGGTGCTGGACGACGAAAGCATGCGCCTGTCGGCCGAAGTCTTCCGCTCCCTCGCCGGCGCCGTGGACAACCTCCGCCTCTACCCGCCGGAGAACGAGCTGAACGTCGCGATCCAGGACCGCCTGGAGCGCCAGGCCCAGGACCTCCTGGAGCGGATTCAGGCGGTGACGGTGGCCCTCGCCGACGACAGCATCGTGATCAACGGCGTCCGGGCGAACCCGAAGTGGTTCGGCCTCACGAGCCCCCTCCTCCACAAACTCCTCCAGGAGAGCGGCCTCATTAGCGTGACCCTCACCCGCGGACTGACCGGCGCGGATCTCCAGGTGTTCCTCACCCACCTGGCCCAGCCGGGGGCGGACGACTCGATGAGCACTTTGATGCTCGGGCAGCTCCTGGAGGAGCGGGGGATCACGACCATCCAGGTGGGGAGCCGCTTCTACACGGCGGCCCGGGCCTCGCTCACGGGAGGCGGGACGGGCGGCGAGGCGGGCAGGGGAGAGCCTGGTGGAGCGGGGTCGGGAACTGGGACCGCAGGGCCGGCGGGCACCCGCGACGAGGAGGACAGGCTCTACCAGCGCGTCGCGCGCTGGCTGGACGCCCCCGCGGCGGCGCCGGAACTTCGCGAAGAAGTGATCCCGACGGCGGTGGATTCCTGGCTGGGCTCCGACCGGAAGGACCTGGCCAATCTCCTCTTGGATCGCCTCATGGCGGGCCTGGCCTCTCCCATGGAAGGCACCCGCCAGCGGGCCGCCTCCGGCCTCAACCTCCTCCTGACGGGCGCGAACCTCGGAACGCTCGCCTGGCTTCGCGATCGCTCGCTGGAGCCCCTGGAAAAGGCGCTCCTGAGAGAAACGAGCCCACGCGTCTTCCAGTGGGAGGTACGCGCCGCGGTCGAAGCGCTGAAGCTCATGCTCCGGGAGGGCGACCTTGCGCGCGCCGCCGGGATGGCCGAGGCGCTCGGGCGGGGGCAGGTCGGCCGCCCGGAGCAACGAACCCTGCTTCCCCTGGCGACCACCGCCGTGCAGGCCATGGCCGCGGGCGGCGTCTTGGAGCCGCTCCTCACGGCGTTGAAGATGAGCGATCCGGCCCGGCGGGAGCAGGCGCAGGGCGTGCTGATGGCCCTCGGCGAGGGCGCCGTGCCGTTCGTGGCGAACATCGTGACGCGAGAGGAGGACACGGAGGTCCGCCGGGTCGCGGCGACGATTCTCCGGTCGCTCCCGGGCGCCGCGCTCCGGGTCCTCGTCCCCCAGCTCCACCCTCCGACGTCAGGCGAGGTCGCGCAGCGCATCGTCAGCGTGCTGGATCTTGTGGCGCCCGAGTTGGGCCCCGACTTCTTTTTCCTCCTCGCGCATCCCGACGTCCTGGTGAGAGCCGAGTTCGTCGGCGTCGTCTCCCGCCTGCCCCGCACCGCGGCCATCAGGTTCCTCGAGCGGGCCCTCGGGGAGCGGGAGGCGGCCACCCTGGCGGGCGCGCTCGAGTGCATCCGGGGACTCCAGGCGACGGAGCTGGGGGACGCGATCATCCGGCTCCTGAAACGGGAAGTGCCGCCCGAGGTGCTCAAGGGGGCGTGCCTCTGCCTGGGGCAGCTCAAGGATGAGCGGGCAGTGGGACCGCTCATCGAGGTCCTTCAGCGCCGCGCGCGCTTCCTGGGGATCGTCAAGGGCTTCCCCGAAACGGTTCGCGCCGCCGCCGCGCGGGCCCTGGGGGAGCTGGGGTCCCCCGAGGCTCAGGCGGCGCTGCGCGCGGTCCTCAAGGACGCGAGCATGGCCGTGCGCTCGACCGCCCGCCTGGCGCTCTCGCGCCTCAAGCAGGCGCGATGACCTTCTCGACCGTCCTCTTCGATCTCTTCGACACGCTGGTCCGCTTCGACCGGAACCGCCTGCCAGAGGTCCAGATCGACGGCCGAAGCGTCCGCTCGACGGCGGGGCACCTGTTTCCCATCCTGGCGCCTCACGCCCCGGGCGTGGACCTGGTGCGCTTCTTCGACGCGCTGATCTGGAGCTGGCAGGAGGCGGAGCGCGTCCGCGCGACCGACTACCGCGAGGTCGGGGCTCCCGAGCGGTTCGCCTTGCTCTTCCGCCGCCTCGATCTCGATCCGGGGCGAATCCCAGCGGACGTGCTCGACGCCCTCCTCAGCACCCACAAGCGGCACCTGGCGCAGGCGGCCGAGCTCCCCCCCGAGCACCTGGCGCTGATCACCCGGCTCGCGCGCCGGTTCCGGCTGGGGATCGTCTCCAACTTCGACTACGCGCCCACCGCCCACGGGATCCTGGAGCGGGAGCGAGTGGCCGGCCTGTTCCAGGTGGTGGTCGTCTCGGCCGACGTCGGGTGGCGGAAGCCCAAGCCTGCGATCTTCGAGGCCGCCTTCCGGCGCCTGGGGATCGGTCCCGCCGACGCCCTGTTCGTCGGGGACCGGGCAGATATCGACGTCGTGGGGGCAAAGGCGGTGGGCATGGCCGTGGCGTGGCTCAACCCGAGCGGGGAGGCGGCGCCGCCCGGGCTCCCCGAGCCCGAATACGAGTTGAAATCTCTCGCGGAGCTGGAGCGGATCCTAGCGCCCGGGGACCCCGGCGCGGAACCTTCCGAACCGCCCGCGCATCTAATAGGCTAAAGTCATGCCGGTTCAGCGAAAAGTCATCATCATCGGATCGGGGCCGGCCGGCTACACGGCGGCCATCTACGCGGCGCGCGCGAACCTGTCCCCGCTCATGTTCAGCGGCGTGCAGTGGGGCGGGCAGCTCATGCTGACCACCATGGTGGAAAACTACCCGGGGTTCGTGGACGGCATCATGGGCCCCGAGCTCATGGAAGTCTTCCGCAAGCAGGCCGAGCGGTTCGACACCGAGATCATCGCCGAGGACGTGACCGCCGTGGATTTCTCGCGGCGGCCGTTCCGCGTGACGGCGGGGAACCGTACCGACGAGGCCCTGTCCGTGATCGTCGCGACCGGGGCCTCGGCGAAGCTGCTGGGCCTCGCCGCGGAGCAGAAGCTGATGGGCCACGGCGTCTCCACCTGCGCGACGTGCGACGGCTTCTTCTTCAAGGACAAGAACATCATGGTCGTGGGCGGGGGCGATTCGGCCATGGAAGAGGCGCTCTACCTGGCTAGGCTCGGCCGCAAGGTGGAGGTCGTCCACCGCCGGGACACCCTCCGGGCCTCCAAGATCATGCAGGAGCGCGCCTTCAAGAACCCCAAGATCGAGTTCATCTGGAACTCGGCCGTGGACGAGATCCTGGACGTCGCCAAGGGGGTCGTTACGGCGGTCCGCGTGAAGAACCTCAAGACGGGCGAGCCGAGCGAGCGCCCCGTGGACGGGCTCTTCGTCGCCATCGGGCACCAGCCCAACACGCAGCTCTTCAGGGGACAGCTCGAGCTCCTTCCCAACGAGTACATCAAGGTGGTCCCCGGGACGACCCAGACCTCGGTGCCGGGCGTCTTCGCCGCGGGGGACGTCCAGGACCACACCTACCGCCAGGCGGTGACCGCCGCCGGAACCGGCTGCATGGCCGCCCTCGAGGCCGAACGCTTCCTCGAGGCTCACCCCTCCTAGGCGGCGAGCCATCGTGGACATCCAGGTCACACAGTCGCACGAGGTCACGGTCGTGGCCCTGACGGGGGACCTGGACACCGCGTCGGCGCCGCAGCTGAAGGGGACGCTCGAGGACCTGCTGGCCCGGGGAAAGACGCGGCTCGTGCTGGACCTCTTCGGCGTCGCCTACATCGACAGCGCGGGGCTGGGGGAGCTGGTGCGCGCCATGAAGCGCTCCCGGGAGTGCGCGGGAGATCTCAGGGTCTGCGCCCTGCGCGGCGACGTCCTCAGGATTTTCGAGATGACGCGGCTGACCGAGGGGATGGGTGTATATCCCACCCTCAACGAGGCCGTCGCTTCCTGGAGGTAGCCCGACCCTAGCCCGAACTATTCACGAACGGCGCGCGCGCGACCGGGCGG
>LDXP01000029.1 GCA_001443385.1 Candidatus Rokubacteria bacterium CSP1-6
CAGCGAGGAGGCATTGGCGCGGCTCGACGCGTACTCCTGGCCGGGCAACGTGCGCGAGCTCGAGAACGCCGTCGAGCGGGCCGTCGTCCTGGCGCGAGGGTCGGTCGTCGAGGTGACGGACCTCCCGGCCAGCGTGGTCGAGGGGGCGCCGTCCGCGGACTGGGTCAAGGCGATCCCGGTGGGCACGTCGCTGGCGGAGGTCGAGCAGCAGTTGCTCGAGGAGACGCTGCGGCAGACGAAGGGGAACAAGACGCTGGCGGCCAAGCTCCTCGGTATCGACCCCAAAACCGTCTTCCGGAAGCTGAAGCAGGCCGGGCCGGAGGAGGCCGGGGCTGACGACGACGACGCCACGGCGACTTGACAGGCGAGTCGGAGAGAGGGTACCTTACCTCCGACCCGGAACTTTTCTGCTTCCCGCCCGTTCCATAAGCGACAGGGCAAGCTTGAACGACATCTAGGAGGTGCGACATGACCCATCGGTATCGTGAGAGCCGCCTGATCCTGGCTGGGTGTTTGGCGCTTTCTCTCGCACTCGGGATCGCTCTGACCTTGCCAGCGATGGCTCAGGACAAGCCCCGCTACGGCGGGGAGCTCGTGTTCGTGGTGCCATCGGAACCGCCGTCCTACGACGCCCACCAGGAGGAGACCTTCGGCGTCATCCACCCGGTGGCGCCTCATTACAGCCTGCTCCTCCGGGTGGATCCGTTCGACAAGACGGGGACCAAGCCGGTGGGAGACCTCGCCGAGTCTTGGACCATCTCCAAGGACGGGGTCACGTACACCTTCAAGCTCCGCAAGGGCGTCAAGTTCCACGACGGCAGCGAGATGACGTCCCGGGACGTCAAGGCCTCCTACGACAAGATCATCTTCCCGCCCATGGCCATGAAGTCGCTCCGCAAGGGCGCCTACGCGGCCGTGGAGGCGGTCGAGGCGCCGGACCCCCAGACGGTGCGCTTCCGCCTCAAGTGGCCGGAGTCCTCCTTCCTTCTGAACCTCGCCTCGCCCTGGAACTGGATCTACAAGGCGGACACCCTGGCCAAGGATCCCTGGTGGTACGAGAAGAACGTCATGGGCACTGGGCCCTTCAAGTTCGTGGAACACGTCCGGGGCTCCCACTGGGTGGGGAAGAAGAACCCGGACTACTGGGACAAGGGCAAGCCGTATCTGGACGGCTACCGCGCGATCTTCATCAGCTCGTCGTCGGCGCAGGTGGCCGCGGTTCGGGGCGAGCGGGCGATGATTCAGTTCCGCGGCTTCACGCCGGCCGACCGGGACAGCCTGGTCCAAGCGCTGGGGCCCAAGATCACGGTGCAGGAGAGCGCCTGGGACTGCGTCCTGATGGTCGCCATGCACCACGAGAAGAGGCCCTTCGACGACAAACGCGTCCGCCGGGCACTGACCCTCGCGCTGGATCGCTACCAGGGCTCCCAGGCGCTGTCGAGGATCGCGATCGTCAAGGAGGTTGCAGGCGTCCAGGTGCCTGGCACGCCCTGGGCCACGCCGCCCGACGAGTTGGCCAAGCTGGCGGGGTACTGGCGCGACATCAACGCGAGCCGCGCCGAGGCGCGCCGCCTGCTCAAGGAGGCGGGTGTGCCCGAGGGCTTCGCGTTCACCTTCAAGAACCGCGGCATCCCCCAGCCCTACGAGCCTCTGGGGATCTGGATGATCGACCAGTGGCGCCAGATCGGTCTCAACGTCAAGCAGGAGATCATCGAGGCCTCGGCCTACCACCCCATGCTCAAGCGAGGGGACTTCGAGGTGGCGATGGACTTCCAGTGCGGCTTCATCGTGGAGCCGGATCTGGATCTGGGGCGTTTCCTCACCAACTCGGATGCCAACTACGGCAAGCACAAGGACACCGTCATCGACGACCTCTACGTCAGGCAGGCTCGGGCCATCGAGCCCGAGGAGCGGAGGAAGCACCTCCGCGCCCTGGAGAAGCGGCTGCTCGACGAGGAGGTCCATGTCCTCTACACACTCCAGTGGCACCGGATCATCCCGCACAGCTCCAAGGTGAAAGGGTGGACGATCACCCCGAGCCATTATCTGAACAACCAGCTCGACACGGTCTGGTTGTCTCAGTAGCCGGAGATCCTTCGCTCCCCCTCTCCCCCTCGGGGGAGAGGGGCGGGTGAGGGGGGACCCGTGACGGCAATGTGGAAGTACATCCTCAAGCGCTTCCTCCTGATGTTCCCCACTCTGCTCGGAGTCGCCGTCGTGATCTTCGTCCTGATCCGCGTCGTGCCCGGGGACGTGGTAGAGCTCCGCATGGCCGGCGACCGTGGCGCCGTGTCCGAGGAGGCGCTGGCGAAGGAGCGCGCCCGGTTCGGCCTCGACCGGCCCGTCTGGGAGCAGTTTGCGACGTGGCTCCTGGGCGTGGCGCGTCTGGACTTCGGGCGCTCCATGTGGACGGGGGCGCCGATCCTGGAGGAGATCAAGCTCCGCTTCGCGCTTTCCTTGCAGCTGGCGGTCATGGCCACCATCGTGGCCGTGCTCCTCGCGATCCCGTTGGGAGTGATCGCGGCGCTCAAGCAGGACACCTGGGTGGACTATGCCGTCCGGATCTTCTCCATCGCCGGGCTCGCCACACCGTCATTCTGGCTCGGCATCGTCTTCATCCTGGGGCTGTTGATCATCTTCAAGTGGCTGCCGCCCATGGTGTACACGCCGTTCTGGGTCAATCCCTGGCAGAACCTCCTCCAGCTCATCTGGCCGGCCCTGGCGGTGGGCTATCGGTACTCAGCGGTGGCCACGCGCATGACCCGCTCGGCGATGCTCGAAGTCCTGCGGGAGGACTACATTCGGACGGCTCGGGCCAAGGGGCTCGTGGAGAAGCTGGTCCTCTCCCGCCACGCCCTCAAGAACGCCATGCTGCCCGTTCTGACCGTCATCGCGCTCGAGTTCGCTTTTCTCATCGGGGGCCTGGTCGTAACCGAGCAGGTGTTCAACTTGAACGGGCTGGGGTTGCTCTTCGTTCAGGCGGTGGCCCACCGGGACTACACGCTGACCCAGGCGCTGGTCCTGCTGGTTGCCTCCGCGTTCATCTTCGTCAACTTCCTGATGGACCTCATGTACGCCTGGCTCGATCCGAGGATCCGCTTCAGGTAGGCCATGGCGGTCCGCGTCGAGGCGATTCGGGAGGTCCGGGAGCCCAGCCGGTGGATTCGCGCCGTCCGCGACTTCTGCCGGAAGCGGCCGCTCGGCGCCATCGGCGCCGCCGTCGTGGTCCTCATGCTCCTGGTGGCGGTGACGGCGCCCTGGCTCGCCCCGTACAACCCCGTGACTGTGGACTTCGGGGCCATGCTGGCCGCGCCCTCGGCCAAGCACTGGCTCGGCACGGACGCCTTCGGCCGTGACGTCCTCTCGCGCCTCCTCTATGGTTCGCAGACGGCCTTGATCGTGGGGTTCGGCGCGGCCCTGATCGGGGCCACCGCGGGCGCCGTCCTCGGGGTGGGAAGCGCTTACTTCGGGGGGCGCATAGACCTCTATCTCCAGCGGCTCATGGACATCTTCCTCTCCTTCCCGCTCATCATCCTGGCGCTCGCGATGGTGGCCATCCTCGGCAACAACCTGCCGAACCTGATCACGGCCATCACCATCCCGATGATCCCGCGTTGCGCCTTGGTCACCCGCTCGAGCGCCCTGGCCATCCGGGAGATGCCGTACATCGATGCGGCACGGGCGGCGGGCTTTGGCCACGCGCGGATCATGCTCCGGCACATGCTGCCTAACGTGATGGCTCCCTACCTCATCATGCTCACGGCCTTCTTGGGCCAGGCGATCCTGCTGGAAGCCTCGCTGTCGTTCCTCGGCCTCGGCGTGCAGGAGCCCACCGCCGCCTGGGGGCTCATGCTCCGCGGCGCCGCAGTGGAATTCGCCGAGGCGGCCCCCTGGATGGCCGTGTTCCCGGGGCTCGCCATCAGCCTGGCCGTCTTCGCGTTCAACCTGTTCGGGGACTCGCTCCGGGACGCCCTGGATCCGAAGCTCCGGACACTCTAGAGCCCGCCCAAAGACTTGACACTCCGCGCGGCTTCGGGTAAAAATGGTGCGGTCCGTCAAGCACTTGAGAACGGGAGGCCCTAATGGCGTATATCATCGCCGAGCCGTGCATCAACGTGAAGGACAAGGCCTGCGTGGAAGTCTGCCCGGTGGACTGCATCTACGAAGGCCCGGAGATGCTCTTCATCCACCCGGACGAATGCATCGACTGCGGCGCCTGCGAGCCGGTGTGCCCGGTGAAGGCGATCTTCGCCGAGGACGAGACTCCCGATAAGTGGAAGCAGTTCATCGACCTGAACAAGCAGTTCTTCAAGGACAATCCGGGCGTCAAGCCCTCGACCAAAAAGTAACTGCACAGGCCTCCGTGCAGTGCGGCCGGCTTCTGCACACCCCTTCGTGCAGATGTGGCTCGCCTCCGCTTCTAAGGGCCTGAATTTGCGCCTCTCGCCGGCTGGCATCGCGCTTGCCCCTTCGTTTGGGCATGGAGCAGTGGGCCCCCCTCGGATTTCGCGGCGCCGTGGAGGAGTTCAAGCGGCGCCTGATCGAGACCGCGCTCCGGCAGTCGGGGGGGAACCGCACCCATGCCGCGCGGTGCCTGGGCCTCCAGCGCACGTACCTCCTCCGGCTGATCCGCGACCTTGGCGTGTCGGCTCCCCCGCCGGCCTCCTTCGCGGGGGTGCCCCGCCGTCCAGTCGTCCCCGCGGCGCCGTCGCCGCTCGGCGCGCCCCTGAACGGCTCGTGTCCACCCGCCCCGGCGAAAAGCGTTGACACTCCCCGAACTCCCGGAGTGAAATAGTAGCGGATTCCAATCCTTCCGGGAGTCAGCCGTTGCCGGGTGTCTGGATCGCTGGGGCGGGGATGACCCGCTTCGGCAAGCGTCAGGAAAGTCTGCCGGATCTCGTGGCCGAGGCCGCCCGCTCCGCGCTGAGCGCCGCTCGGCTCGAGGCGCCGGACGCGATTGTCGTCGCCGCCATGAACCCCGAGGAGTTCATCGGCGAGGGCAACTTCGCCTCCCAGATCGCGACGCACTTGGGGTTCGCCCACGTGCCGGCGCTTCGGGTCGAGACGGCCACGTCCTCGGGAGCGGCCGCCGTCTACACGGGGTTTGCGTCCGTCGCCGCAGGCCTCTCCCGGTCGGTGCTGGTGGTCGGCGGCGAGAAAATGACCCACCTGCCGACGCCCCGCGTCTCGGAGCTGATCGGGCGCTCCATCGATCCCCACGAGCGCTCCTACGGCGCGACCATGCCGGCCCTGGCGGGCCTGATCACGCGGGCCCTGATGGCCAAGACGGGCGTGACCCTCAAGGAGATCTCCCAGGTCGCGGTGAAAAATCACGCCAACGGGGCCCGGAATCCGTACGCCCATTTCCGGGACCCCGTGAGCCTGGACGCCGTGCTGGAGAGCCGGATCGTGGCCGACCCGCTCAGGCTCTACCACTGCTGCCCGATCTCCGATGGAGCCGCGGCGCTCGTTCTCACCGCCGAGCCGGCCCCGGTCAGGATCGCGGGGATCGGGCAGGGGGCCGACACGCTGGCGGTGAGGTACCGCGAGAGCCTCGTGAGTTTCAGGGCCACCCAGGCGGCGGCCAAGGCCGCCTACCGGATGGCCGGCTTCGGCCCCGAGCGCGTGGAGGTGGCCGAGGTTCACGACGCCTTCGCGCCCTTCGAGCTGATCGCGCTGGAGGATCTGGGGCTGGTGCCCTCCGGCAAGGCCGGCCGCGCCACGCTGGCCGGCGAGACGGCGATCGACGGGCGGCTCCCCATCAACCCATCGGGCGGGCTCAAGGCCCGCGGGCACCCGCTGGCTGGGACGGGAATCGCCCAGATCGCGGAGGTGTTCTGGCAGTTGCTGGGGGAGGCTCACGGCCACCAGGTGGCGGCGCGGGTGGGTCTCGCCCACTCGATCGGTGGCCTCGCCACCAACAACTGGGTCACCGTGCTGGAGCGCACCCGATGACGAAGCCCCCCTCTGAGCTGATCCCGGCCTCCCGCTGCACCCGGTGCGGACGCGTGGTGGCGCCCCCCACTTCCTACTGTCCGGACCATCCGGTCGCGATGGAGCCCCTGTCGATCGAGGGTTACGGGGAGGTGGTGTCCTTCACTACGCTCCACTCGCCGCCCGAGGGCTTCTCCTCGCCACTCCACCTGGCGCTCGTGGGGCTCGACGGCGGGGCCCGCCTTTTCTGCCACGGCGCGGAGACCAAGGGGCTCCGCGTGGGCAGCCGGGTGGCCGTGGAAGAAGTGGACCAGGTCTACTACTTCTCCCACCTGGGCGTGATGGACCGGGCGCGCCTCTTCTGGCGCCGCGCGGGCGACCTGGAGGAGACCGTGACAGCTATCGTCAAGAGCGCGGTCAAGCGCGTCTGGAGGCGCGGCGGTGGCGAAAAGGTCTAGCGCCCGTCCCCCGCTCGCCGGGGTGCGCGTGGTCGATCTCACGCGGGTCCTGGCCGGCCCCTTCTGCTCGTTGATGCTCGGCGACATGGGCGCCGAGGTCATCAAGGTGGAGGAGCCGGGAAAGGGCGACGACACCCGGACGTGGCCGCCGTTTTCCGGGGGCGAGTCCACCTACTTCATGTCGGTCAACCGGAGCAAGAAGAGCCTCACCCTCAACCTCAAGGCCCCCGAGGGGCAGCGGATCCTCCGGCGGCTCATCCGGCGCTCGGACGTCCTCCTGGAGAACTTCCGCCCCGGAACGATGGCGCGGCTGGGCCTGGGCTACGAGACGTTGAAGCGGTCGAACCCGCAGCTCGTGTACTGCGCCATCTCGGGCTTCGGTGAATCCGGGCCCGAGGCCGGCCGCCCGGGGTACGACCTGATCGTGCAGGGCGAGTCGGGGCTCATGGATCTCACGGGGTTCCCCGACGGTCCCCCGGTGAAGGTTGGCACCTCCATCGCCGACCTGGTGGCGGGCATCGAGGCCTGCCACGGGGTCGTGCTGGCCCTCTACGCCCGCCAGCGGACGGGGAAGGGCCAGAAGGTGGAGGTGGCCATGCTGGACGTCATGGCGTCGCTCCTGACGTATCAGGCCGGGATCTACTTCGCCACCGGCCAGCGCCCCGCCCGCCGGGGCAACCAGCACCCGTCCATCGTGCCCTATGAGGTCTTCAAGGCCGCCGACGTCTACCTGACCGTGGGCGTCGCCAACAACTCCCTCTGGGAGCGGTTGTGCCAGGCGCTGGACCGGCCGGACCTGGCGAGGGACGGTCGCTTCGACAGCGAGGCGAAGCGCGTCGAGGCGCGGCAGACGCTGATCCCGCTTCTGAACGGGATCTTCGCCACCCGCCGGGCCGAGGAGTGGCTCGCGCGATTCGATAAGGCCGGGGTCCCTGCGGGGAGAATCAAGAGCGTGGCGGAGGTCTGCGAGAGCCCTCACCTCCTGGAGCGCGGCATGATCGTGTCCCTGCCTCATCCCAAGGCCGAGAGCGTGAGGGTGTTCGGCGTGCCCATCCGCCTCCAGGCGACGCCCGGACGCGTCAGCGCGCCCCCACCGCTCCTGGGCCAGCACACGGATGAGATCCTGACGCGCGTGGCCGGGCTGAGCCGGGGCGAGGTGGCTCGCCTCCGGGCTCGTGGCATCTGCTAGTGCCGTGCCGATAACCTTCGCATCCCGGCGTTCTCGGTCGTCGGCGGTCCTCAACGTACAACCGCGTACGCCTCCGGCCGCCTCCTCCCTCGGGCCTTGGGCTGCTCGGTTCTCGCCACGGCACGGAGAGGAAGGATAGGCTAGGTCATGCCGGGACCCTTCCGTTCATCTCTCGCACCGGAGTTCTTCCGGGACAGCCTGTTCATGGCCAGGATCCGCTGGATCCTGATCGTGGTGGCCGGAGCCCTCGTAGCGCTCCTCAATATCACCATCGGGGTCCCGGCGAATCCCCGGCCCTTCTTCGCCGTCCTCGGCGGGTTCGCGCTGGAGAACACGCTGCTCACGCTCGTCTCCCGGCGGGGGCTCGCCCAGGCGGCCTCCCGGCTGGACCGGCTCATCCTGGAATGGCAGGCCCTCGGCGATCAGTTTCTCCTGGGCGCCCTGATCCTCGTCACCGGGGGGATCCAGAGCCCGGTCGTCTTCGTGACGTTCGCCTCTCTCGTCGCGACCACGATGACCGTGCCCCACCTCGCACGCGTCTATGCGCACGGCGGGTTCGCCGTCGCCGTCGTGTCCGTGGCCGCGTGGCTCGTCCAGCGCGGATGGGGGATCCCGCGGGGTGCCGCCCTGGGAGACCTCGAGGTCTTGGAACGCTTGGTCATTTACGCCCTCGCCGTCGTCATGGTTCTCCAGGCCGGCACCGTCCTCTACCGGACGGCCCGCGAGCGCCAGCGCCGCGCCCTGCTGCTCCTCACGTCGGGGCAGACGTTCTCCTCTCATGCGACGCGCGAAGAGATCCTGACCACGGGGCTGGAAAACCTCATGCGGGCGAGCCGCACCGGCGCCGCCGTCGTCTGGCTCCGCCGGCGGGATGCGGGGCAGCCGGCGTCGACTCGGGTCCAGGGATTTTCGCTCCGGGAAGGCGGAGCGCTCCGGCAGGTCTTCGAGGGAGCGGCCGACGCGCTGGGGCTGCCCGATCTGAGCGCCGCCGCCACGTCCCTCGAGCTCCCGCCCTCGCTCGCCCGCCGGCTGGATGTGGCGGCCGGCACGAACGCGCTCGGCCTCCCCCTCGTCGGCCCCGATGGCGCCATGGGCGGCGCCGTCCTGGTCGGCGAGGACCGCCAGCTCTTTTTCACGGGAGAGATCGCGACCTGCGAGACACTGGCCGGCCAGCTCGCCATCGCGCTGGCGAATGCCCAGCTCCAGGCCGATCTGCAGCAGCGCGTGGCCGAGCTCCAGCGGACCCAGGCGCAGCTGGTGCAGTCCGCGAAACTTGCCGCCCTCGGCGAACTCGTCGCGAATATCGCCCACGAGTTCAACAACCCGCTGACGAGCATCGTGGGGTACGCGTCGGAGCTGCGGCTGTCGCTGCCCGACGGCGATCCGCGGCGGGACGAAGTCATGATCATCGAGGGCGAGGCGCTGCGGGCCCGCAAGATCGTCCGGGACCTCCTCGACTTCTCCCGCCAGCGCGCGCCGGCCCTGGAGGCTGTATACATCAACCCGTTGCTCTCCCGCGTCGTCTCCATCCTCCGGCACCAGGCCCGGATCGCCAACGTCGAGCTGGAGGAAGAGTACGGGGTCGACCTCCCAGCGGTGCACGCCGACGCCGATCAGCTGCGCCAGGTGTTCCTGAACCTGGTCACCAACGGGCTGGACGCCATGCCCGACGGCGGGCGGCTCCGGATCACCACGGGCCTCGTCGAGGAGGAGGGCGCGTCCTGGGTCGAGATCGCCGTCCGGGACACCGGCGGAGGGATCGCGCCGGACAATCTGAGCCGGGTGTTCGAGCCGTTCTTCACCACCAAGCCCGAGGCGAAGGGGATGGGGCTGGGGCTGTCGGTGAGCCAGGGCATCATCCAGAGTCACAAGGGCCAGATTTTCGTGGAGAGCGAGCTCGGCGGCGGCTCGACGTTCCGCGTGCGCCTTCCCACGATGGCGGAGCTCGGAAGGAATCCTTGACAGGTCGTGCGCCCGTGCCTCATCATGAGCGTTACCCTCATGTGAGGGCTGGAGGATTCCCCGATGCCCCGGCTGATCAAGGTGTACGACACGACCCTCCGCGACGGCACCCAGGGCGAGGGCGTCGCCTTCTCCATGGAAGACAAGATTCGCATCGCGCAGCGCCTGGACGCGCTCGGCGTGCACTACATCGAGGGCGGGTGGCCCGGCTCCAATCCGAAGGACCTGCGCTTCTTCCGCCGCATCCAGGACGCCGTGCTCAAGGTCGCGAAGATCACCGCCTTCGGGGCGACCCGGCGGCCCGGTGTCCGGCCCGAGGAGGACGCTAACCTCCAGGCGCTGGTGGAGGCCGGCCCGCCGGTCGTCACCATCTTCGGGAAGTCCTGGGATTTCCACGTCACGTCCGCGATCGGCACCACGCTGGAAGAAAACCTGGCCATGATCGCCGACTCGGTCACCTTTCTGCGGAAGCACTTCGAGGAGGTCATCTACGACGCGGAGCACTTCTTCGACGGGTTCAAGCTGAACCGGGACTACGCGCTCAGGACATTACTCGCGGCAGAAGAGGCCGGGGCCCACTGCCTCGTGCTCTGCGACACGAACGGCGGGGGCCTCCCTCACGAGATTGGGGAAATCGTTCGTGAGGTGAAGAAGCTCGTCAAACCGACCACCCCGCTGGGCATCCACGTCCACAACGACACCGAGTGCGCCGTGGCCAATTCGCTGGCCGCGGTGCGCGAGGGCATCAGCCACGTCCAGGGGACCTTCAACGGCTACGGGGAGCGCTGCGGCAACGCCAACCTCGTCTCGATCATCCCGAACCTCATGCTCAAGATGGGGTTGGAGTGCATTCCCGAGGCGAACCTCCGGGAGCTGAGGGACGTGTCACGCTTCGTGTCCGAGCTGGCCAACCGGAAGCCGTGGCAGGCCCAGCCCTACGTCGGCGACTCCGCCTTCGCTCACAAGGGAGGGATTCACGTTTCGGCCGTCGTCAAGCACCCTGAGACGTACGAGCACGTGAATCCGGAACTGGTGGGCAACCACCGGCGGGTGCTGGTCTCGGAGCTCGCCGGCAAGTCCAACATCCTCTGGAAGGCCAAGGAGTACGGGATCGACCTCGACAAGGACACCCCCGACGCGCGGCGCATCCTCCAGATCCTCAAGGAGCTGGAGGACCAGGGGTACCAGTTCGAAGGGGCGGAGGCGTCCTTCGAGCTGCTCATGGAGCGCGCCCTCGGGAACCACCGGCCGTTCTTCGACCTGGAGGGGTACCGGGTGACGGTGGAGGAGCGCCGGGAAGGCGAGGAGCCCGTCGCGGAGGCCACCGTGCGGCTCCGGGTGAAGGGGATCCCCGAGCACACGGCCGCCTCGGGCAACGGGCCCGTGAACGCCCTCGACCATGCCCTCCGGAAGGCCCTGGAGGATTTCTATCCGAACCTCCGGGAGATGACGCTCCTGGACTACAAGGTCCGGATCCTGGACGAGTCCAAGGGGACGGCGGCCAAGACGCGCGTCCTCATCACCTCCGGGGACGGGGACGAGACCTGGGGCACCGTCGGGGTGGCCGACAACATCATCGAGGCATCCTGGCGGGCGCTCGTGGATTCCATCGAGTACAAGCTCCGGCGCGACGAGCGCCAGGGACGACGCTAAGGAAAGGCGATCCGGATGCGCATTCTGGTTGTGGACGACGAAGCGCCGATCATGGCGCTCTGCCTCAAGATCCTCGGGCGTCTGGGCCACGAGGTCGAGGGGGTCACGCGGGGGGAGGAGGCCCTGTCCAAGCTGGCCAGCGGGCCGGTGGACCTCCTTGTGGTGGACTACAAGATGCCCGGGATCAACGGGTTCGAGGTCGTCCGGCGGGCCCGCGGCATTCACCCCAACCTGAAGGTCGTGCTCATCACCGGCCACGGGACCCGCGAGGTCATGGGTGAGGCGCTCGACGGTGGGATCAACGGTATTCTCGTCAAACCCTTCACCCCCGACGAACTCGCCAGCACCATCAGCGCCGCCGTCGAATAGGCCTCGCTTTCCCCCCGACTCCGGGGCCAGTGTGGCATCTCACTGACATGAATTGTCACATTTGGCTCAGGATGTGAAGGGACCATCTTTAAAAATCAACTAGATCCGTCCCGCTGACCAGTCAGTTTCCTGGCATTCTCCCTGCACATAACTTGTTCACCTGTGGACTATTCAGAGAGTCCCGGACGGGAGGGTGTCTCTGTCTCAAAAGGGAAGTAGCTATGCGATCATCCAGTGAAGCGGCCATCCTCCCGCGCGGGATCGGGGTTCTGCCCGGCGGGTGCACGGGAGCGGGCCGTTCAACCATGGCGATTCGCCGGGTGATCGAGCGCCTCCTCGCGGTCGGCTACGGCCTGACCTACGACGCGGTCGTCAGGGGGTTCGGTCCGTTCGAGGCCCTGCTCGATGAGGTGGCCGGGTTCCTCGCGCGCTCGGCCCCCGCCTCTGGCCGGGGCTCGATGAAGGTGCTCGACGTCGCGTGCGGAACCGGCACCGCCGCCTTCCGGCTGGCCCGGGAGGGGTACACCGTCGTGGGGCTCGATGCCGTGGGACATCTGGTCGAGGTGGCCCAGAAGAAGCGCGGCGCCGGGGGCACGCCCGGGCCCGCCTTCCGCCACCTCGACGTGGCGCGCGATCCGCTTCCAGGGGCGGAGACGTTCGACGCCCTGGTGAGTATGCATACGCTCTACTGGCATCCGGCCCCGAGGGCGCTCCTCGATGGGTGCCGCCGGGCCTTGAAGCCCGGGGGGCATGCCGTCTTTCTCACGTCCTCGCGGCCGGCCCGGGTGGGCCGGACGTTCCGAGAGGTCTGGAAGCAGGAAGGGTTTGCGTCGGCGCTGCGGGCGCTCCGGTGGCTCGTCCCGACGGCGCTGTTCGAGATGTTTCGCGACTTCGAGCCACGGTACTTGACCCGTGATGAGTTCCACGCGGCGCTGGCCGGGGCGGGGTTCGAGATCCTCGAATCCCGGGAGACGTTCCTGGCCGGGATCAGCCTGCTGGCGTGGGTGCGGAAGCGTGCTTAGGCGAGGGACCGAAGGGTTCGGGAGCTCTCCATGGGGTGAGCTTGTGCCCTTCGATGCGCAATATGAAGAAAAGGGGAATGCAATGAACTGGAAGAGAACGGCTCGCTGGTCCTGGTTGGTTCTGCCGTTCTTGCTGCTGGCCCTCTGGCCGGGCGACGCGGCCGCGTGGCCCAAGCCCAAGGTGCCCTGCACGACGCTCGGGTCGGGCCAGGCCTGCCTCTACGAGGTGACGGAAGAGACCGTCTTCGACGACCCGGCCGCGCCCACCGTCCGCAACGCGATGGCCTCGCTGATGGGGCGCGTCGTCGGCGTCTTCCCGGGGTGCGAGGCTGGGTGCGACATCGTCGCCGTCGCGAGCAGCTTCATCAGCGTCGGGACCGGAGGCGGGATACCGTTGAGCGTGGCTGCCGGCCTCGGGTTTCCGTTCGCGGACTGTCCGGCGAGCGCCGGGCTGGCGTCCGTGTGCGGCCGCTTCGCGGTCGTAATCAACGAGCCGGGGAGCGTGGACGCCTCCGAGGTGATCGTGGCGCTCGGGGAGCTGTCCGGCGAGGGCGACCTCTCGCCCGCCGTCGGAGCGGGGATCCCGCTGGGCTCCATCAAGAACGGGGTCTGGGCCGCGCAGGGCGTCAACCCGCTGACGGGAGAGCCTTTCGCTCTTGGCGGCACCTTCCAGGGCACCTTCAGGCTCCCGTTCACCAACCCGGGGCACGTGAGGGATTTCTGGCGGCACAAGTTCCACCTGCCGGCTCGGGGGATCCAGCCGGCCTTCTACCTGCTGGACAACGGCAAGCGGACGCCGGTGGGCCTGAACGAGAGGTCCTTGGGCGCTCCGACAGTCAGGCTGGAGGTCGAGTTCGTGGCGGTCGGGCAGTAAGGAGCGGTAGCAAGTACTGGGGCGTTTTCTTTCCACGCGAGGGACCCCGGGGATGGTTCCCGGGGGTCCCTCGCGGCGGTGTGTTTAACCAACGAGGTGGAACGACGAGAGCGTAAAGGCCCTTAACCCCTTATACTTATTCGAGAAATCCATTCCCCCGTGCTACCCTTTGATCACCTGTGGTAACCACCTTGACCGTTTCCGTTCCCTTCAGGTAGGCCGGGGCCCGCACGCATGGCCTCACTAGCGACGCCCGCGGGATCCTACGGCATTCCTCGCGTGCTTGCCCAGGGCAAGCGGGTGCGCCTGCGCACGTTCACGCGCGGCGACCTGGTGAATCTGAACAAGTGGTGCGACAGCCCGTTCGTGGAAAAGATGGTGGCCAGCGAGTTCCTCTACCAGTACAAGCACATCTACCATCGCCGGAACGACGTCTTCCTGGACTTCCTGCTGCGCGACACCACGCAGCTCCCGGCGCTGATCATCCCGCGCCACCGGGAGCCGGAGCAGCCGGTGGGATTCGTCCGGCTCTACGGTATCAACCTGATCCATGGGTACGGTTTCCTCGAGACGGTGATCTCCGATCCCCACTCGATGCGGAAGGGGTGGGGGGTCGAGGCCTCCCGCCTGCTCCTGGCCTATGCGCTCGACCACATCGGAATCCACCGGGTCGAGGCGAAGGTGTTCGCCTACAACCAGCTGAGCATCAACTCCCTCCGCCGGAACGGGTTCCGCCAGGAGGGCGTGCTCCGGGAGGCCTGCTTCACCGACGGGAAGTTTTGGGACATCCTCGTGTTCGGCATCCTCAAGGAGGAGATGGAACAGGAGCGCAAGAAGGACGAGATCGTCCTGTTCCCTCCCGAGACGAAGGTGCGCTCGTGATCTTCCACCAGCTCGTCCCCCTGGTCGCCTTCGCCTTGAACCTCACCCTGGCGATGATGGTGCTCTACCGCGACCACCGGAGCGCGCTCAACCGCGTGTTCGCGTCGGTGGCCGCCGCCCTGGGCGTCTGGAACCTCGGCGTGTTCTTCCTCCGCTCCACGGGGGATGTGGCCACGGCGGTGCTCGTGGAGAAGCTGCTGCACTTCGGCGTCATCCTGGTGCCGGCCTTCTACTATCACTTCGTCGTCGTGTTCCTCGAGATCGCGGATCGGCGGCGCCGGCTTCTGGCCGCGACCTACGCCCTGGCCGTCATCTTCCTGGCGCTGAGCCCGACGCCACTCTTCATGCGCGGGGTCGTGGTGACCTACTGGGGGTTCGCGCCTGCGTTCGGTCCGCTCTACAACGCGTTCTTCGCCTGGTTCATGGCCTCCATCGTGGGCGGCATCGTGGAGTTGGGCCTCGCATACGGGAAGATCGATTCAGCCTTCCGCCGGAACCGCGCCAAGCTCATCATCCTGGGCTCGGCGGTCAGCCTGCTAGGCGGCGTGGTGGACATCGCCCGGGTTGGGTTGAAGATGGAGCGGCTCTATCCCGTCGGGATTCCCGCCAACGCGGTTTTCGCGCTCCTCCTGGGGGTTTCCATCGTCCGCTACCGGCTGGTAAACGTGGGAATCGTGGCCAAGCGGGTCGCCATCTTCGGCGGGCTGCTGGCGGCCGCAATCCCGCTGGTGATCGCGCTGGGGGCCCTGGCCGAGGAGACGTTCGAGCTGCGTTACTCCCTCTCGCTGCGGGACGACCTGGTGCTCGCCTTCCTCCTGGCGGTGCTGCTGACGCCGCTGATCCGCGCCGTGGAGGGGTGGCTGGACCGCCTGGTCTACCGCAAGCGGTACGGGTTCTACGAGACCCTCTCGGACCTCCGGAAGCGGATGGGATCGCTGCTCGACGTCACGCGGCTGGCCGATACCCTGGTCCAGACCCTGGTGGATCGGATCCCGCTCACCCACGGGGCCCTGTACCTCTTCGACCCCGGGACGGGGGAGTACCAGGTCCAGCGGCTCGTGTCCGCGGGGGCCATCGAGGGCAAATGGCGGCCCCTGCGCGTGGCCGGCCCGATCATCCGCTGGCTCCGGGACAATGACATCCTGGTGCGCGAGGAGATCCCGCTCCGGCGCCGGATGGCGGAGGCGCTGGCCGACGCCGAGGCGGATCTCGACGCCATGCAGGTGGCCCTGCTGCTGCCGCTGAAGTCGGAGGGGCAGCTGATCGGCGTGCTGGCCCTGGGCGAGAAGCTCTCGGGCGAGATCTTCGACGCCGAGGAGCTGGAGCTCCTCCGGGTGCTGGCCAGCCAGGCGACGGTCGCGCTCCAGACGAGCCAGCTCTACGAGCAGCTCAAGCGCACCAACGAGCAGCTCGTGGAGGCCAACAGCCTCAAGTCGCAGTTCCTCGCCCAGTTCTCCCACGAGCTGCGCACGCCGCTGAACGCCATCATCGGGTTCTCCAAGGTCATGCTCAAGACCTCGGGTGGCGCGCTCAGCAAGGACCAGGAGGAGGACCTGGCAGCCATCCACTCCAACGGCCTGCACCTGCTGGGTCTCATCAACGACGTCCTCGACTTCTCCAAGATCGAGTCGGGGACGATGGAGCTCGAGAAGGCGTCCCTCGCGATCGACGAGCTGGTCGAGGAGTGCGTGAGGACGACGCTGCCGCTGATCCGCGGCCGGAACCTGACGATCCACAAGGAGATCGAGCCGGCGCTCCCGCCCGTGCGGGCCGACCAGACGAAGATCCGCCAGGTGCTGCTCAACCTCTTGTCGAACGCGGTGAAGTTCACCCGGGAGGGCAGCGTGACCGTCCGGGCGAATGTCAAGGCGGACCGTCTCGTGGTCAGCGTCCAGGACACCGGCGTCGGGATCCGCGAGGAGGATCAGCCGAAGCTCTTCCGCGCCTTCCAGCAGCTGAACGGCGGGAAGATCCATCTCCCCCTCGGGGGCACCGGCCTCGGGCTCATGATTTCCAAGTCCTTCGTGGAGCTGCACGGCGGAGAGATCTGGCTGGAGAGCCGCGAGGGGCAGGGCTCCACGTTCTCCTTCACGCTGCCGCTGGAGCCGGTCCCCGCGCACGAGGTCCGTCATGGCTGAGCCCGTCGGCGGCGGAAAGCCAGTGAAGGTCCTCCACATCGAGGACAACGCGGACAACCGGCGTCTCGTCCGTCGGCTCCTGGTCGCCGAGGGGTACCAGCTCCTCGAGGCCGAGGACGGACTGGAGGGCATTGACAAGGCGGTCCGGGAGGAGCCCGACCTCATCCTGCTTGACATCGGTCTCCCGCGCTTCGATGGCTACGAGGCGGCGGCCGCGCTCCGCGCCTTCCCTTCCCTCACCACGACGCTGATCGTGGCGCTCACGGCCTACACGAACCCCGGCGACCGGGAGCGGATCCTCACCGCCGGGTGCAATGGCTACATCGCCAAGCCGATCGACGTCGACCGCTTCACCGGCGTGGTCGCCGAGTTCCTGCGGGGCAAGCGGGAGCAGGTCGAGCCCGCCCAGCAGACCGGCTACCTGCGCGAGCTGAACCAGAAGCTCGTCCAGCGCCTCTTCAAGAAGATCCAGGAGCTGGAGAAGGCCAACCGGGACCTGACCGCGCGGAGCGCCCAGCTGGAGAGCCTCCATCGAATCGGCGAGCAGATCACCTCCCAGTTGAGCCTCCAGACCCTCGCCGGCGAGCTCCTGCCGTCGCTCGCTTCCGCGCTCGGCTTCTCGGCGCTGGAGGTCTCGCTTGTGGACCCCGATACGGGACGGCTCGAAGTCTGGCCGCTGCCGGAGCCGGGGAAGCCCGCGATGGCAGGGCGGGAGGGGCGCATGCTGGAGGTCCCCACGGCCATCCAGGGCCGCGTGACCGGCCGGCTCCGGGCGTGGGTGGCGTCGCGCGACCTCTCCCCGGACGACGCTGAGCAGATTCTCCGGATCGTCGCCAGCCAGGTCGCCGTCGCGGCGGAGAACGCCCGGCTCTACGAGGGGCTGAGGCGGCAGATGGAGGACCTGCGGCAAACTCAAGCGCAGCTGGTGCAATCGGCCAAGCTCGCCGCGATTGGAGAGCTGGCCGCGAACGTGGCCCACGAGATCAACAATCCCATGACGAGCATCCTCGGCTACGCGACCCTGATGCTCGACGAGGGGGTGGACGCGACCACGGTCATCGAGTACCTGAAGACGATCCAGAGCGAGGCGCTGCGGATCCGGGAGACCGTGCGCGCGCTCCTCGACTTCTCGCGCCAGCGCGACTTCATCACGGAGCACGTGGACATCTCCCAGGCGATCAAGGACACCCTGGCGCTGGTGCGCCGGCACGCCGCCCTGTCGAACATCGCCGTCGAGGAGAAGTACGATCCCAACCTGCCGCCGGTGGAGGTGGACGTCCCCCAGTGCAAGCAGGTGTTCCTCAACCTGATCACCAACGCCCTCGACGCCATGCCCCACGGCGGCACGCTCACCGTGACGACGGCACGCGACGGGGACTTCATCCGGATCGGTTTCGCGGACACCGGCGGGGGAATCCCGGAGGCCAACCTCGCCCGGATCTTCGACCCCTTCTTCACCACGAAGCCCGCCGTGAAGGGGACCGGCCTCGGGCTGTCCGTGAGCCTGGGGATCATCCAGTCCCACGGCGGCACCATCGAGGTCAAGAGCGAGATGGGCAAGGGAAGCGTCTTCTCGGTGAAGCTCCCCATCCCCACCAAGCCCCCCACGTTCAGCTGAGCGGGAGACGGCCAGCGGGTCCTGTCGCGGGGATCAGCCCCACGGTGCTCACTCCCGCGAGCGCGGGGGTTATTCCTCTCCGTGGCAACGCGTTCGCGACCAGGGCGATGTTTAGGCGGTGCGCTCCGCGCCGCGGGGCGCCCCGTTCCCCGCGTCACCCGCTGGCCATCTCCTCTCGCCTCACTCAGCCTGCCAGATGTTGCGGCAGCGGGTCTCGGCGACGAAGAAGGTCAGGACCAGCGCCACCAGGGCCACGGCCAGACAGAACGCGAAGGCGGTCTCCCAGGCCGACGCCGGGTAGATCCGCGTCCCGCCCGTGATCAGTCCCTCCCATCGCGCGTCCAGGATGAGGCCCATCAGCCACTGGACCAGCGCGAACACCAGGAAGACGGGCAGGTTGCAGAAGCCGATGGTGATCCCCACGCGCGCGGGGTCGTTTACCTCCCGGACGCAGACGAAGACCAGCACGAGTCCGGAGGAGGCGAAGCCCATGAGGAGGAGCACGGGAGCCAGGGCGCCGAGGGGCAGGCGCATCTCGCCCGGCAGGGCCAGCAGCGCCCAGCAGGCGGCGTAGACCGCTGTGAAGGCGATGAAGGGGAGCCGGCGCAGCCCGAGCCACCGGTCCGACAGCCATCCGACGAGCGGCGCCCCGACCACGATCCCGATGGCGAGCAGCGAGGCGTAGGTCGAGGCTTCGACGCGCCCCAGGCCGTACACCTGGGTGAGGTAGGGAACTCCCCAGAGGCCGAGGAAGGCGATCAGGCTCGAGTACACGCCGGCGGCGGCGAGCACCGGCGGCCAGGAGCGCGGATTGGAAAGGATGCCCGGGATGCCTCTCAGCGTCTGGGCCAGCGACGGCAGCGCCCCCGCCGCCGGCGCCGGGTTCACGGGGACCAGGCCCATGGCCTCGGGCCGGTCCCTGACGAAGAGCGCTGCCGCCACCGCCAGGAGCAGCGTCAGGGTTCCGATCACCACGAAGCTCTGCCGCCAGCCGAGCATCTCCACCAGCAGGGCCAGCGGCGAAGAGGCCACGAGGGCGCCCACGTTGCCGACCGTCTGGCTCCAGCCCGAGATCGTGGCGAACTCCTGGGGGCGGAACCACTCCGCGGCGAGCCGGAGCGACGCGATGAGGATCACGGAGGCGCCCAGCCCCACGAGGAGCCGTCCGAGCCACGCGGCGCTGAATTGGGGGGCCAGGCCGAAGAAGATCGCGCCGATCCCCATGGTGCCGGATCCCAGCGCGAGGGTCCAGCGGGGGCCCAGGGTATCGGCGAAGCTCCCCGCGGGGAGCGCCATGAACGCGAAGACGTAGGGATAGATCGCGCTCAGGTTGCCCAGGGAGGCGGCGGAGATCGAAAAGGCCCGCATCAGATCCCCCGCGACCACGGCGGGGGCGATGCGGTGGAAATAGGAGAAGAAGTAGATGGCCGCCGGCACGATCAGGATCAGCCAGCGGATTCTTAACGTGCGGTTGAGCTGAAGCGATCCCGGATCCAGGCGACGATCTCCTGGGTGGAGGAGTCCACTCCCCACAGCGCGGCGACCCCGATCGCCTTCAGCTCCCGCATCTCCTTCGGCAGCATGGTGCCCCCGCCGATGAGGGTGATGTGCTCCGCGCCCTGCTGGCGCAGCAGCGCGAGGATCCGGGGGAAGACGAGCATGTGGGTTCCCGACAGGACGCTCAGGCCGATGACGTCCACGTCCTCCTGGACCGCCGTCGCCACGATCTGCTCCGGCGTCTGATGGAGGCCCGTGTAGATCACCTCGAAGCCGGCGTCCCGGAGCGCGCGCGCCACCACCTTGGCGCCCCGGTCGTGCCCATCCAGGCCGGGCTTGGCCACGAGGATTCGGATCTTACGTTCGGTCATGTCCTCGCTCCCCCTCACCTTAATCCTCTCCCCCTCGGGGGGAGAGGGTAGGGTGAGGGGGTTCCGATGGTCCAGGGGTCAAAAGACGATCGGTTCGCGGTAGAGGCCGAAGGCTTCCTTCAGCGCGTTGACGATCTCACCCTCGGTGGTGTAGGCCCGGACGCACTCGATGGTGACGGGCATCAGGTTTTGGTCGGTCCGCGCCACTTCCTTGAGCTCATCCAGGAGCTTCCGGATCCGCCCCGAGTCCCGATCCCGCTTCACCCGGGCCAGCCGCTCCTTCTGCGTCTGCTCGGTCCGCGGGTCGATCGAGTGGAGCGGGATCGACGGCTCTTCGGGCTCGTCCTCCCTGAACCGGTTGACCCCCACGACGATCTTCTCGCCGCGCTCCTTGGCCACCTGATAGGCGTAGGCCGAATCGGCGATCTCCTGCTGGAAGAAGTTGCGCTCCAGCGCTGCCACCGTTCCTCCGAAGCCGTCGATTCGGTCGAGGTACGTCCAGATCTCCCGCTCGGTCTGGTCGGTCAGCGTCTCCACCAGGTACGAGCCTCCCAGCGGGTCGACGGAATGGGCCACGCCGGTCTCCTCGAGGAGGATCTGCTGGGTGCGGAGGGCGAGCCTCATGGCCGCCTCGGACGGGATCGCGAGGGCCTCGTCCATGCCGTTGGTGTGGAGCGACTGGCAGCCTCCCAGCACGGCGGCCATCGCCTGGTAGGCCGTCCGCACGACGTTGTTCATGGGCTGCGCGGCGGTCAGCGACGAGCCCGCCGTCTGGCAGTGGAACCTGAGGCGCATGGACTCCGGCCTCATGGCGCCGAAGCGCTCCTTCATGATCCTGGCCCAAACCCGCCTGGCAGCGCGGAACTTTGCCACTTCTTCGAAAAAGTCAGAGTGGGAGATGAAGTAGAAGCTGAGCCGGGGAGCGAACGCGTCCACGTCGAGGCCGGTCTTCCTGACCTCCTCCACGTAGGCGATCCCCGCGGCGAGGGTGAACGCGGCTTCCTGGACCGCGGTGCTCCCCGCTTCCCGGATGTGATAGCCGGAGATGTTCACGGGATTGTAGCGCGGGAGGTGGCGGACCGAATAGATGATCGAGTCGCGCACGATGCGGAGCGACGGCTTGACCGGGTAGATCCACTCTTTCTGGGCGGTGAACTCCTTGATGATGTCGTTCTGGACGGTGCCGGAGAGCTGTTCGAGGGGGATCCCCCGCTTTTCGGCCAGGGCGACGTACATGGCCAGGAGGATCCAGGCGGTCGGATTGATCGTCATCGAGACGCTGATCCCCCCCAGGTCGATTCCGTCGAACAGGTCCTCCAGGTCGGCGAGCGTGTCCACGGCGACGCCTTCCCGGCCGACCTCTCCGAAGGCGCGCGGGTCGTCGGAGTCATAGCCCATGAGGGTGGGCATGTCGAAGTCCACGCTGAGGCCGGTCTGGCCCTGGGCGATCAAGAACTTGAAGCGCTCGTTGGTGGCGCCGGCCGTGCCGAAGCCGGCGATCTGCCTCATGGTCCAAGGTTGCGCGCGGTACATGGTGGGATACGGCCCGCGCGTGAAGGGGTACTGGCCCGGGAAACCCAGCTTTTCGACGTAATCAAAGTCTGCGATGTCCGGCGGCGAGTAGAGCCGCTTGACCTCGCGGCCCGACAGCGTGGTGAAGGATTTCTGGCGTTCGGGTCTCCGGGCCTGGAACGCTGCCAGCTCCGTTTTCTCCCAGGCCTGGAGCTCCTTGCGGATCGCCTCGAGTTTCTTGGGATCAAGCATGGCGTCCTCCATCGAGGCGCTTGTAGAAGAGCAGCTCGCGGCAGCCCTGGGGGAGGTTATCGACGTAACCGCTCGCCGTGAAGCCCAGCGCGCTGTGCATCCGGATGGACGCGGCGTTGGTTTCCTCGGTGGAGGAAAAGAGCCGGGGGCTGGCGCTTTCCGCCTCGACGGCCCGGTAGAGCTCCCGCGCGATTCCCTTCCGCCGATGATCGGGCTCCACGACCACCAGCGAGACGAACGTGCAGTTGAACCAGTGGGTCGTGTAGGCGAGGCATCCCACCACGCTTCCGTCGTCGCTGGCGACGAGGAGCTGGCGACGCTCCAGCGCGGCCTCGGCGAACGGCTGAGCCCGCCGCGGGCCGATCAGCTCGTCCGCCAGGGCGGCGCACGCCGGGACATCGTCGAACTGAGCGGATCGGATCTTCACCATGCTGTTCGTCCTCCCCCTCAGAAACCTCCCCCTCACCTTTGTCCCCTCCCCCCTCACCCTCCCCTCTCCCCCGCTGGGGGAGAGGATCAAGGTGAGGGGGATTAGGGTGGGTGAGGGGGCTAGCGGGTTGTCAGCTCGCGGAACAGGTCCCGGTTGTCGATCACGCGCCGGGCCTTGAACTCGGTGCGCTCGAGCTGGCCGGGAGAGACGAGCTGGACCGTGGCGCGGACGCCGATCACGGCGCGGAGCCGCGCCTCGATGTCGGTCCGGAGCGCGTCGAGGGCGCCGGGGCGCGCGCCGACCTCGGGCCGGAACTCGGCCTGGATCACCAGCTCGTCCATCGCCTCCGTCCGGCTGACGATGATCCGGTACTCCTCGCCGCAGCCGCGCGATGCCCGCAGGACTTCCTCCACCGCGCTCGGATAGACGTTCTCGCCGCGCACGATGAACATGTCGTCCACGCGCCCGTAGATTCCCCTCGGCAGCCGCGGGTAGGTGCGCCCGCACTCGCAGGGCTCGTCCGTCCAGGTCGCGAGGTCCCCCGACCAGAGCCGGATCATGGGCTGGGAGGTGCGCTCCAGGTGGGTGTAGACGGGAACGCCCTCTTCCCCGAACCCCACGAGCGTTTGGCGCTCGGGGTGGAGGAGCTCGGTATAGACGATGTCCTGCCAGAGGTGCATGCCGGACCGGACCTCGCACTCGGCGTTGGTCATCCAGGGCGTCATTTCGGCCATGGAGCCGGTGTCCACGCAGACCCCATCGTACGCCTCCTCGATGCGGCGCTTCGTGGACGGGATCCCGGCCCCGGGCTCGCCCGAGAAGAAGAGGATCCGGAGACCGAACTCCCTGGGATCGATTCCCTCCTGCCGCGCCTTTTCCGCGACGTAGAGGCCGTAGGACGGCGTCCCGTAGAAGGCCGACGGGCGCATCTCCCTGAGCCAGCGGAGGGCCATCAGCGTCTGGCCGGGGACGCCGGCGCCGAAGGGGAAGGCCGTGGCGCCCAGGCGCTCGACGCCGGCCAGCGCCCCCCAGCCGCCCAGGTAGAGGCTGAAGAACGAGCCGAAGAAGACCGTATCCGAGGGCCGCAGGCCGAAGCCCCACATGATCCGCGCGTGCGCGTTGGCGATGCGGCGCCAGTCATCCCGGCCGATGGCGAAGGCGGTGGGCTTCCCGGTGGTGCCCGAGGTCCCGTGGATGCGGCGCACCTCCTCGCGGGGGATGCAGAGGTAAGAGCCCAGCGGCGGGTCCGCGGCCTGGTCCTCCCGGAGCTCCTGCTTCGTCACGACGGGGACCTTGCGGAAGTCATCGAGGCCTTTGATGTCGCCGGGCTCGAGCCCCGCGTCCTGCCATTTTTTCCGGTAGAACGGCGCGCGCTCCCAGGCCCAGGCCATGGTGGCCTGGATTTTCCGGACAATCTCAGCGTCGCGCGCTTCGGGATCCTGGCACTCCCGCTCCGGGAACCAGTAGCGCGACCCGGGGGCGGGAAGATAGCGGTCGTCGTACTCGGGCGGCCAGCTCACGATGCGAGGAACTTGCGGATCGCCTGGCGGGTCTTCGGGTTCTTCCCGAGCAGGACCGTGTAGTGGTTGGTCTTCGGGACGACCACCAGCCTGGATTTCGGGATCGCGTGGGCCATGGCCTCCCCCTCCTCCTGGGTCATCAGGCAGTCCGTGGCCGTCAGGAGCCCGTCGGGGGACCGCAAGATCAGGGTGGGGCACTTGACCTGGTGGTGAAGGACCCAGAGCCGCTCCCTCACGAGGTTCGCGATCTCCTCTTCGATCGCCGGTTTCGAGACCTTGGAGCGGACCGCGCCAGAGGGGAGGACCTCGACGTCGTAGCGGTAGTAGCGCTCGAGGTAGTCGTTCCAGCGTCCCTGGAACATCGGCAGACCCTGCAGCATCTGGAGGAAGACATCCATAGACGGGAACTCGATCCCGAGGCGGTTGACGGCGGGGGCGATGGAATCCAGCACCTCCGCCCGGATGTCGTGGCCTCCATCCACGAGGATCAGCTTGCTGACCCGCTTGGGGTAGTGGACCGCGAAGTGGAGGGCGATCTTCGCACCCAGGGAGTGCCCGATGATCACCGCGCGCTTGAGATCGAAGCGATCCAGGAGCGCGTTCACGTCCCTGGCATGGATCTCGAGGCTGTAACCCTTCGGCGGCTTGTCGCTCTCTCCGCGGCCCCGAAGGTCGTAGGCGATCAGGCGGTACTCGGGCGTAAGGATATCCGCCAGGCTCTGCCAGCAGGTGTGGTTGGCGGTGAGGCCGTGGATGCAGACGACGGCCAGGCCCTTGCCCCGCCACTCGTGGACGGCGAGGGACACCCCGTTGACGCTCATCCTTTCCATGCCCCGCTATTCTAGCCCAAACAGCACCTGACGCTCGTGTCAGATTTGCTGACATCCGACCGCGGCGGGGGGGTGTCTAGGCCCGCGAGAATCCGGCGAAAGCGCCAGGGGGGAATCTGGAACGAGCTTTGCTTACCGGTGGGGCAGAACCGCCATGTGGACATCAGTCTGCCTGGTCCTCGCGCTCTCTGTCCTCCACGCGACCACGGCGTGGGCAGGGGGATGGAATGAGCCCGCCCAGGTCCTCGGCCTGGCGTGGGGCGCGCCCGTCGAAGCGGCCAAGCAGCAATTTCCCGGCGGCCGGCTCAGCCAAGAGACCGCGTCCACTCTGGCCTACACCGTGGCCACTCACCTCGACGGGATTCCCCTCAGCGCGTCCTTCCAGTTCGTCTCGGAGGAGGGGCTTCAGGGGGTCGTCCTCCGCTTCCCCGTCCACCGGCTGGCGGACATGGTCGCGCTCTTCGAGCGACAGTACGGCCTGGCGCCGATCCGGGGGAACCAGCAGTGGCGGTGGGAAGGGAGCGACGTCAGTATCTCCCTCGGGGAGTACCCGAGCCTCAGGTCGAGCGGCCACAGAGGAGTCGCCTGGCTTCACACCGGAGCCCTGGAGGCGGCGATCGCGCGCGGCGGTCCAGCCTCGCCGTCGCCCGAGGAGCCTGGCACTGCCGAGGCGACTCGAGTCCTCGAGTGGAAGTTTTCTCGGGTCGGCTACGAAGACCGGCTCGTGAGGAAGATCTACTGGGCGCTCAAGTATCCCACGACGAGCAACGGGGTCTATCGGGTGTCGCTGACCTTCCGGTTGACGCCGGCCGGGCGCCCTGCCGCGGTCGAGGTCACCGTGGACCCACCGAATCCGGAAGTGGCTGAGAGCGTTCGCGCCGCGGTCAACCGCGCCCAACCGTTCCCGCTGCCACCCTCGGGCGCCCAGGATCAGCGCCTCACCCTCGCCCTCACCGTAACAATCATGCCCTGACGGCGGTGCTACAATGCCTGCGTCATGGCCGCCGTCCGCGCTCCCCGCTGGCCCTCGACGGTCCGGGCAGCCCAGCGAGTTCAAATTGCGCTGAGAAAGCGTCTCAGCGTGGGCGACGGGCCGCGGGCCGTCCGGCTCGTCGCCGGCGCCGACTGCGCCTTCTCGCCTGACGGCCAGACCATCTGGGCCGGCATCGCCGTCGTGGCCCTTCCGGGCCTGGAGCCTGTGGCCACGGCCTGGGCCGCGGGGCGCGTGAGGTTTCCCTACGTTCCCGGCTACCTCTCCTTCCGGGAAGGGCCGGTCTTTCTCCAGGCCGCCCGGCGCCTCTCCATCCGGCCCGACCTCTGGTTCTTCGACGGCCAGGGGATCGCCCACCCGCGAGGCTTCGGCCTCGCCGCCCACCTCGGAGTGCTCCTGGACCGGCCCAGCGTCGGGTGCGCCAAGTCGCGCCTCGTCGGGGAGCATCGCCAGCCCGGTGCGCACCGCGGTGACTGGGCGCCCCTGCTGCTCGAGGGCAAGCGGGTCGGGGCCGTCCTCAGAACGCGCGACCACGTTCGCCCGCTCTACGTGTCCGTGGGCCACCGGATCTCGCTGGCCGCGGCGGTCCGCTGGGTGCTCGCGTGCTGCATCTACCGGGTGCCCGAGCCGATCCGCCTCGCCGAGCAGCTCATCAACCGGCTCAAGCGCGAGCGATTCCATGCCCGTCCAGATCGTTGACGGGGTCGGCATCCACTACCTGGAGACCGGTGGCGGCGCGCCGACACTCTGCCTGATCCACGGCGCCGGTGGAAACACGCTCTCGTGGATCCGCCAGCTCGAGGGGCTCGCGGACGCGGCGCGGGTCGTCGCCCTCGACCTTCCCGGCCACGGCGAGTCGGAGGGTGATGGATGCCGGAGGATCGAGGACTACGCGCGGGTGGTGGGGGGCTTCATCTCGGCTGCGGGGCTCGGAAGGGTCGTCCTCGGCGGCCACTCGATGGGCGGGGGGATCGCTCAGACGGTGGCCCTCGAGCACCCGGAGCTTCTCGCCGGCCTCGTCCTGGTCGGGACGGGCGCGCGACTCAGAGTGCTTCGCAGGATCTTCGAGTTGCTGGCGTCGGACTACGCCGAGGGGTGCGCCTTCGTCAACGCCATAGGGTTCGGCGCGGCGGCTTCCCAGGCGCTCAAGGACGGAGCGAGGGTGGCGATGCTTGGGACGCGACCCGAGGTCACCATCGGGGATTTCGCCGCCTGCGACGCGTTTGACGTGATGGATCGCGTAGGGACCATCCGGCTGCCGGCGCTCGCGATCTGCGGCGAGGAGGATCAGCTGACCCCGCCCAAGTACGCCGAGTTCCTGGCGCAGAAGATCCCCGGCGCGCGGCTTCTCCTGGTGGAGAAGGCGGGGCACTTCGTTCAGCTCGAGCAGCCGGAGATCGTCAACGCCGGTATCCGGGAATTCCTGCGCTACCCTTTCCCCCCTCACCCTCCCCAACTCGGATGCCCCTCACCTCTTCTCCTCTCCCTAGAGGGGAGAGGCAGGGTGAGGGGAGAGGATAAAGGCGAGGGGGGAGGGTGAGGGTGCGGGCGTGAGGTACGGGCCCCTGGTCGCTCGCGGCGCCGGGCTCCTCGTGATGGGCGTGGTCGCCTGGCAGGCGCTCCGGCGCGGGGTGACGGCCGCACCGCCCGGGATCATCCTGGGCATCCTGGACGGCGCCAACCTGATCTTCCACGAAGCCGGCCACGTCCTCTTCCTGGTCTTCGGGGAGTTCCTCCAGATCCTGGGCGGCTCGCTGACCCAGGTCGCCATTCCGGCCATGTGCGTGGCCTACTTCGCGCTGCGTCGCCAGCCCGCCGCGTCCGCCGCCGCGCTCTTCTGGACGGGGGAAAGCCTCACGAACGTCGCCGTCTACGTCGCCGATGCCCGCCGGCTGGCGCTGCCGCTGCTGGGAGGCGACGGAGGCATTCACGACTGGAACTATCTCCTGGGACGGCTCGGTCTCCTCAACCAGGCCGACCTCCTCGGTCGGCTCGTCTTCACGGTCGGCGGGTTGACCATCCTGGGGGCTGTGGGGCTGCTGGCCGTGGACCTCCTGCGCACCTGGGCCCAGGACTGAAAATCCTGGTGTCGGCGGTTCAATCCCGTCCCCGCTCACCAGCCTTTTCTCGGCTTGACCGCATTCCCGATCCCGCTTAGATTCACGCCAAGTCTCGAACGGTAGCCATCCCACCCTTGAGGGAGGGAGCGATGCGCCTGGCTCGATCCGCGTGCGCTGCCCCGGCGGTCCGCCGTCCGTGCTTGTGCGGGCGGATCAGGTGATCGAGTAACCAAGAAGGAGGGCAAGATGCAATTGGAAAGAGGATTCTTATTTCGAAGCGTTCTTATTGGCGGATTGGGGCTGCTGGGCGTTTTTCCCGTCGGCCAGGCGACAGCGTCGAGCCTCGAAGTTTTTCATGCCGATTCGCTCGCAGGCCCCATGAAAGAACTCAAGAAGGCTTTCGAAGGAAAATACCATGGGGTGACGATAAACCTGACCTCCGGAGTTTCAAGGCAGCTGGCCGAACGCATCCTGAAGGGAGACGCCTGTGATGTGTTTGCGCCGTCATCCCCGGCGGTTATCGAAGAGGATCTGATGAACAAGAGAATCGCTGGCTCCGGCAAAGATGCCGCCTCCTGGTATGTCATCTTTTCCGCGAATGAAATGGTTGTCATCACCGAGAAAGGGAATCCGGTAGGAATTAGCCATGTTGCCGATCTTGCCAAGCCTGGGGTCAAATTTGTCCGCGTGACCGGCGAAAAGGATCTGGCCACAAACCGCACCATTGAATTCCTCAAGAAAGCCGCAGTGCTGGAAGGGAAACCCGAATTGGCCCAGAAGATCATCGATGGTGCCGTGGTGGATCCCTCAAAACCCAACACGGTGCCGGATACCATCCGGGCGGTCAAAGAAGGGAAGGCCAACGCCGGCGTGGTCTATTACTCGGCTGCCGTCGCGGCCAAGAATGAACTGAATATCATCCGCTTTCCTGCCAGCGTCAATCTGAGTGACAAGATTCGTAATGCGGCCTCTGTGCCCGGAACGGCCAAAAATGAGAAGGTTGCGGTGGATTTCGTCAAATTCGTACTCTCGGCGGAAGGTCAGAGCATCTTGAAAGAAACCGGCCAGCCGCCGGTGGTTCCGGCGATCCGGAAGGGGGATGTTCCCGCAGAACTCAAATAATGACCTACGCTCTGTCCCATAGTGCCCCTCACGCCAGCTCGACGTACTCGGTGAGCCCGAGCTCCTGCGCGATCTTGTGGCGGGTCTTGTAGCCCACGCTGTCAATCGGCGTCCGGGTGGAGGCCCCCCCTCTGTCCGGCTCAGCGGCGCCGCACCGGAAGGGTACACCGCCTTTCCGTTTTTCTACACCCTTTGAGCTTAGCTCTTGACTTACCTTTTTTGGGCAGGCTCTGGCAGCGTGAGTACATATTCAATGCTGACCCTTACCCAGCGCCGTAGGGTTCTCATATCTTTCAACATGGTTTTTGGTAAGACCACGTAGTCTTTCTTGATTGGCCCTTCAGGGAAATACTGAAGGTGCTTTGCACCCTTTTGCTTCAACAAGGTGCTTCGTGACTCCTCTGGCAATTTTATTGCTAAGCCGACTGGGGTTAACGATATGCAAATCCTTCCGTTTGCGTAAACAGCAGCCCCACTGAAGAAGTGCTTGCACTCCAGTTTAGCGTCCTTAAATCTTCCTGAAGTTGCCTGCCTAATTAAGGAAGTCAATCGCTCTAAGTGTTGCCTAGCCACAAGTCAGTTTACGGTCGGGCTCGTGATCTTCCTGGGCGCGTCGAGCTCCTGCGGGGTGAGGGCCACGGTCAGGACTCCTTCAAGGCCCGCTCGAGAGCGGTCAGCGTGGGCTCGATGAGCGGGGCCGGCGGGGTGGCGGCGGCGTCGGGTTGCTTCAGCCCGTGGCCGGTGACGACGGCGACCACGAGGTCGCCGTCACGGATCGTCCCGTCCCGGCGAAGGCGCCGGGCGGCGGCCACGGAGACCGCGCCCGACGGTTCGGCGAAGATCCCCTCGTGGGTTGCCAGAAGCCTCTGGGATTCCAAGATTTCTTCATCCGTGACGGCGACGGCGGCGCCGCCGGATTCCCTGAGCGCCCTCAGAGCCTGCCAGCCGAGGCGCGGGCGGCCCACCCTGATGGATTCCGCCACCGTCGGGCCCGGCGTGAGCGCCTCGACATCCTCGCGCCCGGCCTCCCAGGCCCGGACCAGGGCGGCGGCGGCCTGGGCCTGAGCCGCGGCCATCCGCGGCCGCCGCGCCACCCACCCGAGGGCCCGCATCTCGCCGAAGGCCTTCCAGGCGCCCGCGACGGCGCCGCCCGAGGCCTCGGGGTGGATCATCCAGTCCGGGACCTCTCCCAGCTGCTCCCAGATCTCGTAGCCGTAGCTCTTCATGCCGTCGTTGCGGTACGGGTTGTCGGAGAGGGTCGAGTACCAGCCGAAGGACGCGATGGCCTGCTGTGCCAGCCGGGCAGCGTTGTCGAAAGGGCCGCGGACGGCGATGACACG
>LDXP01000030.1:0-2597 GCA_001443385.1 Candidatus Rokubacteria bacterium CSP1-6
GGAGGCGACCGTGGTGGACACCGGCGGGTTCGACCCCTCCGCCGACCAGGATCTGGTTCAGGCGGTGGGCCGCCACGTGAGGGCCGCCATCGAGGAATGCGACCTCGTCCTCTTCGTGGTGGACTGCCGGGCCGGCCTGACGCCGCTCGAGGAAGAGATCGCCGGAATCCTCAGGAAGAGCGGGCGGCCGGTCTTCGTCGCCGCCAACAAGGCCGAGGGGCCCGCGCAGGAAGCCCTGCTGGGCGAGGTGTACCGGTTAGGGTTTCCGCACGTGTTCGCCGTGTCCGCCGAGCACGGCAGGGGCGTGGCCGAGCTGCTGGAGGCGCTGAGCCAGGCGGCGCCGGGCGCGGCGCCGGCTCCCGCGCCGGCCGGGGAGGGCCTGAGAGTCGCGGTCGTCGGGCGCCCCAACGTCGGGAAGTCCTCTCTCGTCAACGCGCTTCTCGGGTCGGAGCGCGTCCTGGTCCATGAGGCCCCGGGGACGACCCGCGACGCCGTGGACACGCCTTTTTCCTTCCGCGGGCGCGACTACGTGCTGATCGACACGGCCGGAATCCGGCGCAAGGGGAAGGTCACGGCCCCTCTCGAGAAGCTCGCGGTGGTCATGGCGCTCAAGAGCCTCGAGCGCTGCCAGGTGGCGATCGTGCTCCTGGACGCCTCCGAAGCCGTCACCGCCCAGGATGCCCACATCACGGGCTATGCGCATGAGGCAGGGCGCGCAATCGTCATCGCGGTGAACAAGTGGGATCTCGTGCCCCACGGGATGGTGCGCCGGGCCGAGGTGGTGGCGGAGATCCACGACCGGCTCCCGTTCATCGAGTACGCCCCGGTGGCCTTCACCTCCGCGGTGACGCGCCTGGGGCTCGAAGCGCTGTTTGACCTCGTGGACCAGGTCGGTGAGGAGGCGGTGAAGCGGATCCCGCCGGGGCTCGTCAGCAAGACGCTGGGGGCGGCGATGGAGCGGCGCCCGGTCAGCATCCGGGGCGTTCCGCTGACCTTCCATTCGGCCGCCCAGGTAGGGGTGGGGCCGCCGACGTTCGCGATCCGTGTCAACCAGCCCGACAAGATCCACTTTTCCTACGAGCGGTACCTGGTCAGTTCCGTGCGCCAGGCCTTCGGGTTCGCGGGCTCCCCCGTGCGCCTGCTCTTTCGCCGCGCCCCCGTGCGGAAGCGAAGGAAGCGCCGGTGAAGCGCCGCCGTCGCCGCCGGAGTTCGCGGGTCGGGATCGCCCTCGCCGCGGGGATCGCGGTGACGATCGTGGCGCTCTTTGTCGCCAGTCCCCGCCACCGCGCCTACTACAGCCGGCTCTTCGGCGGGGTGCGCGGCGCGCCGGAGGTCCCCGCGACCGCGCCGCCCCCCGTCGCCCTCCGGCCGGTCCCCGCGCCCACGCCGGCGGTGCCGCCCCGACCCGTTCAGCCGGTGCCGGCGAGCCCACGGCCGCCGGGCTACGCGCTGCCGATTCCGTCCGAGCCGAGCCGTAGCGCGGCCCCGCCGCCCGCCGAGCTGAAGCAGAAGATTCCCCCCCCCTCGACTCAGTCGAGCCTGATGGTGGCGAAGGTCCCCCGTGGCGGACCGGGCGAGCAGGTCGCGGTGAAAATCGTGGACGAGATCCCGGCCCGGCTCCCGTTCGCGGGGGTGCCGCTCGCCTGGGAACTGAAGGAGTTCGCGGGCCGGGCCCAGGTGGACGTGGTGATGGACGAGGACCGGATCGTCTTTCGCCTGGCGAGCGAGCGGAGCTCGTACGCCCTCTACCGCGACGTGGTCCTGGACGTGAAAGAGTTCCCGCTGCTGACGTGGTCGTGGAAGGTCACAAAGCTCCCGGCGGGGGGCGATATCCGGGAGCGGACCACCGACGACCAGGCGGGGCAGGTGTACGTGATTTTCCCCCGCTGGCCGTTTCCCCGCATCAACAGCGACGTCATCGGCTACATCTGGGACAGCCGGGCGCCGGCGGGACTCCGCGTGGCGAGCCCCCAGGCCACCAACGTGAAGCTGGTGGTCCTCCAGAGCGGAAGCCTGCGGCTGGGCCAGTGGGTCCGCGAAGAGCGGAACGTCTATCAGGATTACGTCGAGCTCTTCGGCAAGGAGCCCCCGCGGGTCGGCCAGATCGCGATCATGATCGACTCTAACGACACGCGGAGCCAGGCCGAGGTGTTCGTGGACGACCTCGCGTTTCGCCGGGCGCCGCCCCAGGCCTCAAGCGCCGCCCCTCAGGGGGCGCGCTAACTCATCAGAACCCAAAGCAAAATCCGTTTGTCACGGTTCGCGTCCGTGGTAATATGAACGCCGTCTAACCTCCGCCTGAGGGTGGCCAGATGAGCCCTGAGCGCGACGACTACGAAGACGAAGAAGAGGAGTACGAGGAAGAGGAAGAGCCGCGGAGCATCTTCGCGAACCCCTGGTTCCGCGCGGCGCTCGCGGTCCTCATCCTCGCCGTAGTGGGCGTGCTCGCGCTCCCCTATGTCCAGGAGTGGTGGGGAGGGCCGTCCAAGCCTCAGGTCACCGTCGCCAAGCCCCCTCAGGCCTCACCGGCCAAGCCCCCGCCCACACCGGCGCCTCCGGCTCCGGCAGCGCCGGGTCCGCCACCTGCGGCGGCTCCC
>LDXP01000030.1:2637-29761 GCA_001443385.1 Candidatus Rokubacteria bacterium CSP1-6
GCCAAGGTCGCCGAGAAGCCTGCCAAGCCCGCGCCCGCCCCGCCTCCGGCGCCCAAGGCTGCCGAGAAGCCCGCGGCGCCCGCCAAGCCGGCGCCCCAGGTGGCCGAGAAGCCTGCCGAGAAGCCCGCCGCGCCCGCGGCCACGCCTGCCGCCGCCCCGTCGAAGGGGGACTACTGGGTTCAGGTGGGCGCCTTCAGCGACGCCAAGAACGCCTCGCGCCTCGCGGCCCGGCTGACGGATCAGCAGTACTCCGTCCAGCAGGCGACGGTTACGCGGGGCTCGGGCGGGGGGACCAGCGGCAACGAGATCTTCGTGGCGGGGGCCAAGCAGCGGGATGTGTACGACAAGGTCAAGGCCAAGGGCCTCCGGGTGGACGCCGTCAAGGGGGGCGCTGTGGTGCGCCCCGCGCTGCCCCTGAAGGACGCGGTGGCGCTGTCCAAGGAGCTGGCCGACGCCGGGATGGACGTGAAGATCCGACGGGTCGGCGCCGGCGGTGGGGAGAAGGCGACGTTCCACCTGGTGAGGGTGGGAGGCTTCGCCGACCGGAAGGAGGCGGAGGCCGCGCAGAAGGAGCTGGGCGGCAAGGGCGTCCCCGGGTTCGTCGTCAAGGGCGTCCCGCGCTGATGAGCGAACACCTGTGTTCTTCGTCATAGCGTCATTGATGCACCCCGGGCCTGTTCGAGCGCTGGCTTCGCCAGCGCAACCCCAGGGGGGAGGTATCGGAAGGGGGGCGGAGCCCCCCTCCGAGGGAAAATGAGCGAGGTGGACACGCTCGTCGTCCTGGTCACCGTGCCATCCGCCGACGTGGGGGCGACGCTGGCCCGGACGCTGGTGGAGGAGCACCTGGCGGCGTGCGTGAACGTGGTGCCCGGTGTCCGCTCGATCTACTTCTGGGAGGGACGGCTCCAGGACGAAGGGGAGGGGCTGCTGGTCATCAAGACCGGCCGCGAGCGCTACGCGGCCCTCCAGCGCCGGATCCTCGCCCTGCACCCGTATTCGGTTCCCGAGATCTTAGCCTTGCCCGTGGAATCCGGCTCGCCGGCCTACGTGGCATGGGTCCGCGAGACGGTCGGAACGGGAGGGAGGTGATCCCCCTGACGAAGAACGATCTGATCAATGCGGTCGCGGCGCACGGGCTCTCGAAGCGGCAGTCCGCAGCGGTGGTGGAGTCGGTCTTCGACCTCGTCTCCAAATGCTTCGAGCGCGGGGAGGATGTGAAGATCGTCGGGTTCGGTCACTTCCGGATCCGGAAGAAGGCGTCCCGGCGCGGGCGCAACCCCCAGACGGGCTCCAGCATCGAGATCACCGCTCGAAGGGTGCTGACGTTCAAGCCGAGCAAGGGATTGAAAGCCCGGATCAACCAGTAGCGACCGTCGGGCGCCATGGCCCAGGCGATTCCCGATAAGCTGTACTTCCGGATCGGGGAGGTGGCGGACCTCACCGACGTGCCGGCCTACGTCCTCCGCTACTGGGAATCCGAGTTCAAGCTCCTCCATCCCAAGAAGAACGAAGCCGGCCAGCGCCTCTACCGCAAGCGGGACGTGGAGCTGGTCGTGCGGATCAAATCCCTCCTCTACGACGAGCGCCTCACCCTGGAGGGCGCGAAGAAGCGCCTCCTGGCCGAATCCCGCGGGGAGGCCGAGCCGATCCAGGACTCCACCTCTAGCGAAGCCCTCAAGCGCATGCGCGGCCGCCTGGAGGCCATCCGCTCCCTCCTCACGCGCGATCACCGCGGCCGCGGCCCTTGAGTTCACCCGCTCGCTCCCGTACAATGCTTCATGGTCCGGGGCGTGGCGCAGCCTGGTAGCGCACTTGCATGGGGTGCAAGGGGTCGCTGGTTCAAATCCAGTCGCCCCGACCAATTTCTCCCGTAGGCCGGCAGATTCCCCGATCTGCCCTTTTTTATGTCAACGCCACTGGTGCTCGTAACGAACGACGACGGGATCAACGCGCCGGGGCTCGCGGCGCTGGCCGAGGCGCTCGCCCCGCTGGGCGACGTGTACGTGGTCGCGCCGGAGCGGGAGCAGAGCACGGTCGGCCACGCGCTCACGCTCCACCGCCCGCTGCGCGTGGATCGCCTGGCGGAGCGGCGGTTCGCGGTCAACGGCACGCCGTCGGACTGCGTGAACCTGGCGGTGCTCGGGCTCCTGCCGGCTGAGCCCAAGCTCGTGGTGTCCGGGATCAACCACGGCTCGAACCTGGGCGACGACGTCACGTACTCCGGGACCGTGTCGGCGGCGATGGAGGGCACGCTGCTGGGCATCCCGTCGATCGCGGTCTCGCTGGTGGGGCCGGAGCAGGGGGGATTCGAGGAGGCGGGGAAGGTCGCGCGCCTGATCGCCATGCGGACGCTGGTCGAGGGGCTCCCCGCCAAGACGCTGCTCAACGTCAACGTCCCCGGCGGCCGCCCGAAGGGGATCCGCTTCACGCGGCTCGGCCACCGGGTGTACAAGGAGAAGATGGTGGAGGAAAAGGACCCGCGGGGGAAGACGTACTACTGGATCGGGGCCGGGCCGCCGTTGTGGGATGACCGGGAGGCCACGGATATCATCGCCGTCCAGGACGGGTACGTCGCGGTGACGCCGCTCCACCTCGACCTCACCCACTACGGGGCGCTCCGGCGTCTCGGGGATTGGGAGGCGCCCCTGAACGCGCAGCTTCGGCCGCGCCGGAAGGGGTAAGTCTGATGCTGGGGGCGCCCCTGCCGCGCGATCTTCCGGGCCCGCCGACGGCCCGCTTCGCGCGCGAGCGCGAGCGCATGGTCGAAGAGCAGCTCGTCCGGCGGGGGATCACCGACGCGCGGGTGCTGGAGGCGATGCGCAAGGTCCCGCGCCACCTCTTCGTGGAGGAGGCGCTTCGGGATCGCGCCTACGGCGACCACCCGCTGCCCATCGGCGAGGGGCAGACGATCTCGCAGCCGTACATCGTCGGGATCATGACGCAGCTGCTCCATCTGACCGGCACCGAGAAGGTGCTGGAGATCGGCTCGGGCTCGGGCTACCAGACCGCCGTCCTCGCCGAGCTGGCGCGGCGGGTCTGCTCCGTCGAACGGATCGCTTCGCTCGCGGCCCGCGCCCGCGCTACTCTGGAGGCGATGGGATATACGAACGTCTGGGTGCGGACGGCCGACGGGACCTTCGGCTGGCCCGATGAGGCGCCGTTCGACCGGATCCTCGTCTCCGCGGCGGCCCCGGCGGTGCCCGAGCCGCTATTCGACCAGCTGGTGGAGGGCGGGCGGATGGTGCTGCCCGTCGGGGATCCGTTCGCCCAGACCCTCACGGTGGTGGACCGGGTCGGTGGGGAAAAGAAGATCTCCGCGGATTCCGGGTGCGTGTTCGTCAAGCTGATCGGCAAATACGGGTGGGAGGCCTGAGGCCCACGCGGCGGGAGTCAAGTGGAAGATCGGGGCGTAGCGCAGCCTGGTAGCGCGCCTGCTTCGGGAGCAGGAGGTCGCTGGTTCAAATCCAGTCGCCCCGACCAATTTCCCTCCTGGCATGCCTTCGTGGACGTCGCGATCGTGACCGACCTGGGCCCTGCCCGCGCCGCCATCGTCGCATCCTCAAGCGTTCGTCTGGCGGCCGATCGAGCGCTGGCTTTGCCAGCGCAATCTCTGAGGAGATGACCCAGCCCCTCCAGAGGAGCGCGGCGGAGATCCTCGTGGACGGCGACGTGCACGGGGTCGGCTACCGGAACTTCGCCCAGCGGAAGGCGCTCCAGCTCGGGCTCCGCGGCTACGTCATGAACCTGAAGGACGGCCGCGTCCGGGTGCGCGTGGAGGGCCCGCGCGACACCATCGAGGGATTCGTCCGCGATCTGGAGAAAGGTCCGCCGTTGGCGCGGGTGGAGAAAGTCTCGATGACGTGGCTTCCGCCGTCGGGGCGGTTCGCTTCCTTCGGCATCCGCTTCGCCGAGTTCGACGCATGAGACGCCGCATGCGACGCTGGCTCCTGGCCCTGGGCGTGGTGGCGGTGGTAGTGCCCACCTTGGCCCACGCCCACCCGAAGCCCGCCGTCCCCGCCGCCAAGAGCGGGGGGACGATCTACCACGTGAAAGAGGGGGACACGCTGAGTGGGATCGCCAAGCGGTTCGGGGTGAGCCTCCGCGCCCTGATCGACGCCAACGGCCTCGGGCGGCCGGACGCCCTGCGCCTCGGCCAGCGTCTCCTCATCCCCTCGGGGAGCGCCCGCGCCGCGCCCCGCGGCCGGGCCGCCCCGTCGGTGCGCGCGCCCGCCAACTTCGTCCTCGCGGTCCCCGACCTGGACGGCACGGCGCTCTCCTTCCGCTGGCCTGTCGAGGGGCCCATCAGCTCTCCGTTCGGGCGGCGCCGAACCGGGTGGCACGGGGGGATCGACATCAAGGCGGAGCTGGGGACGCCGGTGTTCGCCGCCGCGGGAGGGAGGGTGGTGTTCAGCGGCTGGGAACAGTTCTACGGCCGCGTGGTGAAGCTCGAGCACGACGAGGGCTTCATGACGGTGTACGCCCACAACCTCCGGAACTTCGTGGACGCGGGAGACGCGGTCGAAGCCGGGCAGGTCATCGCCACGGTGGGGCGCACCGGCCGGGCCTCGACCTATCATCTGCACTTCGAGATCCGGAACAACGGCAAGCTGTTCAATCCCATCTATCTCCTCCCGCAGCGGGAGCTCCAGTTCGTGACCGACGGGGAGAGCCCGCCTGAGGATACCTCTGTGCCATGAGGGATTCGGATCCCAACGAGGATGGCTCGCACGATCTGATCGAGCCTGCCGAGATCGCGGCCCCGGAGGCCGGCCGGGCCGCGGTCAACCTCTCCGAGTACCTACGGGAGATTTCCCGGATCCCGCGGCTCTCCCCCGAGGAGGAGCAGGCCCTGGCCCGCCGGGTGTTGGCCGGCGATGCCGGGGCCGAGCAGCGCATGATCGAGGCCAACCTCCGCCTGGTCTTTGCGATCGCCCGGCGCTACCGGAACCGGGGGCTGCCTCTGCCCGATCTGATCGCGGAGGGCAACCTGGGCCTCCTCAGGGCCGTGAGGAAGTTTCGCCCCGACAAAGGCACGCGCTTCTCCACCTACGCGACCTGGTGGATCCGCCACGCGGTGGTGCGGGCCCTCGCCAATCAAGCGCGCGTACTCCGGCTACCAGTGCACGTGGAACTCTTGCTGGAGCGCTACCGGAAGGAGCGGGAACGGCTCACCCAGGAGCTCGGCCGGCCGCCCTCCCTCGACGAGGTCGCCCGGTCCCTTGAGATTCCCCCCGAACAGCTGGCGGGGCTGGAGGAGATCCCGCCGTCGGGGCCGCTTGGCGCCCTGCTGCGGAAACGGAAGGACCTGACGGCGCTCGTGGACGATCTGCCGGATCGGGAGCGCACGGTGATTCGCCTGCGCTTCGGGTTGAGCGGGGAGGAGGCGCTGACGCTGGAGGCGGTCGGCCGGCGGCTGGGGCTCTCCCGGAAGCGCGTGCGGCAGATCGAGGGCGTGGGGCTCAAGAAGCTGCGCGCCCTGCTCGCCGCGCGGGGCGTGGACCCTTCGGATCTCTTCTAGCGGCGCTTACGGGGCCGTGAGTGGATTGCCGCTGTTGTCGCCGTTGGTAGGCGTCGCGCGGACCTCGAAGGTGCCCGGCCCGAGGGGGCCCGGGATGGTGATCCCGTAAGCCGCGGCCCAGCCGGGAGGGGGAATCGGGAGCGAGGCGAAGAACGGGCCGACGGGCTGCCCGCTCACCGGGTTATTCTGGAGCACGAGCAGGGAGCCGGGGGGCGCGCCGCCCGGATTGCACATATCACCGGCTGTTCCTGGTAGCCCTTCGCACCCGATAGCGTACTCCACGAGCGCCGAGGCGATCGTCCGAATATCGGCCGTGGCCCTCGCCGTCCGCGCCCGCGACTGGATGTTCTGATAGAGCGGGACAGCAATGGCGGCCAGGATTCCGATGATGGCCACCACGATCATCAACTCGATGAGCGTGAAGCCCTCCTGATTCCTGATCCGCATCGATCTATCTCGCCTCATATCTTCGACGTCCGGTAGGAAGTTCTGCAGGTTCAATGCCAAGACCCCGTGCACCTGTCGTCCGAACGTCCCCGCGGATAACTCATCGGAAAGGCGCAATAATCTTAGATCAACTCCAGGCCCCTTGGCCAGATTTCCCGCTCTTTAATGACGGGGTTTTTCAGGGATGGTCAAAAAGTGTCACCCTGGCCCCTTGCAGCGATCCGGCTAAGTATGCGACGCTAAAGGTGCGCCCCCGTAGCTCAGGTGGATAGAGCAGCAGTTTCCTAAACTGCGTGCCGGGTGTTCGAGTCACCCCGGGGGCACCATCATTTATACCGACCGCAAGGAGGCCTACCCATGCCCTACGAGACCATCCTGTACGAGCGAGACGGCGCCGTTGCCACGATCACCCTGAACCGGCCGGAGCGGCTGAACACCATTGTGCCGCCCATGCCCGAGGAGCTGGAGCAGGCCGTCATCCAAGCGAACCGCGATCCAGAGGTGCGAGTCATCGTTCTTCGCGGGGCCGGCCGGGCCTTTTGTGCGGGGTTCGACTTCTCGGGCGATTTTGGCCACTTCAAGGACCTCCTGTACACCGAAGGCCGCTGGGATCCCGGAAAGGACATGCTTGGGGCGACAAGCCCCTTCGCGGCTCCCGTTCCGAAATTCATGAGCCTGTGGCGGAGCCCCAAGCCCGTGGTCGCCCAGGTGCACGGCTGGTGCGTGGGTGGCGGGTCGGACATGGCGCTGTGCGCCGACATCGTCATCGCTGCCGAGGATGCCCAGATCGGCACTCCATACTCGCGCGTCTGGGGCTGCTACCTGTCGGGCATGTGGATCTATCGCCTGGGGCTCACGAAAGTGAAGTGGCTGGCGCTCACGGGGGAGGCCCTGAGCGGGAAGGAGGCGGCGGAGATCGACCTCATCAACAAGGCGGTGCCCTTCGAGCAGCTCGAGGCTGAGGTGACGCGGTGCGCAAAGCGACTCGCGCTTCTTCCTCTCCCGCAGCTGGCGGCCATGAAGCTGATCGTCAATCAGGCGTATGAGCACATGGGGCTTCACGCCACGCAGCTCCTGGGTCCCATCCTGGACGGCTACATGCGCAATACGCCGGACGGCCTGCGCTTCGTCGACACCGCCGCCAAGCGGGGCGTCGGGGCTGCGGTCACCGAGCGCGACCGCCCGTTCGGCGACTACAGCCAGGCACCGCCGTTGCGCCGGCCGAATCCGGATCACGTCATCCGCCCCGGCGCGGCCGGGACGAAGGGGACGTAGCCCGGGTCTTTCCGAGGGCGATGTAGAGGCCGCTCACGATGATGATGGCGGCGCCAGCCCAGGTCCAGAGGCTCGGCACCTCGCCAAACACGAGAAAGCCCACCCCGGCCGCCCAGACCAGCTGGATGTAGTGGAAGGGCGAGATGCGAGCGGCGGGCCCCCAGAGAAAGGCGCGGGCCACGCAGTAGTGCCCGAGGGCGCCGAGCACTCCGAGGGCTCCCAGGATCAGCCAGTGGGTGAGCCGGTCCGGCGCCTTCCAGAAGAACGGCACCACGCAGGACAGCGCCACCGTGCCCACGAGGGCGCTGTAGGTGACGCTCGTCTCCGGCGAGTCGAAGCTCCCGACGTAACGGGTCAGGATCTGGTAGCCGGCGTAGCAGCTGGCGCTCCCGAGAACCAGCAGGGTGTAGGGGTTCGTGCCCTCACCGCCGGGACGGGTGATAACCAGCGCGCCGCAGAAGCCCGCCCCGATGGCGAGCCAGTGGCCCAGGCCCACCCGCTCCCCCAGCACGGGACCCGCCAGCGCAGCCACGAGGATCGGGGCGGTGAACGATACCGCGGTGGCGTCGGCCAGCGGCACGAAGCCCAGCGCGGTGAAGAAGAAGCTGGTCGAGGAGATCAGCAGGAGCGAGCGGGTGACCTGGACGGCGGGTTTCCGCGTGACGAACAGGCGCCACCACCCGTGGCCTGGCGCGAAGATCGCCACCATGAACAGCAGGTGCCCGAGACTCCGGGCCCAGATCAGCTCCACCACCGGCAGATGCGGGCTGAGCAGTTTCACGCCGGCGTTCATCCAGACGAAGAGCATGGTTGCGCCGACCATGAACAGGATCCCGCGAAGGATGGCGCTGCGGTCATCCCCCGAGGTCGTCTCAGTCAAGATGGGTCCGCCGAGGGCAGCGAGCCGAGTGCTCATCGTGGCGAGGGCGGTGGGGCGGCCCCGGGAGGCGGGGGCGGGGCCCACACGGCCTGCAGCAGGTCCCGGGGGATGGGGATCTGCACGCCGACGAGAATCAATCGGCAGCTCGGCCGGGCGAGGACGGCGTCCGCGACGGCCTTCTCGACTGCGAAGAAGGCGTGGGTCTGTTCGGGCATCAGGCGGACTTCAGAGCGGGCAATGGGCCACGTCGCCACCCCACACTGGAGGCTGACTGCCGCCGGGGGCACGATGCCCTTTCCGGCCACCCGGATGTGCCGGATGCCGAGCTCGGGTGAGAACTCCAGCGTGATCATGGGCTGGCGCTGTTCGGGCGGCTCCCGAATCTCCTCCAGCAGGATCAACGTCTTACCGTCCGCGGTGAGGCGCGGCTGGATCACCTGGGCGGATATGGGGAAGGGGAGCAGAGCCCAGGAGAGAGCCATTCCGACGACAAGCGCCTTCATGGCCTGCGAGTAAGCCCGGTGATTCCAGGCGCCCGGCGCGGGAGCTCCCGCGCCGGACGACCCGGAGATCCTCTTCGTCCCTATCCGCCCGCGAAGATGCTCTTCCGGATGATGGCGTGGACCCCCCAGTTGCCGTCCACGACCTGTGTGATGCCGAAGTCTACCGCCACGGACATCAACGAAATCGCCTCATCCTCGGTGAGGCCCTTGGTGGTCATGAGGAAGTCCCGCATCTTCCGGAAGGCGTCTTTCATCGCGAGATCGACTGAAGATTTACTGTAGATTTCGCTCTGGGCCTTGGGGCCCAGCTCCTTGAGATAGTTGGCGTAGCTGAAGCCGTGCAGCACCCACTCGTCCTGGGTCTCCAGCAGGGGATAGTTGAGCCCCTGGAGCGCCGTCCCGGCCAGTGTGTCGCGCTTGCGGACGATGACCTGGAACGTCCCGGTCAGCGAGCATTCGATGGCGGTCCCGCAGAGCTCGGAATCGCCCTGAGTGGCATGGGAGTCGCCGGCGGAGAGGAGCGCGCCCGGCACGGCCACCGGATAGTACATCGTCGCGCCCTTGCCGATCCGCCAGTCGTCGATGTTGCCACCCACGTAGTTCGGCGGGATCGAGTCCACGATATCCGCCTCGCTCGGGGCCAGGCCGAGCACGCCGAAGTGGGGGCGGATGGGAATCCGGACGTTCTTGAGCACACCGTGGTTTTCCTGCACGGTGCGGTGGTCAACCGGGACGCCGGGGTAGTCGATGATTTTGTGCACGACCCCGAAGGGGTCGGTCTGGGGCGTCCAGCGGAAGTTGTAGACGGCCTTGGCCCAGTTCTTCTCCCCGGCCGTGTCCACTTCGTAGATGGTGATCACCTCGCGGGGCTTCGGGTCGGTCAGGAGCTCCTTGTAGTGGAACCCCCACCAGGCTGCCGCGTTGCTGCCGAAGCTTTTCCCTTTGTGCCGGGGATTCGCGCCCGGCCGCGGGCGCACGTCGATGATCCGCACCTCCAGGATGTCGCCCGGCTCGGCCCCCCGCACGTGGACCGGGCCGGTGCAGATGTGCACCCCGAGCCCTTCGCCCGCGCCGCGGCCGAAGAGCGTGGGCTTCATGGGGCCCGCGCCCCGTCGGTCGACGCCCTTGCGCTGCTTGTCCCAGTGGAAGACGCTCTCGGCCCCGGGGTCGCCCTTGATCATCCGCTCAGCGTCGTCGTTGGCGTGGTGCGTCAACACCTCGATGGTGACGAAGTCGCCCGAATTGACCTGGACGACGGGCTTCAGCGACTTGCTGAAATACCCCCAGTGCACTGTCTTGTCGCTGGCCGGCACGTAGTAGTGGTTCTTGGTGCCCGGCACCATCCCCGGCTGCAGCGTCTGGGCGGCGGCCAGCGGGGTGCCCGCAGCGCCCAGCGATGCCGCGACGCTGCCCGCGGCGAGCGCGCCTTTCAGGAAGTCGCGGCGTCCCGAATCCGACACGTGCTCCTGGTCGTTCGACATGAGTCTTCTCCTTGGAAAGGGTTGAGGTTAGACTTCCAGCTCGGTCCCGAGCGCGTCGTTGAAGCGGTTGGTGAAGTTGGCCACCGCGATGGTCAGGGTGAGCTGCGTGAGCGCCTCGGGCGAGAGGTGGCGCTTCAGCGCCTCGACCAGCGCGGGGTCTACCTGCACCTTCAGGGTCATCTCCTCCGCATAGCGGAGGATCAGCCGTTCGAGGTCGGAGAAGAGGGGGCTCGTGGCGTATTGCGCCAGGGCGTCGAACTTCTCCTTGGGGACGCCGACCCTCTGACCGAGGGCCGTGTTGTGGGTCGCTCAGTAGTTGCACCGGTTGGCCCGTGAGGCCATGACGTAGGCGAGCTGGCGGAGCTTGATGTCCAGGGGCCCGTCGCGGAGAGCCGGGTACCACTGGAGGAACGCAGGCAGGGACTTCGCGTGGTGGGCCATGAGCTTGAAGATGTTGAGGACGCGACCGGCGGCCTTCTGGACGGTGTCGTAGAGCGTCTGGATCTCGGCGGGCACCTGGTCCCGCTCGAGGTAGGGGAGTCTTGCCGCCATGGCGTCACCTCCGGAGGCTAGGCTAGCCCGGGGAGGGGGAATGGTCAATGACCGCCTTGACAGGGGGCGGCGGCCGGCATAGAAGAGGGGTCATGCGGCGACTCGTGATCGGCCTGACGCTCCTCCTCTTCGGGTGCGGCGACAGCGGCTCCCCCCCAACGCCGCCGACTGCGGGGTCCCCGCCGCCCGCCCCCGCGGGAAGCCCGGCTCCGGTCCAGGCCGACGCCCTCTACAAGCAGTACTGCGGGAGCTGCCACGGCCCCGACGGCAAGGGGAACGGGCCCGCCGCCGCCGCGCTGCCGGTGAAGCCCGCCGATCACACCAATCCCGCCGTCATGGGCAAGATCTCCGACGCCGAGCTCTTCAGGGCGATCAAGGAGGGCGGGCAGGCGGTGGGGAAGTCCCCGGCCATGCCGCCCTGGGGCGGCACCCTGAAAGAGGAGCAGATCCACGCCCTCGTGGCCCACGTCCGAAGCCTGGCAAAACCGCGCTAGCCCGGCTTTTTCTTGACTCCCTCCGGGGGCATCCCCTAGCATAGAACGTGTGGATTTCGTCCTGTCTCTCCAGCCGGCGCTCCTGGCCGGCGTGGCGGTGATCGTGGCAATCGGGCTCTACTACGGATTTCGGACCTATCAGCGGTGCCCTCACTGCGGCGCTCTCGTGCGGCGCGTGTACCGGGGCTGGCTCCGCTGTCACCGGTGCGGGCGCCAGTATCGCCGCGGGCTCCGCTTCGATTGAACGGCCCCCCATGAACCCCTTCTCCGCGGTCCTCCGGTTCCTCGGCCTCGGCGGCGACGCGCAGCCCGCCGAGCGGCGCGCGCGCGATCCCATCGTTCTCGGCGGCCTCGTCGGCGAGGGCCTCGTGCTGAAGGGCGAGGTGAGCGGGGAGGGGGACTTTCAGGTGCTGGGCAAGTTCGAAGGGGAGATCATGCTGACCGGGACGGTCCACGTCGGCGAAGGCGCCGAGGTGGACGCCAACATCAGCGCCACGGCCATCGTGATCGGCGGCGTCGTGCGTGGCAATCTCTCGGCCTCCACCCGCGTGGAGATTCTTCCCACGGGGACCCTGACGGGCACGCTCAAGAGCGGCAGCTTCACGGCTGCCGAGGGCGCCACGGTGAAGGGCGAAGTCTGGGTGGAGCGCCCGCCGCGCCCCGCACCCGTGCTGGGCGAGCAGCCCGCCCCCTCGCTCACTGCCCGCTAGCCGAATGGCGCGGCTCAGCTGGATTGAGCTTGGCGAGGCCGGCCCGTGGCGCTGGGTCCTCGTCGCCGGCGTGGCGCTCCTGGTCCTCCTGGGCGTGGGCTTCGGCGCGTGGAGCTGGTACACGGTCGCCCAGTCCCGCGGGCTCGAGGCCGTGGCGGAGGCCGGGGCGCTGGCCCAGGACGCCCTGGCGCCTCAGGGTACGGCGGCCCAGCGCGACGCCGCCATCAAGAAACTGGAAGAGGTCATCGCCCGCTACCCCTCGAACCGGCTGGTGCCGGAAGCCGCCTACCATCTGGGGAACCTTCGTTATCAGGCAAAAGCCTACAAGGCGGCGCGCGGCGCGTACACGCTGGCGCTCGCCAAGGGCGCGGGGAGCACCCTGGCCCCGCTCTGCCGGCTCGGGATCGGCTATACCTGGGAAGCCGAGGGGAAGTACGGGGAGGCTCTCGCCGCGTATCGCGAGGCGCTGACCCGGCTTCAGAGCACCGACTTCCTCTACGAGGAGACCTTGATCGGCCTGGCCCGGGCCGAAGAACTCTCCGGCAAGCTGGTCGAGGCCCGGGAGACCTACCGCCGGATCCTCCGGGAACTCCCGCAGACGCGGCGAGTGGACGACATCCGCGGGCGCCTGGCCAGCCTCGAGAGCCGGGCCCGGTAGGGCCCGGCCGGCCTCCGGAGAGTCTCAGCCAAGCCCCAGTCTCTTCAGGCGTGTTCCCCGGCGGAGTCTGCGGATGGGGCGGTCGTTATCTGGCAAATCTCGTCTCTTTGCCCAAATCCCGCCGAGCTGCCGGGCGAGGGAGACCTTGTCCAGATAACGCTGCCTTCTTTTCATGTTTTTTCGCCTTGACGTATAGCATACCTTGTCGGCAGCCAGGCGTTAGTGCCGTTGATCGGTGCGCCGGCTCCTCCTATACTCCTCGCCAAGTAGGTCGTGACGTGACCCCGTCAGTGCCCCGGCGGCGGGACGTGTGGATGGTGAACTTCAATCCGGGCCGGGGGAGCGAGCAGCGAGGGCTCCGGCCCGTGTTGGTCATCCAGAACGACGTCGGGAATCAGTACGCTGCCACCATCATCGTGGCGGCCATCACCTCGACGATCCGGATCTATCCGGTGACCGTGCCCCTCAAACAGGGCCAAGGGGGCCTCAAGAAGCCCTCGATGGTCAACCTCGCCCAGATCCTGACCGTCGACAAGTCCCGCCTCCGGCGCCGGGTCGGGGTTCTCCCGCCAGAACTGATCAACCGGGTGGATGCGGCCATCAGGATCAGCCTAGACGTGGGGATCTAAGAACGTCCGATAAGGGGGATTATGTCAAGTTCGCCCAAAGGCGAACTTGGACATAATCCCCGGGGTCAGGCATGACTTATTGCGTCTCGAGGACTAGGAGGGCGTCCACGGCGAGGGCCTTCTTGCCGGCGGCGATGATGGGGTTGAGGTCGAGCTCCTGGATCCGCGCATGGTCGGTCAGGAGACGGCTCACGGCCAGGAGGATCTTCACGATGGGCTCGGGGTGGCACGGGGGCATTCCCCGGACGCCCTGAAGCAGCCGGCTCTTCAGACCTTCCTTTAACATCTCTCGCGCTTCCGCGGGGCCCAGAGGTGCCAGGCGAAGGGAGACGTCGCCCAACGCCTCCGCCAGGATTCCCCCCGTGCCGCACACCACCGCGGGGCCGAAGGTCGGGTCGCGCTTGCCGCCTACGAGCAGCTCGACGCCGCGCCCGACCCGCTGCTGGATCAAGAAGGGACCCGGCCCGAGGCGCTTGGTCATTTCCCGGCAGGCGGCTTGAAGCTCGCCCGGCGTGCGGACGTCAACCTTGACCGCCTGAGCCTCCGTCTTGTGAAGGAGGCCCGGCCGTTCGGCCTTGAGGACGACGGGGTAGCCGAGGCGTTTGGCCGCCCTCAGGGCCTCGGCGACCGAGGCGCAGCGTCCCTCCCGGCAGAAGGGGACGCCGTAAGCCGTGAGAATCTTCCGCGCGGTGTCGTAGGGTAGGGGCCCCCTGCCCGTCTCGAGCGCCCGCCGGAGGGGAGCGGCGATCCGCAAGGCCCCCCGGGGCCTCGTCGTAACGCAATAACGCATGCCTGACCCCAGCAGGGCGCGGTAGGCGCGGACGGCGCGCTCGGGTGTGGGATAGACCGGCACACCCGCGGCCTTGAACTTCTCGGCGACGCCGGGGACGTCAACGGCGCAGGCGACCAGAGGCTTTCCGGCGGAGCGTGATGCCTCGATCAAGCCGCCGGCGAATTCGGGGAGGTCGAGGCCGACGTTGATGGCGACGGCGCCGGCGATCTCTGCCTGGCTCAGGACCGCGCGCGCCGCCTCGGGGATGCGGGCCGGATCGACCTGGGGCGTCAGGTCCACGGGGTTGCCGAGGGCGGCGAAGGAGGGCAGCAGTTTCCCGAGACGCTGGCGCACAGACGGCGGCAGCGCGGGGACGGTGAGACCCACGGCCTCGGCGGTGTCGGCGGCGATCACCGAGGGGCCGCCCGAGACCGTGACGATGGCCACTCCCCTGCCCTTCGGCGACGGACGCCCGTGAGCGGCCAGGCACTGGATGGCGTCGAAGAACTCCTCGGTCTCCACGCAGGCGACTGCGCCTGCGGCCCGGAAGGCCGCCTTGTACACCTCGAAGGTCCCGGCCAGCGCCCCCGTGTGCGAGCCCGCCGCCCGCCGCCCGGCCTCGGTCCTGCCGCCCTTCACACCACCACTGGCTTGCGCCGCGTCGCGCGCCGCGCGGCCTCGACGAAGCGCTTCCCATCGCGCACGGATTCGATGAAGGCGGCGATGAGCGTCGTCTCGGGATCGGCCGCCAGATCGTCCAGCAGGTCGGCGATCTCGAGGTCAACCTGGTTGCCGATGCTGAGGAACTTGGAAAGCCCGAGGCCGAGGGAGCCCAGGTGGCGGATGATCAGCCCACCGTAGGCGCCGCTCTGGGAGACGACGCTGATACCGCCCGCCGTCCGCGGCAGGTCCCAGAAGTAGGTGCCGTTCAGCCGGCCGGGGTTCGAATAGACGCCCATGCAGTTGGGGCCGACGAGCCTCATTCCGGATTCCGTGGCCGCGGCGCTCAGCTCGGCTTGAAGGGCTCGTCCCTCAGCGTCCACTTCCCCGAACCCCGAAGAGAGGATCACCGCCACCTTGACGCGGCGGACGGCGAGTCCTTTGACGGCAGACAGCACCTCAGGGCCGGGGAGGCTTACGAGGGCCAGGTCGATGTCCGGCGGCAGGTCGGCCACCTTCGTCGCGGTCGGCAGGCCGAGGATCGGCTCGCCGCTGGGGTTGACGGGGAACACCGAGCCGGCGAAGCCCCCGTCCAGGACGTTTTTCAGGAGGCGATGGCCGAGCTTGGCAGGGTTGCGGGAGACGCCGACCACCGCCACGCTCCGCGGCCTGAAGAGCGGAACGAGGGAGGTCATACTTTGGAGCGCTGGTCCACGACGCGGACGGCCTTGCCGACCGGGCGCGGGATCTCGCCTTCCTTCACGAAGCGCATCTCCGGGCTGAGCCCCAGGAGGTCGCGGAGCTTCCGGCGCAGCCGCTCCCCCTCTTCGGCGTGGAATTCCGGCCTCACCTCCACCAGGAGTGTCATGCGGTCGCCGCCCTCGCCGCGGTCCAGCTGGAGTTGGTACTCGTGGCTCACGCCCTCGTGCTGGAGGATGAGCTGCTCTACCTGGCGCGGGTAGAAGTTCACCCCCTTGAAGACCACCATGTCGTCGGTGCGGCCGCGCAGCCGGTCGATCCTGAGGTGGGTGCGGCCGCAGTCGCAACGCTCGCGACTGACGGCGCGCGTCAGGTCGTGGGTGCGGTAGCGGACAAGGGGGAGCCCCTCCCGGGTGAGCGTGGAGATCACCAGTTCACCTTCGGTGCCGTCGGGAACCACCTGCCCGCTCGCCGGCTCCACGATCTCGGCGTAGAAGTGGTCCTCCCAGAGATGGATGCCGGCGCGGGCCTCGCAGTCGATCCCCATGCCGGGGCCACCCGTCTCGGTCATCCCGACGATGTCGAAGGTCTTGAGCCGGAGCTCGCGCTCGATCACGGCCCGCAGCGGGTCCGACCACATCTCCGAGCCCAGCAGCGCGACGCGGAGGCGGAGGTCGCCCAGGTCGAACTTCTCCTCGCGCGCGACCTCGATGAGGCGGAGCGGATAGGTGGCGATGGCGGTGAGGACCGTGGCCTGGAGGTCCTTCATGAGCTTCAGCTGGAGGATGGTGCGGCCCGCGCCGATGGGAATCACCATCGCCCCCAGCCGCTCGGCCCCGTAGTGGAAGCCGAAGCCGCCGGTGAAGAGGCCGAAGGAGGGCGTGATCTGGATGATGTCGCGGGCCGTCACCGTCGCCGCGCGGTAGCAGCGGGCCATGACCTCGCCCCACTGGGCGATGTCGCCCCGCGTGTAGGGGTTGAGGATGGGGTTCCCCGTGGTGCCCGAGCTCATGTGGAGGCGAAGGAACTCCTCCCGCGGCGCGCACGCCAGCCCGAACGGGTAGGCGTCGCGCAGCTCTTCCTTGGTCAGGAAGGGGAGCCGCTCCCAGTCCTTCGGCGAACTGATGTCGTGGGGGTTCACGCGTCCGAGGCGCGCGTGGTATGCCGGATTGGTCTTCACGCGCGCCAGCGTCCGCCGCATCCCTTCCAGCTGGACCTTCACCAGCGCCTCGCGGCTCAGTGTCTCGATCTCGGGCTGGAACACGCTGAGGGGTCTCCTCCCCCTCACCTGTCCTCCCCCTCACCTTTGTCCTCTCCCCCGCTGGGGGAGAGGGGAGGGTGAGGGGGATGAGGGTGAGGGGGATGAGGATAAAAGTGAGGGGGGGCCTCGGCCAGGTGACAGGCCACGCGGTGGGCGGGGGCCAGTTCGCGAAGCTCGGGCTCTACCTCCCGGCAAACGGCTTGGGCCAAGGGGCAGCGGGGGTGGAACCGGCAGCCCGGCGGAACGTTCACGGGGCTCGGCGCCTCGCCGACCAGCACCGGCGGATTCCAGTTCCCCCGCGCCGCCGGCTCGGGAATCGAGGCCTTCAGCACCTGCGTGTAGGGGTGGAGCGGGCGCTCGAACAGCGCCTCGGTCGGGGCCTCCTCCACGATCCGGCCCAGGTACATGACCGCGACACGGTCGCTGACGGTTCGGACGACGGATAGGTCGTGGGAGATGAAGAGGTAGGCCAGGTGAAACTCCGCCTGGAGTTCCCTGAGGAGCGCCAGGACCCTGAGCTTCACCGTGACATCGAGCCCCGAGGTGATCTCGTCGAGCACGATCAGGTCGGGTCTGAGCGCGAGCGCCCGCGCGATGGCAATCCGCTGGCGCTGGCCGCCCGAGAACTCGTGGGGATAGTGCTTCGCCGCCGATGCGGATAGTCCCACGCGCTCCAGCAGCTCGCCAACCTGCCGACGGTGATTGCCGGGGACGCGGTGGACCCGAAGCGGCTGGGCGACGATCTGGCCGACGCGCTTGCGCGGGTTGAGAGAGGCGTAGGGGTGCTGAAAGACGATCTGCATCCTGCGGCGGAGTGGCCGGAGTCGGGCCTGGGAGAGACGGGAGATGTCCTGGCCGTCGAGGATGATTCTCCCGTCCGTGGGCTCCACCAGGCGGAGGATCGTCCGTCCGAGGGTGGTCTTCCCGGATCCTGACTCGCCCACGACCGCCAGCGTCTGCCTGGCAGCCAGGGTCAGGTTCACGCCATCCACAGCGCGGAGAACTCTCCGCCGGCTGAGCCAGCCGCCCAGCCGGTAGTGGGTCTTGAGGTTCTGGACCTCGAGGAGCGCCGTCATCTCAGTACAGGTGGCAGGCGACCTGGTGGCCCGCTCCAACGCTCTTCAGCGGGGGATGAGCCGTGTCGCAGATGGCCATGCGCTCCGGACAGCGGTCGCTGAACGGGCAGGCCTGTGGAGGCCCCTGGAGCGCGGGCATAATCCCGTCGAGAGGGAGGGACCGGACGAGCGCGCGCGTGTACGGGTGGAGCGGCGCCGCGAGGATCCTGTCCGTGGGGGCCTGCTCGACGAGACAGCCCGCGTAGAGGATGGCGACGCGGTGCGTGAGATGGGCGACGACGCCGAGGTCGTGGGTGATGAAGCAGGTCGCCACGCCGGTCTCGCTCCGAAGCCCGTCCAGGAGCCGGAGGATCTGGGCCTGGGTCGTCACGTCCAGCGAGGTGGTCGGCTCGTCCGCCACCAGGAGGCTCGGACCGCAGGAGAACGCGATGGCGATGAGCACCCGCTGGCGCATCCCGCCGGAGAGCTCGTGGGGATAGCGCCTGAGGGCGTCCTCCGGATCGGGGATCCCCATCCGGGCCAGGAGCCGGGCCATCACGCCCTCCGCCTCCCGCCGGGAGAGCCCGCGGTGAATCGCCAGGGCGTCTGTGGCCTGGAGCCCGATGCGGAAGGCGGGGTTGAGCGCGGCGAGAGGGTCCTGGGGGATGAGGGTGATCTCGGCGCCCCGGAGTGCGCGCAGCTCGGCCTCGGGGAGCCCGAGGAGGTCGCGCCCCTTGAAGGTGATCGCGCCGGACACGATCCTGCCGGGCTCGGGCACAAGGCGCAGGAGGGCGCGCCCAATGGTGGACTTTCCCGCCCCGGACTCGCCCACCAGGCCGAGAACCTCCCCTTCCCCGAGGGTGAAGCCGGCCTCCCACACTGCGAGGTGCCCGCCATACCGGACGGTCAGATCCTTGACCTGGAGCAGCATCAGCGGGCCGCCTCGGTGCGGAGGCGCGGGTCCAGCCGCTCCCTGAGCCCCTCGCCCAGGAGGTTGAACCCCACCACCGTGACGACCAGCGCGAGCATCGGGAGCGTCATCCCCCACCACCCGACGAGGAGGTACCCGCGCCCCTCGGCGATCATGCTTCCCCAGGACGGCACCGCGGCTTCCACGCCGAGCCCGACGAAGGAGAGGAGCGCCTCCACGCCCACCGCGATCGCCATCTCGAGCGAGGCGAGCACGATCAGCAGCGGCACCAGATTAGGGAGCAACTCCTCGGCCATGATGCGAAACGGGCCCAGGCCGATGGCCCGCGAGGCTTCCACGAACTCCCGCTCGCGAAGCGCCAGGACCTCGCCCCGGATCACCCGGGCGAAGCGCGTCCAGTCCACGAGCACGATTGCCAGGATCACCTTGAGGAGCCCCACGCCGAGGACCGCCATCAGGGCGATGGCCAGGAGCACGGCGGGGATGGACATCCACACGTCCACGACGCGCATCAGGACGGTATCCACCCGTCCCCGGAAATAGCCGGACACGAGCCCGACAGGGGTGCCGATCACGGCCGCGCAGAGCGTGGCGCCCACAGCCACCATCACGGCGACCCGGGAGCTCCAGAGGAGGCGGGAGAGAAGATCGCGCCCGAGGCTGTCGGTTCCGAGGGGATGGTCCCACGCCCCGCCCATCCAGACCGGCGGCTGCCGGATGGCCGAGAGATCCTGGCGGTTCGGATCGTGGGGAGTGAGCCAGGGGGCCAGGACCGCCGCCAGGCACAGCACCAGGCCGATGACAACCCCCCCCACGAGCTTCGCATTCCGGCGTTTGAGCAAGCTCGCGTCCGTTCGAGCGCTGGCTTTGCCAGCGCAACCCTCGGGGGGAGGTGTCGGAAGGGGGGCGGAGCCCCCCTCTGAGGTATTCATGCGTAGCGGACTTTTGGATTCAGGAAGGCGTAACCGAGATCGACGAGGAAGTTGGTCAGGATGACCGTGACCGCATAGACGACCACGATCCCCTGGATCAGGGGGAAGTCCCGGTACTGGAAGGCCGCCAGGGTGAGTTGGCCGATCCCGGGCCAGGAGAAGATCGCCTCGATCAGGACGGTGCCGCCGATCAGAAAGCCGAACTGGACTCCCACCAGGGTGGTGGTCGGGATCAGCGCGTTCTTGAGCGCCCGCCAGAAGATGATGCGGAGCTCCCCTAGGCCCTTCATCCTCTCCATCACCACGTACTCTTCGTTGACGGCAGTCAGCAGGTCCGAGCGGACGGCGCGGAAGACGACGGCGAGGAGCGGAAGCGCCAGCGCCGCGGCGGGAAGGATGAGATGGGCGGTGACGGAGGCAAAGGCGCCGGGGTCCCGCCGCAGCAGCGTGTCGACCAGCAGGAACCCCGTCAGCGGAGCCATCTCGAAATCCGGGGCGATCCTTCCGGAGATCGGGAGCCAGCGGAGGAGGGCGCCGAAGAAGACGATGAAGAGGAGTCCCCAGATGAAGTTGGGGATGGACAGGCCGAGGGTGCCCACGCCGAGGGTCGCGGATTCGAACCAGGTGCGGCGCCAGAGGACCGACAGCACGCCGACGAGGATGCCTCCTGCCACCGCGAGGACGAGGGCCGCCAGGGCCAGCTCGAGCGTCGCCGGCAGCCGCTCGAGGATGACCCGGATGGCGTCCTGCTGGAGCCAGAGCGACTTGCCGAACCGGCCGCGTACGGTTCCCCAGACCCAAGCCACGTACTGAAGCCAGATGGGACCCGAGAGGCCGAACTGGGCCCGGATCTCGGCAATGTCGGCCTGGCTCGCCCCCACGGGGGCCATGAGGAGGGCGGGGTCGCCGGGGATGACGCGCAGGACAACGAACGCCAGCACCGTCACTCCCCAGAGCGAGAGCAGGGCCAGGCCGACTCGGCCGAGCAGATACCGGACACTCATGTCCAGGACATATCCTGAGGGAGGACGAACCCCTGAGAGTAGGGCTCGTACACGAGGTCCTTCTTCATTATGACCGGCATCACGACCTGGTACAGCGGGATGATGTAACCGCGCTCGATCACGTAGCGCGCGGCTTCCTTGGCGGCTCCAATGCGCTTGCGCTCGTCAGTCTCCATAAAGATCGGGTCCACCTTCGGGTCCACGTCGGGCGACTCCCAGACCTTGAAGGGTCCCTTGTTGCGGGTCATGTGCCCGACTGAGTTAATCGGGTCGCCGGTGGAATTCGACCAGAAGTAGAGAGCGAGCGGGGCGATGGTCTTCGCGCTCCGGTGCTGGAAGAACTGGGGGATGGTGATGATCTCGAGCTCCGCTTCGATCCCCACGTCCTTCCACATCTGGGTGATGGCGGTCATGACCTCGAAGTCCTTCGTCTTTGCCCCCTTGGTGGTCATGGCCTTGAGCCGGAGCGGGTTGGACTTCGAGTAGCCCGCCTTGCCGAGGAGGTCGCGCGCGCGATCGGGGTTGTACGGGAAGCTGAAGTCGGTGTAGGCCTCGTAGAGCGGGGCCTCGGTGGTGGACAGGGGGATGCCGAAGCCGAGGAGCACCTTATCCACCAGGGTCTTCTTGTCGATGGCATGGTGGACCGCCAGGCGGGCCTCCTCCTTCTGGAACGGCTCGAAGCGCGGGGAGACGAAGAGCGCGGCGACATCGGTAACAGGCTGCTTCACCCCTTTCAGACCGGGCTGAGCGGCCAGGCGGTTGAATTCCTCTACGGGGACCTCCAGCGTGATGTCGGAATCCCCCGAAAGGATCTCCGAGAGCCGGGCCGTCGGATCCCCGACGACCTTGAAGATTGCCCGCTTGATCGGCGGGGCCCCTTTCCAGTACTTGTCGAAAGCTTCCAGCGCCAGGAGGCTTCCCGGAACGAACCGTACGACCTTGTAGGGCCCGGAGCCCACCGGGTTCTTGGCAAACTCCTCGGCGCCGGCCTTCTCGAAGGCCGCCTTCGGGAGGACGAAGCCTGCGAGGAAGCCGAGCCACTTGGTGAAGGCGGGGTCATAGGCACCGAACTTCAGTCGGAGCGAGAACCGGTCCGGCATCTCGATGGAAGTGATGTTCTTGTAGACGACCGAGTACGGCGCGGTGGTCCGCATCCGGTTCAGGCTGAAGGCCACGTCCTCGGCGGTGAGGGCCGAGCCGTCGTGGAAGCTGATGCCCTGGCGGACCTTCATGTCCATGGCAGTCTTCTCAGGATTGGTGTACTGCCAGGCCTCGACAATCCCGCCCTGGAATTTGAGCTGGCGGTCCTGGCCCAGGTAGCGGTCGAAGACCGCCTGGTAGAAGGACTCCCGGGGCACGTTCCGGCTCCCCGGCTGGGGATCCATGCTGGTGATCGCCTCCGGAAATGCGATGGTCACGCTGGTCTTCTTCTGCGCCCAGGCAAGCCGCGCCCACGGCAGGACCAGCGACGTCGTTCCTGCATTCACGAGAAAGCCACGCCGAGTCATTCCCATGGTCCTATCCTCCTTCTGATGTGCTGGGTGTCAAGGTCATGCAGCCACCGCGTCGAATTCTCTCCGGAGGAGCCCTCCGAATCCGTGGACTGGATCGGGAATCCCGATCAGCCGTAGGCAGTGCCACACCAAGGCCTGATTGCTGGCGATCACCGGGCGGCCGAACTCATCTTCGATCCGCTGCAACACGGAGGCGATCTCGATGCCGGCGCAGCTGATCAGCAGGGCATCGGCCGGCGTGTCCTTCAGCTCGAGGGCGATCTCCTGCCACCGGTCCGGAGGGATGGACGCCTGCTGCAGAGGGTGCTCGCATTCCTCCGCCCGCCGGTCGGCAACCTCGAATCCCTGCGCTTCCAGGAACCGGACCTCGGCCGCCGTGACTTCCGGCGGGTAGGCGGTCACCAGGGCGAGCCGGCGGGCGCGCACTGCCGCGAGCGCGGCCAACACCGCCTGGATGGTGGTCGTGGCCGGGATGCCGGTGGCCTCGGTAATGCGCCGGCAGACGGACTCCGGCCCCGCGACCACGCTGGCCGCCGTGCAGTTGAAGGCGATCAGGTCCACCTTGGCGTCGGCCAGCAGTTGGGCGTGCTCCTCGATGGCGCGGGTCAGATGCTGGTGGTTCTCGAGGCGCGTTCCCCTGAACGTCATGCGGGTCGTCACAAACTGGACGCCCGGCGGCGCCATGCGCTGCGGCTCGAAGTCGCACAGGCCGCCGGAAGGGTACAGCTGGCCGATCCGCGCTCTCCAGCCGAACATCTAAGTCTGCCCGGTCCCGCGCAGCCGGGCCGTTTCGATCTCGTCCACGGTCATGTCCGCCTTCAGCACCACTCCGTAGTCACGCCGCGCCGCCTCGCGGCTCACCTTCCCTTCCCTGACGTCGCGGGCGGCGGCCTCGGGGTCGCGCTTGAGAGGGTCACCAAAGCCGCCGGCGCCGGGCAGGCGGAGGCTGACGACGTCCCCCGCGCGGAGCTCGGAGAGCCCCTTCGATCGGACGCGCTGCTCGCCCTCGCGGCCGGGGTTCAGCACGAACTCCCCGACCGCGCCGTCCTTGCCCCCCGCCACGCCCCAGGGAGCGAACTTGTGGCGATCCGCGTAGCGGGCGAAGGAGGCGTCGGCCAGCAGCCTGATGTCCCGCTGGACGGCCAGCCCTCCTCGATACAGGCCGGCGCCGCCCGAGTCCGGCCGGAACTGAAAGCGCTCCACGAGGATGGGGAACTCCATCTCCGCCGCCTCGATGGGCGTGTTCATGAAGCGGGCGAGGTGGGAATCCTGGCCGTCCCGGCCGTCCCGGTAGGGGCGCGCGGGAGCGCCCCCGACCTCGATGTCGGTGAAGGAGAAGCGCTTGCCGGTGCGCGGGTGGTAGCCGACGAAGCCGCAGGTTGTGCTCTGGGCGTGCGACCCGGAAACGACCCGGTCGGGCACCGCCTGCGCCAGCGCGCGGATCATCGCCTCCACGATCTTGGCGGTCGTGTTGGTCCTCGCCGTGACGCCGGCGGGGGGGCGCGGGTTGACGACCGTCCCTTCGGGGATGCGGAACTCCACCGGCCGGAACGCGCCGGCGTTGGGCGGGACGTGAGGATCCGACAGCGCGATCACCACGTAGTACACGGCCGCGTAGGTCGAGGCGATCGGACAGTTGATGTTGCCCCGGGCCTGCGGGCTGGTGCCTTCAAAGTCCACCGCGATGCCGCCTCCCGCCTTCTCGATCGTCACCGCCACCCGGAACGGCTCGTCGCCGATGCCGTCGTCGTCCACGAAGTCTTCGCCGGCGTAGGTGCCATCCGGGATCTGCCGGAGCCCCTGGCGGATCCGTTCCTCGCTGTAGTTCAGCAGGGTGTCCACGGCGGACTGGAAGGTCGCGGGGCCGTGCTTCCGGTAGATCTCCTTGAAGCGCCGCACGCCGACGCTGGCGGCCGACACCTGGCTCCGCATGTCCCCCAGCGTGACTTCCGGGATGCGGACGTTGGTGGCGATCATGCGGATCACCTCAGGGTTCTCGACCCCTCGCTGGTGGAACTTGATCATCGGGAAGCGGATCCCTTCCTGGAAGATCTCCGTCATGCCGCCGGCCACCCCGCCCGGCGCCATCCCCCCCATGTCCACCTGGTGGGCGATGTTCCCCACGAGCCCGATCAGCGTCCCCTCCTCGAACACCGGGGCGAAGACCTGCATGTCCATGACGTGCTGGCCGCCCAGGTAGGGGTCGTTGGAGATGACCACGTCGCCCTCTTCCAGCCGCTCCGCCCCCCCGCCGTAGTGCTCGAGGACGCGCTTCATCGTGATGTCGAGGCTCCCCACCAGCATCGGCACGTGGTGGGCCTGGGCGATGGTGCGACCCTGGCGGTCCGCCAGGGCGCAGGAGAAGTCCAGCACCTCCTTGATGACCGTCGAGCGGGCGGTCCGCATCATGGTGTAGCCCATCTCGTCCGCGATCTGCTCCAGGCCGTACCGGACGACCTGCATCGTGATCGGATCGACGGCTGCCATCTACTGCCTTCTCAGAATCAGGTTGCCGTACTCGTCGGCCCGCCCGATCCAGCCGGCAGTGATCACGCTCCCGGCGATGGACTCCTCCACCAGGCAGGGGCCGGCGACCTCGGCTCCGACCGGGAGATGGTCCCGCTCATACACCGGCGCCTCGACGAAGCCGCGGCCGAAGAAGAAGATCGGCCGGTGGGCTTTCGGCCTGGCCGCGGCCGAAGGCCTGCCGGCGCCTGCCCCCCCGCCGAGGGGCTTCAGGCGCACCGGCGGAACCCGCCCAATGCCGGTCACGCGCAGGTTCACCAGCTGGACGTTTTCCTGCGGGGAGCTGTAGGCGTAGAGGCGCTGATGAAACGCGTTGAAGTCGCGGGCCAGGGCGCGGAGGTCGAGATCGTGGGCCACCGGGACATTGATCTCGTAAGATTGCCCCTCATACCGGGCATCGACCGTCCAGAGCACCTCGATGCGGTCGGGAGGGAAGCCGTCCCGCCTGAGCCGCTCCAGGATCTGTTTCTCGAGGTCCCCGAACCGTCTCGAAAGATCTTCGGGCTGGCTCTCGGTGGCGAGGCGGCCATAGGTCTGGACAAGGTCGTGCCGCGCATCGGAGACCAACAGCCCCAGGGCGGAGAGGTTGCCGCAGAGGGTCGGGACGATCACCGTGCGGATACCCATCTCATCCGCCAGGTCCCCCGCGTGCAGCGCCCCGGCTCCGCCGAAGGCGACCAGGGCGAACTCGCGCACGTCGTGGCCGCGCTCGATCGAGTTCACGGCGATGCCCTTGACCATGGTGGCGTTGATGATACGGATGATCCCCGCGGCGGTATCCTCGACGGACATGCCCAGCGGATCCCCCACGTGCTGGCGGATGGCCTGGTGGGCGGCCTCGACGTCGAGCGAGATCTCGCCGCCCAGGAAATACTTCGGGTTGAGCCGCCCCAGCAGGAGGTTCGCGTCCGTGACCGTCGGGCGCTCCCCGCCGCGCCCGTAGCAGGCCGGGCCCGGCTGGGCGCCCGCGCTCCGGGGCCCGACGTTCAGCGCCCCGCCAGGGTCGATCCAGGCGATGCTCCCGCCGCCCGCGCCGATGCTGTCGAGGTCGATCACGGGGATGCGCACCGGATAGCCGCAGAACGACCGCTCGGAGCTGACGGGGGGCCGGCCGCGGTCGATGAGGGAGATGTCGAAGCTGGTGCCGCCCATGTCCACGCCGATGACCTGCGCGAAGCCCGTCAGCTGGCCGATGAAGCTCGCGGCGATGACGCCGCCGGCGGGCCCCGAGTTCACCATATTCACCGCCCGCTCGCGGGCGTCCCGGATGGTCATCGACCCCCCGCTGGCCTGCATGATGCGCACGTCCAGCTCGCGGCCATACTGCCGGGCCAGCCGGGCGGAGAGGCTGTCGAGGTAGGCGGCCGTCACGGGCTGCAGGTAAGCGTTGAGCACGGTGGTCGACGTGCGCTCGAACTCCCTGAACTCCGGCGCGACGGTGCTCGAGAGCGACACGGGCACGCCCGGGAAGCGCCGGGCGATGATGTCGGCCAGGCGGCGCTCGTGGACCGGGTTCACGAACGACCAGAGCAGGCTGACGGCGATCGCCTCCACCCGGCCCGCTCGCAGGACGTCCACAGCCGCCTCGGCCGTGCCCTCGTCGAGCGGCGTCACGACGGTCCCGTCGCGGTCGATCCGTTCCTTGACCGGCCGGCGGAGGTCGCGCGGCACCAGCGGGGGCGGATTGTCGACCGAGAGATCGTACATCCCCTCCTTCGGACGCTGGCAGCGGCCGATCTCGAGGACGTCCACGAACCCCTCGGTGGTGATCAGGCCCGTCCGCGCGCCGGTCTTCTCGATCAGCGCGTTGGTGCCGATGGTCGTGCCGTGGACGATGTAGGCCAGGTCGTCGATCGACTTCTTGGCGATGGCCAGCACCTTCTCGATGCCGGCCAGCACGCCGTCGGCCAGATTGCCGGGCGTCGTGGAGGTCTTGGCGTAGTGGATCTGCCCGGTCGCGTCATTCACCAGCACGACATCGGTAAACGTCCCGCCCACGTCGATGCCTATGCGCATCCTGACTCCATCAGCCGCTTCGGACGGTGGCGTGGAACCGGCAGGTCTTGGCACCCATCGCCAGGCACTCCACCTCTCGGGCCTGGGCGGGCGCGCCGAAGCTCCCTTCCGCCAGGCCGGCCACCACACCGCGGATCAGGTGGCAGACGGGGCGGCTGGCAGGACCGTAGGCCTCGGCGAAGGGCGACCGTCCCACGCTGACGACCATCTCCCGCGCCCCGAAGTCCAGGCGCTCGAGCCTGAAGTCCCCCCAGCCGATCTCACGCCCCATCCTCACGATGAAGCGCGCCGTTTCCTCTGTCCCGAGCCCGAAGGCTTCTCGATAACGGCGAGTCGAAAGCGCGCTGCCCGTATGGCCGCCACGCGCCAGCAACTCGCCCGCCCGCTCGCCCAGCTCTGCCTCCACCGCCTTCTGCAATGCGACCAGCGTCTCGGGCCGGATCAGGAGGTAAGGGACATCCTTGAACAGGAGCCGCCCCGCCTCCGCGTCCCACGTCATCTCGTTAAGGACAGTATTTTCCATGCCGATGATGTCCCTCACTTCTTCCTGCCCCCCTCACCTTTATCCTCTCCCCCACTGGGGGAGAGGGCTCAGGTAACTTTCCCT